>NZ_BAABFV010000002.1:600000-751185 GCF_039541235.1 Kangiella marina | reverse complement strand
AACTCCCTGAGCGGCTTGCCTGAACTTTTCGTTCAAAGCGGCGCGCATTATAAAGCGCCTCAACTTCCTGTCAACACATTTTTTAAAACTTTTTAAACCGTCTTAAAAACCGCTCCTCCTGAGCTCCTTCAAGGCCGTTCTAATGTTTCGTTTGCCTCGAAAGTGATGCGCATTATAGACACTAAATCAAACCCCGCAACCCCTTTTTGAATCTTTTTTTAAATTAATTTCAAAGCTTAAAAAAAGGGAAGAGGAACTGACTAGTATAGCGCCAATTTGAGTGAAAATTAAGCAGAATTGGCTGTATTAATTAGATTATTTGAACCGCTTGGATTAACTATGCTTATCCGCTCATAATGATGAGCGGATAGAGCTTTCATGCTATGACTTCTTATCGCCTTCTTCTTCTTCAATATAGTCAGAAGGTTCAACATCGTTCTCAGCAGTATCTATAGGCTCTGCTTTTTTACGTAAACGACGCTCTTCTTTAATGTCTTTCATACGCCACAACGTCATTACCGGTCCCGAAAGCGCGTATAAGGCAAAACCACCAAATAATACCGATGGGGGATCCATGGCAATGAAAATAAAGATAAGCACTATGATTAACACGCCAATAAAGGGGATCTTTCCTTTCCAGTCAACTTCCTTGAAGCTTGAATAACGAAAATTACTGACCATTAGAAGACCAGAAATTAGAGTTAAAATACCAATATAGACACCCCAGGGCTTTGGATCCCATTGGTATTCAACGCCCAGCCATACTAACCCCGCTAAGACGGCAGCAGCAGACGGACTGGCTAACCCTTGGAAGTAACGCTTATCCGCTGTACCCACTTGTGTATTAAAGCGTGCTAGTCTTAAAGCGGCACCAATGACATAGACAAATGCTGCTAACCAACCAAACTTTCCAATATCGGTCAAAGCCCAGTTGTAAACGACCAAAGAGGGAGCAATACCGAATGACACCATGTCAGCCATGGAGTCATATTCAGCGCCGAAATCACTCTGAGTATTGGTCATTCGTGCCATTCGTCCATCAAGCCCGTCCATAATCATGGCGATAAATATGGCTATAGCCGCGTTTTCAAAATGGCCTTGCATGGATGCCACCACGGCATAAAACCCTGCAAATAAGCCTGCTGTCGTAAGCAGGTTAGGTAGCAAATATATGCCTCGACGGTTCGCTAATGGCTTCTTCACTTTCATAGAATGGTATTACCTATTAAAAACGCGTTATAATCAATGCATTACATCTTATCATAACTAGCAATAGTGAAAATCATTTCAGTAAAATTATATGAGTGATGAACAAACAGAACCTCGAACGATTATTTTAGGAATTACCGAGAGTGGTAAGAAGTTTCGCCCCAGCGACTGGGCAGAAAGGATGTGCGGCAACTTATGCACTTTTCGAAACCGCCGCATTATATACTCTCCCCTATTGAGGCCAGGCGTTTATGAAGGCGTAAAATCCGTTATTATGTCTAACCAGTTATCAATACAGCACCCTAATATGTTTAAAGAACTGCTGGAATTTGCCAAAACCAATAAATTAGTGGTAAAAGAAGAAAGTATAACTCCAGCATAATTCTCACTTTTTACAAGAGAACCATTATGATTGCTAAAAAATCACTTATTATCACAACGTTACTGGCCTTATCGGTAAGCTTCGCAGCTTTAGCGGATAAGCCAATCTACAAATGGAAAGATAGTCAAGGTAATATCAAGTACACGCAAAACAAACCTCCGCGCGGTACTGACTTTGAAACTATCTACCAACGTCAGAGTTCAAACTCTTCAGACAGTATTTCTCAGGATCTGGAGTCAGATACCCCTGAGTCAAGTAACTTTGCAGAAAGAGAAGCCAACATTGCTGAGCAACAGGCCAAGATAGACCAAGTTGAGCAGCAAAATGAAAAGATCCGAGAGCAAAACTGTAAGATAGCAAAAACTAACGCAAAAAGCCTAGAACAAAGCCAGAATGTGATTGCTATTATTGATGGTAAAGAAACAATGTTGGCTGGTGAAGATAGGATAAAACGACTTAATGTCGCAAAAGACAATATTGCAAAATACTGCAAATAAGCAAAAGCCCTCATCGCGAGGGCTTTTTTGTAGGCCTTGATCAGCATATGGTTAATTCATCGCCCTCTATATCTAGCGCTATTTCTGTATTTGGTTGAATCTCACCTGACAGTATTGCCTTTGATAGTGGGTCTTCTAAACGGTGCTGAATAGCTCGCTTTAAAGGCCTCGCCCCAAACACAGGATCAAAACCAGCTTCAGCTAACGTTTCCAACAACGCATCCGTGACGGTCACCTCAAAGCCATTATCTTTTAACCGCTGCAACAGTCTATCAACCTGAATTGCAGCGATTGCTTTGATTTGCTCTTTAGCTAGCGGATGGAACACTACGATTTCATCGATACGATTAATAAATTCAGGTCTAAAGTGATTACCAATCACATCCATTAACATAGTCTTCATTTCGTCATAGCTTTTCTTCTCATCAACTGTCTCACCACTGTGCTGCTGAATCAGATCAGAGCCCATATTGGAGGTCATCACAATAACAGTATTCTTGAAATCGACGGTGCGTCCCTGACTATCGGTTAAGCGTCCATCCTCAAGCACTTGAAGTAAGATGTTAAAAACATCAGGGTGAGCTTTTTCCACCTCATCGAACAAAATAACGGAATAAGGTTTGCGTCGAACGGCTTCCGTTAAATAGCCCCCTTGCTCGTATCCCACATATCCCGGAGGAGCGCCAATCAAACGCGCGACAGCATGCTTTTCCATAAACTCCGACATATCTATCCTGACCATCGCGTCCTCTGTATCAAATAAGAACTTCGCTAGGGTTTTACACAGTTCAGTCTTACCCACACCTGTCGGCCCAAGAAAAAGGAAAGAACCATTCGGACGATTCGGGTCTGATAAACCAGCACGCGAGCGACGAATAGCGTTCGATACCGCTGAAACGGCTTCATTTTGTCCAATGACCTGCTTGTGAAGCGCATCTTCCATCTTTAGGAGTTTCTCACGCTCCCCTTCTAGCATTTTAGCGACAGGAATTCCGGTCCATTTAGACACCACTTCTGCAATCTCTACGTCAGTCACTTTATTTCTCAAAAGCTGCATTTCTTCAGTATCTTGCTCAGAAACTTTCGCCAGTTTAGCTTCCAACTCAGGAATTTTGCCATACTGAAGCTCTGACATTTTTGTCAGGTCTCCGGCTCGTTGAGCGGCTTCAAGTTCAACTCGCGCCTTATCCAGCTCAGCTTTTATATTTTGAGCCCCATGAACAGATGCTTTTTCAGAACTCCAGATTTCATCCAGCTCAGCATACTCTTTTTCCAGAAGATCAATTTGTCCTTCCAGATCACTTAAGCGCTTCACAGAGCTATCATCGGTTTCTTTCTTCAAGGCTTCACGTTGAATTTTTAACTGAATCAAGCGTCGCTCTAAGCGATCCATAGCCTCAGGCTTAGAATCAATTTCCATACGAATACGACTCGCCGCTTCATCAATCAAATCAATCGCTTTATCAGGCAATTGTCGGTCAGTAATATATCGCTGCGACAAAGACGTTGCGGCCACAATCGCAGGGTCAGTAATTTCGACACCATGGTGGACTTCATAGCGCTCTTTTAAACCACGCAAAATGGCAATGGTGTCTTCTGTACTCGGTTCGTCCACCAAGACCTTTTGGAAGCGACGCTCTAAGGCTGCATCCTTTTCTATGTATTGACGATATTCATCAAGCGTTGTCGCACCAACACAATGCAGCTCTCCACGTGCCAGAGCAGGCTTAAGCATGTTACTGGCATCCATAGCACCGTCCGTTTTACCGGCGCCGACCATGGTGTGTAGCTCATCAATGAACAGAATAATTTTGCCTTCCTGTTTCGATAGGTCACTGAGAAGAGCTTTTAAGCGCTCTTCAAACTCCCCGCGAAACTTTGCACCAGCAACTAAAGATCCGAGGTCGAGCGATAACACTCGTTTATCCTTCAAGCCTTCAGGCACTTCACCATTAATAATACGCTGCGCCAAACCCTCAGCGATAGCGGTTTTGCCGACACCGGGGGCGCCTATTAACACAGGGTTATTCTTGCTACGGCGTTGTAATACTTGAATACAACGTCGGATTTCATCATCGCGACCTATCACCGGATCGAGCTTGCCGCTTTCTGCTTGAGCCGTTAAATCAATGGTGTACTTTTCTAACGCTTGTCGGTTTTCCTCAGCATTGGGATCATTCACGCCCTGTCCACCGCGAATCTTGGTAATCGCCTCCTCAACCAACTGCTTGGTAATACCTTGATGATTTAGTAGTTTGCTCAAACCTGACTTGGTTTCTAAGGCAGCCAGCAAGAAGAGCTCTGAGGCTATGTATTGATCTTGACGCTGCTGTGCAATCTTGTCACAAATGTTCAGCACCTTGCCTAAATCTGGTGATAGGTGGACCTCTCCCGCATTGCCAGAAACAGTAGGTAACTTGTCGATTTCAGCTTCGACAGCTTGTGCTAAGACAGAAGGGGCTGCACCGATTTGGCTTAAAATTGCCGAAACACTATTTCCCTGTTGTTGGAGCATTGCCAACATTAGGTGTAAGGGTTCAATGTATTGGTGATCGCGACCCACAGCCAATGACTGTGCATCAGCTAAGGCCGATTGAAATTTACTGGTAAATTTATCCATTCTCATTTGTAAGACCTCAATGGTTTATATCAATTAGAAACTGATATGCGCCATAAAAAAACATCAGTTGTTGTCTTACAAAATGTGGGTTTATTTTAGATTTTCAAGTGCAACAATTAATCAAGTTTAGGCAAAGCGGTCAATTTTTCTCGGTGTCCGAGTAAAAGCTCACCGAGTTCTTGCAGGGATTCAGCGGAGCTAAAAAATTGGTAGGGGATATTAGGAAAACGTATGACTTGCGTGTGAGATCTGAGAAACAAAGGCTTAAATACACTGCCTTGCCCACGAACGCCTGTAATGCGCGCTACAACAATCGTCTTTTTTGTCAGTTCAGCCAAGCGCTTAATCCCTGCTTTGACTTTATAAGGCTTCACCTCGTCAAGATGAATTTTTCCATGAGGGAATAACGCAACAGTATCCCCATTATCCAGCGCTCGTTTTGCCTGACGAAATGCGATATCAGCTCTACCCGTACGATCGACAGGAATGCAGCCAGCCCCTTTGAATAGCCAGTTGAGTCCAAAGCGTTCATACTCTTCTTTTGCAATCATAAAACGTATTGGGCGATCGCAGGCGGCTATCAACAATAAAGGATCGACACCGGAAACGTGATTTGAAATTAGAATGGCGCCATCAGACTTTGGCAGATCAAATTTTTCAAGTTTAAGTCGGTGAAACTTAACGCAGTATCCACGACATAAACCATCTATAAAATTGAGTGTTTTTGATCCCCAGTCGACATGATTGTATTTGTTGGATTTAACTTTTAGGTAATAAGCAGCCTTCACAACAAGCACAATAACTACAAGCCAAATTACAACGCTCAAATTGTCGAAAAACCAATCAGTCATGGGAATACTCTAAAGATGCTCTCGAATGTCCATTATTGTTAAACTATTGAATCCAAACCACTGTCGCCATCCTGCCAGTCGTAGCGCTTTTACCCTGCTCGTGGGTTGCTCGGCGGTGAGAATAAAAGTCATCGTTATGATGATAGGTACAGAGGTCGCTTTTAAACACATTAACACCCAACACCGACATTTCTCTGTCTGCGATTCCGGCTAAATCACACATCCATCGCTGATCGCTATTGGCCTCAAAGTAATCACTAAAGTCAACGCTTTTCTCAACAAATCGCTGACGTACCTCTTGCCCAACTTCAAAATAATTTTGGCTGATTGCCGGGCCAATCCATGCCATTAGTCGCGATGAACCTGTGTAGGTTTTCACAGCCTTTGACACGATACCATCTAACAAGCCCCTCCAACCAGCATGAACTGCTGAGACCCACCCACCGTCTTCTGCACACAATATAATGGGTAGGCAGTCTGCCGTCATTACAACGCAAGCTTGGTTGGGTGCGGAAGTAAAGCAAGCATCGCCATGCGTTTCATTCGAGCCGTGCTCTAACAAAATGGTACTGTGAGTCTGATTTAACCAATGAAGGTTATGGACTCCTGCCACGTCAGAGAATACCTTGCGATTGGCTTGCACATGCTTTAGCTCATCCCCGACATGAATAGCAAGATTTAGGCTATCCCATGGTGCTTGACTGGTGCCTCCATGACGCGTTGTGCAAAAAGCCTTTACGTTGCTTGGAGCTGACCAGTTAGGAGATACGAGCTTTAACGTCATGTCTAATCTTCTTGACTAGCAAAACGCTCACGGTTTTCTACCAAAGCTTCACGAAGTTCTTGCATATCCGATGGCATTGGAGCGCGCCACTCAATATATTCGCCAGTAGCCGGATGCTTGAGCCCTAGAAGACTCGCGTGGAGGGCTTGGCGCTTAAACTTAGATAACTTTTCCTTTAACTCAGGAGTAATTTTAGTGGGCACTCGGTAGCGACCACTGTACAAAGGATCACCAATGATCGGGAACTTTAAATAACTCATGTGAACACGAATTTGGTGAGTTCGACCTGTTTCAAGGCGTAGTTTTAGATGGGTATGGTCGAGAAACTTCTCAGCAACACGATAGTGCGTTATCGCTCTCCGTCCGTCAGGAATAACAGCCATAGCTGTACGCTTTGTTGGGTGGCGACCGATCGGCACATCAATAGAACTACCTGAAACCATGACTCGGTTAACCAACGCGTCGTATTCACGAGTAAAGGCGCGTTTTTGTAGCTGCTCGACCAAGCTGGTGTGCGCAGCAATGGTTTTGGCAACCACCAAAAGACCCGTTGTTTCTTTGTCTAAGCGGTGAATAATACCGGCTCTTGGTAAATTCTGGAGTTCAGGAACATGGTGTAACAAAGCATTCACCATCGTCCCCTCTTGATTACCAGCGCCAGGATGTACCACTAAGCCCGCAGGCTTGTTAACCACTAATAGGTCATCATCCTCATAAACGATATTAAGCGCGATAGCCTGAGCTTTCCACTCACCAGCCACTTCAATTTCCGCATTAACTTCGACTAATTCAAACCCCGCCATTTTGTGCTTGTTGGAAGTGATGACTTCATCATTCACTTTTACATAGCCCTGCTTTACCCAGTCCTGGATTCGGGAGCGCGAATAATCCTCAAAAGTTTCAGAAAGTGCTAAATCTAAGCGTTTTCCGTAAACTTTTTCGTCAAATGTATGTCTTAGTTCAATAGATTGGGTAGTCATTGTAAATTCGCGTAAAAAGATTGGCGTATGACATGCTGTCAGTTAGAATGACTCACATTGTATCAGGCTTACTATAAACAGAAAGAATTAATATGCAAAAAATCGTTTTAGCACTATTAGCCAGTATCGCTTTGTTGCTTGCTGGATGTTCCACGACCCCAGAAGTAGAAGAAGAGGAAACCAAGCTCGAAGTAATGACAGCTCAGCAGCTGTTTGACCGTGCCAAAAGTTCATTGAGTGCCGGAAATTACACGCGAGCAATCGAAATGCTTGAAGAGATTGATACGCGCTACCCTTTTGGCAGCATCTCTGAGCAGGCTAAGATGGACTTACTTTATGCTTATTTTAGAAAAGCAGATTATGAAGCGGGACAAGCGCTAGCGGATCGTTTTTTGCGCCAGCACCCACAACACGAAAATGCTGATTACGTCTATTACATGAAAGGTGTTATGCATTTTGAATCTGAAGTTGGTTTCTTTAAAGAAACGTTCCAAGCAGACATAGAAACGCGCGATACCACAAACCTCGAAGCCGCTTTTGATAACTTTAAAGCTTTAGTCGAAGTTTACCCGGAAAGTAAGTATGCCCCTGACGCACGCAAGCGAATGATTCAAATTCGCAACCTGCTTGCTGAAAACCAACTTCATATTGCTCAATACTACATGGAAAGGGATACTTACATTGCCGCTGCTAACAGAGCAAAGTACATCGTTGAAAACTTTCCACAAACTCCAGCTGTCCCCTATGCACTAGATATGCTGATTAAAGCTTATAACGTATTAGAGCTACCAGAATTGGCACAACAGTACCGCAAAATATTGCTGTTGAATTACCCTAATTACGATTTTGCGGATCTGTAACGCTCTTTAGTTGGACAAAAAAAAAGCGGTCAATTGACCGCTTTTTTAATGCTTACAGAACTGCTCTGAAGCTACCTGTGGTTAACTCTAAATAGCCTCGCTACTCTCTTCCCCCGTACGAATACGCACGGCTCGCTCAACATTTGTCACGAAAATCTTTCCGTCACCAATTTTGCCTGTCCGAGCGACCTCAATAATGGTTTCAACGCATTTGTCGACCAAGTCATCATCGACCACCACTTCAACTTTAGCTTTCGGCAGAAAGTCGACCATATACTCAGCACCACGATAAAGCTCAGTATGACCCTTTTGTCGACCAAAACCCTTGACCTCTGTAACCGTCATACCATTAATGCCTAAATCCGTTAACGACTCTCGAATATCATCCAACTTGAATGGCTTGATAATCGCTTCAATCTTTTTCATCACTGTTTCCTCTGAAACTCTTACTTAAACTGTCGGCCAAACCCTGAAGTGATTGGGTAACGTCTATCGCGCCCGAAGGCTCTAGCGCTAATGCGAATACCAGGCGGTGCCTGCCGGCGCTTATGCTCATTGATATCCACCAAGCGAATCACTCGCCTCACCACATCTTCGTCATAACCTAGCGCAACAATATCAGAAATACTACTATCGTGCTCTACATACGCCTCAAGAATGCCGTCTAAAATGTCATAGGGCGGTAAATTATCCTCATCTTTTTGATCGGGAGCCAGCTCAGCAGAAGGCGGACGTGTAATCACCCGCTCGGGGATCACCTGAGAAATGGTGTTCCTGTATTTAGCCAGCTTATAGACCATGGTCTTTGAAACATCTTTGAGCACATCAAAGCCGCCAGCCATATCGCCATATAAGGTACAGTAGCCTACCGCCACTTCAGACTTATTACCCGTGGTTAAAACAAGGCGTCCAAATTTATTGGATAATCCCATTAAAATAGTACCGCGGCATCGTGCTTGAATGTTTTGCTCCGTAGTATCCAGCTCCGTGCCTTCGAGCTGACCTGACATTTGTTGAATAAAAGCGTCATAAATCGGCTCGATAGAGATGATATCGAAGTCAATGCCAAGAGCCTCAGCTTCTTCTTTAGCGTCTTCGATGCTCATGCTTGAGGTGTATTTAAACGGCATCATTACCGCATTGACCTTTTCTTTGCCTAAGGCATCTACCGCGACCGCTAGGGTTACCGCAGAGTCAATGCCCCCTGACAAGCCAAGTAAAGCCCCCGGAAACCCGTTTTTACCAACATAATCTTTCACACCAAGAACCAGCGCCTGCCAAATTTCTTCTTCATCATCCCACTGCTTGGAGCTGGGTTGAAGCGCGCTTAAATGGTTGGTGGCTTTATCAAAGTCAACACACGCAAAGTCTTCCGACATTTCAGCAGCTGTAAAAACACAGTCTCCACTGGAGTCATAAGCACTCGAGCAACCATCAAAAATCAATTCATCCTGCCCACCAACCTGATTGACATAAATCACAGGAATGGAGTTTTCCCTAGCACGACGGGACATTTCTTCCCCCCGAACCGGTGCCTTTCCATAGTAATATGGTGAAGCATTAGGACTTAAGATGAGCTCGGCCCCAGCTAGCTTCGCGACTTGCGCAGGCTCAGTGAACCAAAGGTCTTCACAAATAAGAATGCTCACGTTAACGCCTTTAAAGTTAACCACAGGGCAATCGTTAGCTGGTGTAAAGTAGCGCTTCTCGTCAAAAACAGAATAGTTGGGTAACAACTGCTTGTCATAACACAGCAATAAAGCACCTTTATGAATCAGGCTAGCCGAGTTGTAGGTTTTACCGCCCTCCTGACGCGGATGCCCAATAACCATGGCGACGTTGGAGTTTAATTGTTGCAAATCAGAAAGCGCCCCCTCGATCAGCCCGAACAAGTCCGGTCTCAACAAGAGATCCTCGGGTGGGTAACCTGATAGGGCCAGTTCTGAAAACACAACAATGTCAGCACCAGCTTCTTCGGCTTTTTGTACTGAGTTCTTGATCAGGTTCAAGTTATACTGAACATCACCAACAATGTAGTTATTTTGCGCAAGAGCGATACGCATTGACTGTCTCTACTCGAAATGATTTGCCTATTGTCCAATAATTACGTCGTTTTTCAAAGTCTTAAAGCTAGAAACTTGAAAAGAAACTTCACAAGACTTAATCTGTACTATGACAATATGACATTAAGGATATTGAGTGTTAAATAACAATAAAAAAATTGAGTTTGGTTGGCAATTCCTTAGATACTATTCAGTAGTAAGGTTAGCCTTATCATTGCTACTATTACTGCTACCCTTTATTTTCAAAGCTCAACAGGAACTGCACGATGTAGATACCTACACCTCTGTAGCTATCAGCTACCTTATTGTTGCTAACCTTTTGTTATTCTTAGCATTCGTTGAACATCAGTTTAAAATTCAAGCACTCAGCCAGCCGTTAATAGATATTCTGTTTATAGCCCTGCTGGCCTATTCCGGCAATCAAAATACAGCCGTATATATCGTGATGATGGCACTTGTGTCTATCGTTGGCTTGTTTCTGACTCGCCATAGAGGTGGCTTGCTTTACGGTATTTTCGCGTGTGGTGCCATTGTTTTAATCCGCCATTTTCGTGAAGACTCGATTTCAATAGCCGATTTTTCCGACTTAAGTCTCCAGATAGCAGGCATATTAGCGGTTACTGTTCTCGCCAACATTTTAGCTCGCCGTATGACTGACTATGAAGTGGAAACGCTGGAGAAAAGCGAGTCGATTTACAAAATGCATCAACTGAACAGCCAGATCATTGATAAAATGAACCGAGGTGTTGTGGTGGTGAATCAAGAAGGTATCGTGCAACACATTAACCAAACAGCTTGGTACGGCCTCGGCTTACCTGAGAATCCGGTCGGGAAGCCTCTGAAACAGATAGCCGATGATCTTTGGTATCAATTTGATAAACTTGCCCACGAGAAAGATAAGGTTACCGGAAATATCAAGTCAGAAGAAGGCTTAGCCTTCAAAGCAACAACAACAGGGCCGCAATTGCTGCCTCGCTTTATTTCTCTAGTTGAAGGTGAAAAAGTACTGATCACTTTAGATAACTATGCCGAGGTCCTGAAGCGGGCTCATCAGTTAAAGCTGGCATCCCTTGGCCAACTAACAGCTAACATTGCTCACGAAGTTAAAAACCCTCTTAGCGCCGTCAGTCAAGCCTCTGCCCTCCTTGCGGAGAAAGAGTATAAAACTGAAGAAGATATAGAACTGGTGCGCATTATTCAGCGTCAATCAAAACGAATTAACGAAATTATAGAAAATGTGCAAAGGGTGTCCAAAAGTAAAGCCCCCAATCGAGAGGCCATCGTACTGAGTCGCTTTATTACTCACTTTGTTAAAGAATACAATCAGGGATTAAAAATCGATGCAACTATCACGCTAGATGACATCAATGAAGACCTAAT
Source organism: Kangiella marina (assembly GCF_039541235.1). NCBI lineage: Bacteria > Pseudomonadati > Pseudomonadota > Gammaproteobacteria > Kangiellales > Kangiellaceae > Kangiella > Kangiella marina. Next base: position 739,559 of record NZ_BAABFV010000002.1, on the reverse strand, counting down.
GGTTGTATTTGACCAGGGACAGCTAAAGCAGGTGCTGTCGAACCTTTTCGATAATGGACTAAAATATAGCCACATCAACACCAAAGAATATCGCTTGCACGTTACAGCAGGGCAAGACCCCATCAGTGGCGACCTCTTTTTAGATGTAATCGACGAAGGAACAGGCATTAGCCTCGAACAAAAAGATAAAATTTTCGAGCCTTTTTATACCACCTCCCATGACGGCACAGGCTTAGGCTTATATATCTCGAAAGAACTTTGCGAAGCAAACCAAGCACATCTCGACTGTATTCCAGTGGCTTTTGGTGGCGCTTGTTTTCGAATCAGCTTTGATAGTTACCAGTAACAAGGACGTCGAATGAGTGAGTCGCAGCCCAAAGTGATAATCATTGATGACGAAGCAGATATTCGTCATTTGCTAACAATGACTTTAGTTCAGATGAAGCTAGACGTTGTTAGTTGCAAGAATATCTCGGAAGCAAAGTCAGCCATGGAAGAGCAGTCTTTTAATTTCTGCTTAACGGACTTAAAGCTTCCAGATGGCAATGGATTGGATCTCGTTCGCTACACAAAAAAGCACTACCCACATATGCCGATAGCGGTAATCACAGCGTACAGCACGACAGAAAAAGCCATTGAAGCGATGAAGCTTGGTGCATTTGACTTCTTATCGAAACCGATAGACCTCAACCACTTAAGACAACTGCTAAAGCACGCTTTCAAATTTAGCGCTCAACAAGAGGAGCCTAAGAAGGAAGCTATCTACAAAGTCTTTGCAGGTGACGACACCTATGCTACAAGCTTGAGAAAAAATATCGCCAAAGTAAAAGGCTCACAAGCTCCCGTGGTAATTATTGGTGAGCCTGGCACCGAGAAAGAAGGTCTAGCTAAAGTCATTCATCAGCAAAGTTCTCGAGCGAATAACGCCCTCGTTTTTTTAGACTTAGAAGCACACGACGCGTCCACGCTTGAAAAACTTTTATTTCATAACGATCAATCCTGTCAAAGCTTCCTAAGTCGTGCCGACGAAGGAACACTTGTTATCAGCAACCTACACCTCTTGACCCTGCCTTTACAAAAACGTTTATTGCAATCTATAGAGGACAAAAGTTACTCACTAGGTGATGACGCTGAACCCGCCATGCTCGACATTAGACTCATCGTATGTACTGAAACAGATTTATGTAAACTCGTTAAACAGGGGCAGTTACGGGAAGACCTTTACTTTAGAATCAATGTTATCAATCTAACCATACCGCCACTTAGAGAGCGTAAAAATGACTTAGAGGCCATTGCTAACTCTTACCTAGAGGACTTTCGAAGCAATAAATCACTCAGCCCCGCCACTTTAAAAAAATTACTAGAGCATGACTTTAACTTTAACTATCGAGAAATGGAAAACGCTTTACTTAAAGCCTGCACTCTCTCGTCAGGTGAAAAAATAGAACCCGAAGACTTAATTCTCATGGATACTAGTCCTGATGAGTCAGGCGATAGTTTGGACGAGCTTGATAGAGGCAACCAGCCTCTCGATCAGTTTCTTGAAGCTATCGAGCGCCGTGAAATTGAAAAGGCACTCGAGTACACACGTTGGAACCGTACTGAAGCGGCAAAGCACTTACAAATTAGCTTTAGGACCATCCGCTATAAAATGAAAAAACTCGGAATACAATAATCCCCTCTAAAGTCAGAAATCTCCTACAGAGTGAAGGCGTAAACTCCTAAAGACAAAGTCCTTGGTGTTTACTAGAGTGTGTGCTCAAACAGCTTACTTGGAAGTATCATGGTAAAAGGATTTACCCTGCCCGAGCTCTTAGTATCACTTGCTATTTTGAGCATCGTAACTGCAGTAGCAACACCATCATTGAGTGATATGATTGAAAAAAACAAGGTTAGTACTGACGTGCTTACCGTCAAAACACTCATCAGTACCACGCGAAGCAAAGCCATCACCGACAAAACGTATCTAGTCATTTGTGGTCAAATTGAAGATAGTTCCTGTAATCGAAACTGGTCTACACTGAGCGTGTTAGCCAAAGACAGCAAAGCTCTCATCTACAGATCAAAGCTGTCCGGAAACTATGCATCCGTTACTTGGTCTGCCTTTCAGAACAAAAAAGCGTTGACCTTTGCACCAACCGGCTTTACACACCATCAAAATGGCACCTTGTATCTATGCCATGAGTCTAACGACAAACTTCATCGTGCCGTTGTCGTCAGCAAGTCTGGACGAACAACCATAAAAAGTGACACCAGAAAACTCCTCGACAGGTGCTCTTCAAATAATTAATTCATGACACATAACTGTCATAATCGTTGTCATATTAAAGCTATTGCTTACCAGAGGTGATTACACTAGAGTGATATTAAAGGTAGAACAATAAACAAAAGGCAGAGTTAACTTTTAATGAAGCACATAGATATAGAAATTACTGCAGAATCCGGCCTGGAATTACTGACAAACGATGAAATCGCTAGGTTAAGTGAGGACTCTAAGGATGGTGACCATCAGCTCTTTAAAAAGTGTATCTTGGCAGTTCTGAACAGCACCCATATCACTGATGAAATTAGCTATCATAATGAGCAATTAAAACACTTTGATGTGGAAGTTCTACAGCTAAATAAAGGCGTCAAACTTAAAATCAAGAATGCTCCAAGTACAGCTCTGGTCGACGGTATCATGATCCAAGGGCTCAAGGAGCAGGTTTTTAGCGTTCTACGAGACATTGTATTTCTAAAGCAAGAACTTGAGTCCAATGCTCGGATTGACTTTAATTCTAGCAACGGCTGCACCAATGCTATTTTTCATATTTTAAGAAATGCTAAGGCCCTGCGTCCTGGTTATGATCCCAATATGGTTGTTTGCTGGGGCGGTCATGCCATACCTGAATTTGAATACCAATACAGCAAAGAAGTCGGTTATCGGCTTGGGCTAAGAGGTTTCGATATTATAACTGGGTGCGGCATAGGAGCGATGAAAGGCCCCATGAAGGGCGCCTTGATCGGTCACTCTAAGCAGAGGATTAACAACGGACGCTATATCGGCATTACCGAACCTGGCATTATTGCCGCAGAGTCTCCAAATCCCATCGTCAATGAATTGATAATCATGCCAGATATTGAAAAACGATTAGAGGCCTTCGTTCGCTTAGGACACTGCTTCGTTGTTTTTCCTGGTGGGGTCGGTACAGCAGAGGAAATTCTTTACATACTCGGAATCCTATTACACCCCGATAATAAAGACACTCCTTTCCCTTTGATATTTACTGGACCCAAGGCATCAGCTCCCTATTTCGAGCGCATTGATCGGTTTATTGGAGACACTCTGGGCGCAGAAGCACAAAGTAAGTACCAGATAATAATTGATGACCCCGTTGGCGTTGCCAAAGCTGTGCAAAAAGGTGTTGCAGACGTGCGTGAGTACCGCAAAAAAGTTCACGATGCATACCACTTTAACTGGCAGTTAAAAATATTATGGGGATTCCAGGAAGAGTTCATACCAACCCATGAAAATATGCGTCAATTAAACTTGAGCAAGGATCAACCGACACACCTGCTTGCCGCAAATTTGAGAAAAGCCTTCTCCGGCATTGTCTCGGGTAATGTTAAAGAGAAAGGCATCAGAGAAGTTGCTAAACATGGTCCCTATGAAATTCAAGGAGACTCTCATATTATGGAGCAGATGGATGCTCTGCTTGAAGCTTTCGTGATTCAAAAACGCATGAAGCTGAATGCCAAAGACTATGTCCCTTGTTACAAAGTCGTTAATACGACAAAGGATAGAAAGCCTGAAGTGGTAAAGTAATCACAGAAAGCAGGAACTGCTTATCTACGACTACTTGTTATCGCTTTGCTTTTCGCTTGACGCTGGTTTAACATTTTTATCAGCGTCAGGATGTTTTTGACTTGCGATATACACCACCCAATAGTCTACATGAGGGGTATCCCAATTACTGGCATACCCGACTCCAATCTCGTCTTGCTGTAGAAAGAAAGCATGCTCTCCGAATAAATGCACTCTATGTTGGTATGAATTTTTGAAGTTATCTAAAACGTCATAGGCTGAAGAATAACCTCCCTGCACAGCTTCAACGTGATTGCCTTCAATGGCATCGTCTGGTAAATATAATCGATATCCTGATGCCATAAGCCTTCTGTCAGGGCCTCCTTCGATTCCGTAGTGACTCACTTTTCCCTGACTAGCCATTTCTTCGGCTTTTGATTGAGCGATACTTGCCAACTGTTCATTGCACTGAAGGCTCTCGCGCAATTGATCCGAGTCTTCTACGATTAATTGTGCCAGCAACCTGGTTCTTTCACTATTACCGCATAGGTTATAGGATGCTTCCTCAAGCTCACTGTAAGTCTCCTGTTCAGCCAACACGCTCTCTGCGAAAGAGTGACTCGAACAGAAGACTAAGTAGAAACTACTCAGGAGAACTAGGCCACTCTTTAACATATAAATCCTGTTTGCTGTAGGGGATTTCAATATTGTTCTCATTGAACAACTTATGAATTTGCATGATAAGTTTATGCGATATCAAACCTTTTTGCTCTGGTCTTTCAATCCATGCCATAAACTGCAAGTCTATGCTGGAGCCACCAAAATTACGGTAACGAACTCGCGGCTCAGGGCTTGAGCATAAATCAGCATTGTCAGCGACCATCGCCATCAAGACATCATGAACTTTTTCCAAGTCACTGTCATAGGAAACACCCACATTGATTCGGAGACGAGTTTTTTCCCAAGGCCCGCCACTTTCATTAACGATTTTGGCATTGCCCATGACTGAGTTAGGAATAGTAATCTCAACATCATCCCGAGTTAATAAGCGTGTACTACGGATCCCAACATGAGTAACACGCCCTCTTTCACCAGTATCCAAAATAATGTAATCACCGAGCTTATAGGGAGAGTCAGCAACGATAAAGAAACCAGCAAAAAGGTTTGCTAATGTGTCTTTTGCAGCAAAACCTACCGCGATACCAATGATACCTGCTGAAGCTAACCATGCCGTTGGGTTAATTCCCCAGGAAATAAACATCACATAAAGAGCGGCACCGACAATCAATATTTTAGTGGTAATGTCTAAAATTGGGATGGTACGTTCATCAATAAACTTGAAGCGGTTTTCCTTCTGAGAAAATGCTTCGAGGATGATTCTTGTGACCTTTAATAGTTTTCCCATCAAAGAAAGAATTAGCAACGTAATAACAAAGCGCTTTAAAAAAGTATCAACGGAAGACGAGAACTTCAGCGCTTCAACGGCTAATAATAGTGCGATATTAAAGACAATGGCATAAATCGACTTTGCTAAGATTTGATAAAACTTATCATCAAAATCGTTTGAGGTTTTGCTGGCTAATTTACCAAGCACACTACGAAATATCCATTGAGCCAGTTTCGCTATGACAAAACCAACCACCACAACTGAAGCGGCTAATAGCCAAGGATTGGATTCCAAACTTTGCCATAAAGGAACAATTGCATCCGGCAGGTTTGACTTCATATCACTCAGCATTTCCTCTGCTACTTGACTACTGGTATCAACGGATTCTTTTTTCGAGCCTTCATCTGCCATATGAGTTCCTATTATAATAAAAAACGGCTTAGAACTTTCATTCTAAGCCGTTCAAGGAAAATATCAAATTTCCAATAACTTACATTAATTCAGCCTAAGGCATATCAAACTCTTCACCTTCTTTTTCAACTTCAGGTGGCATCAGGTCTTCTTTTTTAACACCTAATAATAGAGCGACAGGACTTGCGACATAAATCGAAGAATAAGTACCAATGAACACACCGACGATTAATGCCTCTGCGAAAGAGTGAATCGTCTGCCCGCCGTAAAAGAACAACGCCAACAATACCAACAATGTTGTTATCGAGGTCATTAAGGTACGCGACAAAGTTTGATTGAGTGATGTATTAACCACATCTTCCGATGATCCTTTTCGCATTCTTAAGAAGTTTTCACGAATTCGGTCAAAGACAACGATGGTATCGTTCAAGGAATAACCAATGACCGCCAGTAGCGCTGCCAATACGGTTAAATCAAACTCTACCGCTGTTATCGAAAAGAAGCCTACAATGATGATGACGTCATGCGCCAATGCCATGACCGAACCTACAGAGAACTTCCACTCAAAACGTAGCGCCACATAAATCATGATACAGATTAAGGCGACAATCATTGCGAGGCCGCCCTTTTCTTTTAGCTCTTCACCAATGACCGGGCCGACAAATGACTGATCTCGCTTAGTCACAGCATCACCACCAGAACGCAAAGCCGCTAGCACTTCGTCACCGACTTTGGCGTTTTCGATGTGATCCTGTTGTGGCATACGGATTTGTACAATCTTGGCTGAACCAAAGTTTTGTACCACAGCACCATTGATATCAATCCCTTCTAACTGTTCATGAATCTTAGGAATATCAGCATCTTGCTCATAGCCGACTTCAATCAAAGTACCGCCTGTAAAATCTAGGCCATAGTTCAATCCTTTGGTAAAGAATGAAGTAATTGACCCAACAATTAACAATATAGATAACACCATTGCGAATTTGCGCAACTTCAAGAAATCAATATTGGTCTCTTTATTTAAAATTTGCATAATTCACCTCTACCTATATTGATAGCTTTTTGACGGTTCGACCACCGTACATAAGGTTAACAATACCTCTACTGACAAAGATGGCAGTAAACATTGACGTCAAGATACCAATGAACAAGGTAATTGCGAAACCTTTAACGGGGCCGGTACCAATTGCGAAAAGGATAATTGCAGCAATCGCTGTCGTAATATTCGCATCAGCAATGGTCGAAAGTGCATGGCCATAACCTTTATCGATCGCCTGTGCTGGACGTACCCCCGCTCTTAATTCTTCGCGAATACGCTCGAAAATCAGCACGTTGGCATCAACGGCCATACCAACCGTTAATACGATACCCGCGATGCCTGGTAGGGTTAGTGTCGCTCCCATCAAGGACATCACACAAACAATCATGACAAGGTTTAATGTTAAGGCAACATTAGCCACCACACCAAACAGCTTGTAATACACCAACATGAAGCCCAGAACTAAAGCAAAACCGATAATAACGGAAGTGACACCTTTCTGGATGTTTTCTTCACCCAAAGTAGCGCCGATCGTTCGTTCCTCGACAATAAATGTCGGAGCAATCAAAGCACCAGAACGAAGCTTTGTCGCAAGGTCTCGTGTTTCAGCTTCAGTGAAGCGCCCAGTAATTTGGAAGCGGCTTCCGAATGGGCCGTTAATGTTTGGAGCACTGATTAAACGCTCTTCAAGCTCAGAGCCTACCAGTACACGTTTTCCATCTTTAATATCAAAAATAGGTCGTGATTCCTTGAGAATCATTGCCAGTTGATTGCCAACGTTTGAGGTTGTGGTTCTGGTCATTTTAGAACCACCTTCGCCGTCCAAGCGAACCGATACCATTGGCTCATTGGTTTGAGGGTCATAGCTTGCGGTAGCGTTGGTTAGATGTTCACCAGAAACTTCCACTTCATCATAAACAACTAAATAACCAGACTCAGACTCAAACAATTTGCTGCCACTTGGAACACGTCCATTTTGCGCAGAAATAACGTCAGCTTCATGATTGACCAAACGGAATTCAAGAGTCGCCGTCGCGCCCAATATCTGTTTTGCTAAAGCCGAGTCTTGAACACCTGGTAATTGAACCACGATACGATCAGCACCTTGGCGCTGAATAAGTGGCTCCGCAACACCCAATGAATTAACACGAGTGCTTAGAATAATGCGGTTCTGATCAATCGCATTATCTTTGATCTCTTGTAGCTTTTGCGGGTTTAAAGTACCGCGAATAATTGGGCGGCCACCTTTTTCAGAAAGCTGCAAATCGATTCTGCCAGTATGATCCTTAAATAGTGCCTCGTAAGCTCTTTCAGCATCTTCCTGACTGCGGAAACTTAACAACATGCCATTTTCAATCGGCTCTACGCGGCCACGAATCGAAGGCTCTTGTTCGGTTAGAGTATCAATAAAGTCTCGGCGTAATTGATCTTGTTGACGCTTAAGCGCTTGATCCATATCAACCTGCATCAAGAAGTGAATACCACCGCGCAAATCAAGTCCGAGCTTCATTGGCTCACCACCAATATTCGCCAACCACTCCGGGGTTGATGGAGCTAAGTTTAAAGCAGTCACGTAATTTTGGTTTTTCAGCGTCGGGTTAAGAATATCATTCGCTAATTCACGCGCTTTCAGTTGGTCAGCGTCTTTCTTAAAACGCGCAACCACTTGTTGAGTGCCCGCGTCACCGATTGTTTTAGGTTTAACACTAAGAGCCTCGACACCGTTTTCTTCCCACGCTGTTTGAATCTCTTCAAGCTGAGCCTGAGTGATCACAGCATCCCGTAAACCCGAAAGCTGTACCGCTGGATCTTTACCAAAAATATTGGGCGATGCGTATAAAAAAGCGAGTGCCAACAAAACAATGATCAATACATACTTCCACTTTGGGTAAGTATTGATTGGCAACTGCTGTTGATTTGGTTGATTGACGAACATAATTTAGCCTGTTGTTATAAATCTTTTAAATACAAGAAAGCCCAACGTTTGTCGGACTTTGTGCATTATTCTTCAATAGATTTAATCGTGCCTTTAGGAAGTGTCTGCGCAATTGATGCTTTTTGGAATTTGATTTCCATACCTTCAGACAAACTCAAAACCACATAATCTTCTTTAATTTTGCTGACTTTGCCGATGATACCACCAGTAGTCATCACTTCATCACCCTTTTCTAAGCCGCCCATCATCTCTTTGTGCTGCTTCATTTTCTTTTGTTGTGGACGAATCATCATGAAATACATGATTAAGATTAATGGTACGAACATAACCAAGAAGCTCATTAAACCGCCACCTTGAGGCGCCGCACCTGCTGTTGCTAATAACATTTATTGTTTCCTCTGTTTAAATTAAAACAACTAAAATCAAAAAGTTACAACTCAGGAACGTCTTTATCCTGCGCTGCATAAAATTCTTTTACAAAGTCGGACAATGTACCTGTTTCAATCGCCTTTCGCAATCCGTCCATCAGATCTTGATAGTAATGAAGATTATGGATGGTATTCAGCTTAGCACCGAGCATTTCGTTGCACTTATCAAGGTGGTGCAAGTAAGCGCGGCTATAATTCTTACAGGTATAACACTCGCACGCATCATCCAACGGGCCTGTGAATGTTTTATTGTGGCTATTACGAAGTTTTACAACCCCTTTTCGCGTAAAAAGGTGACCATTACGAGCATTACGCGTCGGCATCACACAGTCAAACATGTCAACACCTCGCCTGACTGCTTCAACAATATCTTCAGGCTTACCCACTCCCATCAGGTAGCGAGGTTTATCATCTGGCATCTCTGGTGTTAGATGATTCAAAACCTTAAGCATTTCATCTTTCGGCTCTCCAACCGACAAACCGCCAATGGCATAGCCGTCATAACCAATTGAGGTTAAACCTTCCAAAGACTCTTTACGCAAATGTGGGTACATGCCCCCTTGAACGATTCCGAAAAGCGCAGTCGGCTCTTTATCTGTAAAACCCGCCTCATGCGCCTCTTTACTACGCTTCGCCCAGCGCAAAGAAAGCTCCATCGAATCACGAGCTTCAGCCTCTGTTGCAGGATAAGGCGTACACTCATCAAAAATCATCACGATATCAGAGCCAAGTTTACGTTGAACTTCCATCGCCTCTTCTGGCCCTAAAAATACCTTGGAGCCATTCACCGGCGATCGGAACTCAACACCTTTTTCTGTTATTTTGCGCAATTTACCGAGACTGAACACTTGAAAGCCGCCTGAATCGGTCAAAATAGGCTTATCCCAGTTCATGAAATCATGCAAATCACCATGCTGCTCAATGATGTCGGTCCCCGGACGTAACATCAGGTGAAACGTATTACCCAAAATAATCTCAGCGCCCAAGGTTTTCACCTCTTCCGGAGTTAGCCCTTTAACCGTACCGTAGGTCCCTACAGGCATAAATGCTGGAGTTTGAATCGTTCCACGCTCGAAAGTCAGCTGACCGCGCCTAGCTTGACCATCAGTTTGTTTTAAATCGAACTTCATGTATCACCTACTAAACTATTGATTTCAGGGTGCTGACCTTTAAAAGGCTCGGTTATAAACATTGAGTCGCCATAGCTGAAAAAGCGATACTGCTCAGCAACCGCCTCATTATAAGCATTCATAATATGCTTTCTACTGGCAAAAGCACTCACAAGCATCATGAGTGTAGATTCCGGCAAATGGAAGTTTGTGATTAGCGCATCCACTGACTGGAACTCATAGCCTGGATAGATAAAAATGTCAGTCTCACCGGAGCCGGCTTGAATACTTCCTTGGGAAGATGCGGACTCTAAACAACGCACCGAGGTCGTGCCAACCGCAATCACTCTACCGCCTTTTTGTCGCGCGGACTTAACCTTATCGCACACCTCTGGGCTGAGTTCATACCATTCCGAGTGCATCTTATGCTCTAGAATATTCTCCACACGCACTGGAGAAAAAGTGCCAGCGCCAACGTGAAGCGTTACGAAAGCAGTATCTACGCCCTTATCAGCGATCTTGTCTAGCAACTCATCATCGAAATGCAGACCTGCTGTTGGAGCTGCGACAGCGCCCTCGACCTTGCTGTAAACCGTCTGATACCGCTCTTTATCAGATAACTCGTCTTCGCGATCGATATACGGCGGAAGTGGCATGTGGCCAACAGCCTGCATCACGCCATGCCAATCATTGGTCAGCAGCTTTAATTCGTACAAAGCACCGTCTTTACTTAACACCTCAAGTTCTGAACCGTCTTCAAGTACCAAACGAGCACCCGGCTTGGGACTACGATTCGCTCGAACGTGTGCAATCGCTTCGAGATCTGACTCCACTCGCTCAATAAGAATCTCAACCTGACCACCGCTTGACTTCTTACCAAACAAACGTGCTGGCAATACTCGGGTGTTGTTAAAGACTAGTAGGTCATTAGGTTCAAGAAAATCAACCAGTTGGAAGAAGTTACTATGATTCACTTCGCCAGTAGTCCCATTTAATCGTAATAAACGGCTGGCTGAGCGCTGCTCTGTGGGGTAACGAGCAATAAGCTCGTCAGGAAGTTCGAAATGGAAATCGTGTAATTGCATTATGCTTCTGACCTTACGGGGTCACTCGCAGTCGATATTTGGTGGCTGTAGTTTACTCAGCCACCATAAAAAGGCAAGACGTTAACCGACTTTATCCTGAGGAAGAGTTTTTGAATCTCATCCTGAAACCTGTTTTTTTTCTTGTTAAATTTGAATCTCTGAAATAAACATCATCCAAATCAAAACAAAAAGCCCAGCAATTGCTGGGCTTATTCGTTGATTCATGTGCAGTGTTTACAGGTAATTTTTCATTCCGTTTTGGGTAAAGGTTTCGCGCCCCTCTCGCCACCCTCCTAACCATTCTTCTTTGGCATTAATATCTTCGTGCGGACAAACTTCTTTGGACTGTCCTTGCATCGCAGCATGGAAACCTTTTGCATGAGCTCTTTGTAACTTATCACGTTTTTGTCTTTTCATTGATACATACCCTTTTGAAACATTGATTTTTAACTTATGGACTAACTCTATATATTTAGTTCTTACTTAAAAGTTGAGCATAAAAAAAGCCGAACACTCATAAGAGTCATCGGCTTTCTATTTTCAATATCGCTTGAGTTGTGTTTGCTTGAGAATATCTTGATTCATGCCCAATTCGATTTGCTCAACTTTTAATCAGATTACACTTTTTTGAGCGGCTTGGGGAGTAAAAGTTCACAAAATCATCACAAAACATCACTCTTAATTGCTTAGTCATAACTATTAAAGTTATCTCTATTTTTTGCCACTATCTATCTGATTTTGAGCATTCTTATCACTTCCCCCCCTTCACTCCTTTGATTTCTACTCCTCTGATCACTCTATTTAAAAACTATCGAAGTTTACGTTTGCGTAAAGGTAAGCTAGAATATTGAGGTTACTGTTAAGGAATCTATGCTCATGAGTGATGAGAAAACCGAATACACCATTACCGATTTGTCGAAAGAGTTTGAAATAACCTCACGTTCGATACGTCATTATGAGGATGAAAGCCTGATCACCCCTACTCGACGAGGTGTTCATCGTATTTATAACAACCGTGATCGAGTAAGGCTGCAACTTATTTTGCGCGGAAAGCGTTTAGGTTTCTCACTAGCCGAAATTAAAGAAATCATTGACTTATATGGCATGGAAGGCGAACAAAAGCAAACCGAGCGTTTATTAGAATTAATCAGCGTTCGTCGCGACTCCTTGAAGCAACAGCTTAAAGATATCAAGTACTTACTTAATGAATTTGATGTGCTGGAAGAGAAACTAACGGCCAGCATTACTCCGAATAATTAATATCGTAAAGATTTAGTAGAGGAAATAACATGTATCCATCACTTAACTTCGACCTTGGCGAAACTGCTGACATGATCCGCGACATGGTTCGTGGCTTTGCAGAAAAAGAAATCGCGCCTATCGCTGAAAAAACTGACGAAGAAAACCTTTTCCCACATGAGATGTGGAAAAAGCTTGGCGACCTTGGCCTTCTAGGTATCACTGTTGAAGAAGAGTACGGCGGCTCTGGTATGGGTTACCTAGAGCATGTGGTGGCTATGGAAGAAATCAGCCGCGCCAGTGCTTCTATCGGCTTAAGCTACGGTGCGCACTCTAACTTGTGCGTTAATCAGATTCGCCGCAATGCAAACGAAGAGCAGAAGAAAAAATACTTGCCTAAGCTGTGCTCTGGCGAGCATGTTGGTGCATTGGCCATGTCTGAGCCAGGTGCAGGCTCTGATGTTGTGGGTATGAAGCTTAAAGCTGAACTTAAAGGTGACCACTACGTTCTAAACGGTAATAAAATGTGGATTACCAATGGGCCAGAAGCTGACGTTTTAGTGGTTTATGCGAAAACCGACATGGAAGCTCACTCTAAAGGTATTACAGCTTTTATCATCGAAAAAGGCATGAAAGGCTTCCGCACAGCACAAAAACTCGACAAATTAGGTATGCGCGGCTCGAACACTTGTGAATTAGTTTTCGAAGACTGTGAAGTACCTGTCGAAAACGTCATGGGCGAAGTAAACCAAGGTGTTAAAATCTTGATGAGTGGCTTGGACTATGAGCGTGCCGTTCTTTCAGCAGGCCCATTAGGCATCATGCGAGCTTGTATGGACGTTGTAGTTCCTTATGTACACGAACGTAAGCAATTCGGTAAAGCTATCGGTAGCTTCCAGTTAATTCAAGGTAAAGTGGCTGATATGTACACGACGATGAACGCAAGCCGTGCTTACGTTTACTCAGTTGTTAAGGCCTGTGACCGTGGCGAGACCACTCGTAAAGACGCTGCGGCGGCTATTTTATTCGCTGCGGAGAACGCAACAAAATTAGCATTAGACGCGATTCAGATTCTCGGTGGTAACGGTTACATCAACGAATACCCTACTGGTCGCCTACTTCGTGACGCTAAGTTATACGAAATCGGCGCAGGTACTAGTGAAATTCGCAGAATGCTAATTGGGCGCGAGTTGTTCAACGAAACAGCATAAAATGTTTATATTCGCCAACTCGTTGTTAAAAGTTAGCTCGAAGTGCTCATTTAGCTTACTAAACTCCGCGCTTCTCTCTAACTTTTGCCTCGATTTGGCTTCATCTAAATCATTTTAGATGTCTTACTGTAAAAATAAGGTTCATTTAAAACTCAAATTGATACGCTCTTCTTTGTATGAATCAAAGAGCAGAACACAAAAGCTACTGACGTGGCTAGAACGAGGCAAATGACTTTTTAGTACCGGAGGTTACCAATCAGGTAATCGAGGAAGCTTAAAAGTCATTTAACAAAGTTATAGCAAGATCAGAAGCTTTGAACAGGAGTAATAACTATGTCAGATCCTATCGTAATTGTCAGCGCAGCCCGAACCCCAATGGGTGGCTTCGGCGGTTCTCTTTCTACTGTAAAATCAACAGAGCTTGGTGCTAACGCAATCGCTGCTGCCGTAGAGCGCGCGACATTAAAACCTGAAGATATCCAAGAAGTCATCATGGGTTGTGTTTTACCAGCTGGCGTTGGCCAAGCACCAGCGCGTCAAGCATCGCTAGGCGCAGGCATCCCTAAATCAACAGGCGCTACGACGGTGAACAAAGTGTGTGGTTCTGGTATGAAAACCATCATGCTTGCTCATGACTTATTAGTTGCGGGCACCAATGACGTTATGGTTGCTGGTGGTATGGAAAGCATGAGCTTAGCGCCATACTTATTACCGACAGCACGTTATGGTCAACGTTTTGGTCACGGTAAAACCCTTGACCATATGGCGTTTGATGGTTTGGAAGATGCCTACGAAGGTCAAGCAATGGGCGTATTCGCTGAGCAAACCGTTGAAAGATATGGTTTCAGTCGTGAAGACCAAGACAACTTTGCGATTGAGTCTTTAGCGCGTGCTAACAAAGCGATTGAAGAAGGCTCGTTCAAAAACGAAATTACACCAGTGACCGTTAAGTCGCGCAAAGGTGATGTGGAAGTCGATACCGATGAGCAGCCTCTAAAAGCTCGCCCTGATAAAATCCCTGCGTTACGCCCTGCCTTCAAAAAAGACGGCACGGTAACAGCGGCAAACGCTAGCTCGATTTCAGATGGTGCTGCGGCAGTGGTAATGATGCGTCAATCTGAAGCCGAAAAGCGTGGCTTGAAGCCGCTTGCTAAAATCAACGCACACGCGACCAACGCTCGTACTCCAGCAGAGTTCACTATTGCCCCAGTTGGCGCGATGGAAAAAGTTTTGGAAAAAGCTGGATGGAGCAAAGATGACGTTGATTTGTTTGAAATTAATGAAGCATTCGCGGTAGTGACTATGGCCGCGATGAAAGAGCTAGAGCTTGACCATGCAAAAGTTAACGTTCACGGCGGCGCATGTGCACTGGGCCACCCGATTGGGTGTTCGGGTACGCGTATCGTAGTGACATTAATTGAAGCATTGCGTAAGTATGGCAAGTCTAAAGGTGTGGCGTCACTGTGTATTGGTGGTGGTGAGGCGACAGCATTAGCGATTGAACTCATTTAAATGGATTTTTTATCCAATAGCTTTGTTAGTTACGTGCTCAAACATCATCATGCACAAGAGTGCACTCAGGGTTTTGCGCGCGTAACTGTCTCGCTCTTGAATAAAAACTCTCATTTAAACATTTGCAGCAAATAATATTTCCAAATTGAGATGGATTTATGATTCTGACAGAAGAACAAACAATGATTCAGGACATGGCTCGTGGCTATGTTCAAGAACGTATTGCCCCCTTCTCTGAAGAGTGGGATAAGAATAAAACCTTCCCTGCTGAGGCTTTAAAGGGCCTTGGTGAACTCGGTTTCTATGGCATGTTAGTGCCAGAGCAATGGGGTGGAAGTGAGATTGGTTATACAGCAGCTGCTCTGGTGTTAGAAGAAATTGCTGCTGGCGACGGAGCTTGCTCAACAATCATCTCCGTAACAAATTCTGTGGGTTGTATGCCAATCCTTAACTTCGGTAACGATGAGCAAAAAGAAAAGTTTTTAAAACCAATGGCTTCCGGTGAAGCTTTGGGTGCTTTTTGTTTAACCGAGCCACACGCTGGTTCTGATGCAGCCGATCTAAAAACTAAAGCCGTCAAAGAAGGTGATCATTACATTCTCAATGGCGTTAAGCAGTTTATTACATCAGGCAAAAATGGACAGATAGCGATTGTATTTGCGGTAACCGATCCTAGCGCTGGCAAAAAAGGTATCAGTGCCTTTATCGTCCCGACCGATACACCTGGATACATTGTCGCTAATATCGAAGACAAGATGGGCCAAAATGCCTCAGACACTGCCCAAATCGTGTTTGAGGATTGCAAAATTCCTGCGGCCAACTTACTCGGTAAAGAAGGCGAAGGCTATAAAATCGCGCTTTCTGGCCTTGAAGGCGGTCGTATTGGTATCGCAGCGCAAGCGGTCGGCATGGCGCGAGCGGCTTATGAATACGCACTTGAGTATTCCAAAGACAGAACCTCTTTTGGTAAACCTATTTTTAAACATCAGGCAGTCCAGTTCAAACTGGCCGAAATGGCCACGCAAGTTGAAGCAGCGCGTAATATGGTTTTAAACGCCGCACAGCTGCGTGACGCTGAAAAACCATGTTTGAAAGAAGCTTGTATGGCGAAACTTTTCGCTTCGGAAGTCGCGGAAAAAGTGTGTTCTGACGCTATTCAAGTGTTAGGTGGTTATGGCTATCTTAAGGACTACCCGGTCGAACGTATTTATCGTGACGTTCGCATTGCACAAATTTATGAAGGTACGAGCGAAGTTCAGAAAATGGTCATCGCACGTGCAATTAGCTCCGATTAAAAGCTAAGGATTCAATATGCCAGTAATTAAATCTTCGATTAATTCGCGTAGCGCATCATTTATCGAAAACTCTGAAGCCATGAGCGCTTTGGTTGATGACTTGCGCGATAAAATGGAGTACATCACTCAAGGTGGTGGCCCAAAGTACCAAGAAAAACATTTATCACGTGGTAAATTACTACCTCGTGATCGTGTTCGTAAGTTGCTAGACGTCGGCTCGCCTTTATTAGAAATTTCACAAATGGCGGCATGGGACATGTACGACAACAAAGTTCCAGCAGCAGGTTTGATTGCTGGTATTGGTCGCGTATCCGGCGTGGAATGTATGATCGTTGCCAACGACGCAACGGTTAAAGGCGGTACCTACTTCCCTGAAACCGTAAAGAAGCATCTTCGCGCACAAGAAATCGCAGAAGAGAACAACCTGCCGTGTATCTACTTGGTTGATTCTGGTGGCGCTAACTTGCCACAGCAAGACGAAGTATTCCCTGATAAAGATCACTTTGGTCGTATTTTCTACAACCAAGCCAACATGTCTGCTAAGGGTATTCCACAAATTGCTGTAGTCATGGGTTCATGTACAGCGGGGGGCGCTTACGTTCCTGCGATGGCTGATGAATCTATCATCGTTAAAGAGCAAGGTACGATTTTCTTGGGCGGCCCTCCTCTCGTTAAAGCTGCGACAGGCGAAGTGGTTTCGAGCGAAGACTTAGGTGGCGCAGACGTTCACTGTAAGAATTCAGGCGTTACTGACCACTATGCTTTAAATGATGAGCACGCACTAAAATTAGCACGCCAAGTAGTCTCGAATCTAAACCGTAAGAAAGAACCTTTTGTCACGGTTAAAAAACCTGTCGAGCCACTTTACCCGGCTGAAGAGCTTTACGGTGTGATCAACAAAGATCCGCGTAAGCCTTTCGACATTCGCGAAATCATTGCACGCGTTGTAGACGGCTCAGAGCTTGATGAGTTTAAAGCGATGTACGGTACAACTCTTATTTGTGGTTTCGCACGCATTCATGGCTACCCAGTAGGTATCGTCGCCAATAACGGTATTTTATTTTCTGAGTCAGCGCAGAAAGGCGCTCACTTTATTGAGCTATGTTCACAACGTGGTATTCCACTCGTTTTCCTACAAAACATTACCGGCTTTATGGTCGGCCGTAAGTACGAAAACGAAGGCATCGCAAAACACGGTGCGAAAATGGTAACCGCTGTTGCTTGTGCCAAAGTCCCTAAGTTTACGGTCATCGTTGGCGGTAGTTTTGGTGCCGGTAACTATGGCATGTGTGGTCGTGCTTACAGCCCTAAGTTCTTGTGGATGTGGCCGAACTCTCGTATTTCTGTAATGGGCGGCGAGCAAGCGGCTAACGTTCTGGCTCAAATCAAGCGCGACAATTTTGAACGTCGTGGTGAAGAGATGTGGTCAGAGGATGAAGAAAAAGCCTTTAAGAAGCCGATCGAAGATCAGTATGAAAAACAAGGACACCCTTACTATTCAAGCGCACGCTTGTGGGACGATGGCATCATCGACCCAGCCGACACGCGCATGGTATTAGGTTTAGGCCTTTCTGCTGCAATGAACAAAGAAGCCGAAGAAACAAAATTCGGCGTCTTCAGAATGTAAGGTGGTTTCTTAATATGAGTAAAGCACTAAACATTAGTATTGATACCAAAGAACTCGGTTCAGAAGGTCGTGGCGTGGGCCGTATCACCATGACTCGTGGTGATATCCATAACGCCTTTGATGACTTATTGATTGCTGAGTTGACGCAAGCTTTTCGTCGTATGGACGCAAACCCAAGCGTTGAGGTTGTGGTGTTAGAAGCCGAAGGTAAAAGCTTTTCAGCAGGCGCAGACTTAAATTGGATGCGCCGCATGGCTGATTATACTTGGGATGAAAACTACAAAGACTCTCAAGGGTTGGCTGAGTTAATGCACACCATCTATAGCTTAAGCAAACCGACCATTGCCGTGGTTCAAGGTGCAGCGTTTGGTGGTGGCGTTGGCTTGGTCGCTTGTTGCGATATCGTGATTGCCTCTGAACGTGCGAGTTTCTGTTTATCAGAAGTTAAACTTGGCCTAATCCCAGCAGTGATCAGCCCCTATGTCGTAAAGGCCATTGGCGAACGCCAAGCTCAACGTTATTTTTTAACGGCTGAGCGTTTTAAGGCTCCACAGGCCAAAGAGTATGGATTAGTTCATGAAGTGGTCGCTGAAGATAATTTAGCAGAGACAGCCAACAACATGATTAGCACCCTGCTCGCTAACGGCCCACAAGCTGTTCGAGCTGCCAAAGATTTAATCAAAGCTGTCGCAGAAAAGCCTGTCGATACCGCTCTATTAGACGAAACCGCAAAACGCATTGCCGACATTCGCGCTAGCGAACAAGGTAAGGAAGGTTTAAACGCTTTCTTAGAAAAGCGCCCTGCGGATTGGTCAGTAGGCTCTTTAGACTCAAACCCAGAACACAGCGACAGTTAAGGAAGCATCTATGTTTACAAAAATACTAATTGCAAACCGTGGTGAAATCGCTTGTCGTGTGATTCAGACGGCAAAAAAACTCGGCATTCGTACGGTTGCTATTTATTCAGAAGCCGACAAAAATGCACGTCATGTGGCGATGGCCGACGAAGCGATTTATCTCGGCCCGGCACCCGCAAAAGACTCTTACCTCAAGCCAGAGCTTATCATTAAAGCAGCTCAAGAAACCGGCGCACAAGCGGTTCACCCTGGTTATGGCTTCTTGTCTGAGAATGCAGGATTCGCTAAAGCGTTAGCAGACACTGATATTGAATTCATCGGTCCGCCTGAGGGCGCTATCGTTGCTATGGGTTCAAAATCTGCAGCAAAAGAAATTATGGATGACGCTGGCGTACCTTTAGTAAAAGGTTATCACGGCGAAAACCAAGAACCTGATTTCTTAAAGTCTCAAGCTGACGACATCGGCTACCCAGTAATCATCAAAGCCACAGCTGGTGGCGGTGGTAAAGGGATGCGTATCGTTTGGAAATCAGAAGAATTTGAATCAAGCTTAGCTTCTTGTAAACGCGAATCAGCAGCCTCTTTTGGTGACGATAAAGTGTTGGTTGAAAAATACATCACCAAACCTCGCCACGTTGAAATTCAGGTATTTGCTGACAAGCATGGTAACGCGGTTCACCTGTTCGAGCGTGATTGTTCAGTACAGCGTCGTCACCAAAAAGTCATCGAAGAAGCTCCGGCTCCCGGCATGAGCGAAGACAATCGCCAAAAAATGGGCGAAGTAGCTATTCGTGCGGCACAAGCGATTGGTTATGTCGGTGCGGGTACGGTTGAGTTCTTGTATGACGAAGACGGTTCTTTCTACTTTATGGAAATGAATACGCGTCTACAAGTTGAGCACCCAGTGACTGAAAAAATTACTGGCCAAGACTTGGTTGAGTGGCAACTGAAAGTCGCAGCAGGTCAGGAGCTTCCAGCAACACAGGAAGAGCTGACAATTAATGGCCATGCTTTCGAGGTTCGTATTTATGCTGAAGATCCGCGTCAGGATTTCTTGCCAGCAACCGGCACTTTACTGCACCTAAGCACTCCAGAAGAAAGTGAGCATGTTCGAATTGATACTGGTGTTCTACAAGGTGACACAGTCTCTGTTCACTATGATCCAATGATAGCCAAGCTTATCGTATGGGATCATGATCGTAACGCTGCCCTAGCCCGCTTGCGGGGAGCTTTAGCTCAATATCAAGTGGTTGGCTTAACCACAAACGTTGAGTTCCTTTCTGCTCTAGCCAACAACCAAGCGTTTGAAGACTGCGATCTGGACACCAACTTTATTGAGCGCTATCGCGACGAGTTGATTTTAGAAGATGCGCCAGCAGATGAGGACGCGTTAGTCGCGGCGACCGTTTATCAGTTGGTGCAGCGCCAGCAAGCAGCTGAAGAAGCAGCGGCAAAAAGTGCTGACCCTTACTCACCATGGAACTCAGTCAGCGGCTGGAGATTAAATACTGACAATCACCATGCGTTTGAATACATTGATTATGTCGATAGTATTCCAAACGAAGTGTCTGTCACGACGCACTATCGTGATGAGACACATGATCATCAGTATTTACTGGAGCTTCCGTCAAAGGAAATCAAAATTCATGCGGCAGAGTTGAATGATAATAACCTTCGCTTAGATGCCTCGGGCAAGCGTTTTAACGCCAAAGTCGTTGATGACGGTAAAAGTTTGCATATTTTCGTTAACGGCAACTATCAAGTTCTTGAAAAAATCGAACGCGGTTTAGATGGTGACTCAGAAGAGGCTGGCGGCAGCTTAACAGCACCAATGCCAGGTACCGTTATCGAAGTTAAGGTTGCTGAAGGTGACAGCGTTGAAGCTGGTCAGCCTCTAATCATCTTAGAAGCTATGAAAATGGAGCACACCATTAACGCTCCAACCGCAGGCACTGTTGCAGAAGTGCTTTATGCTGCAGGCGACTTGGTTGACGATGGTGCTGAGCTATTACGCCTCGACGCTAGCGATGACTAATAGTATAGAATCAATCGAGGAGAGACCATGGTTCTAGTCGATGATCATATTGAACATTTACCCAGCAAGGTCCGCATCGTTGAGATGGGGCCTCGCGATGGTTTGCAGAATGAGAAGCAACCTGTCAGTACAGAAGTTAAAGTTGAGTTAATCAAACGCCTGATTGACGCGGGTGAGAAAGACATCGAAGCGACCGCTTTTGTATCACCGAAGTGGGTACCTCAAATGGCGGATCATCACGAGATGATGCAAGCTCTAAAACCTTTGAAAGAAGCTCACCCAGAGGTCACCTTCCCTGTGTTGACGCCGAACATCAAAGGCTTTGAAGGTGCTCTGGCCGGTAACGCTGAAGAAGTGGCTGTTTTCGCAGCGGCTTCTGAAGGCTTTTCACAGAAAAATATCAATTGCTCGATTGCTGAGTCTATTGAACGCTTTAAGCCAGTGATGGAAGCGGCAAAAGAAAACGGTATAAAAGTTCGCGGCTATGTTTCTTGCGTACTGGGCTGCCCTTTTGATGGTGAGATTGCCCCTGAGCAAGTTGCCAAAGTGGCAAAAGATCTTTATGACCTAGGTTGCTATGAAATATCGCTGGGCGACACCATTGGCGTCGGCACTCCGGCGAAAGCCAAAGCCATGATAGAAGCTGTGTCTAAGGTAGTTCCAGTGGATAAATTAGCCTGTCATTTCCACGATACCTATGGACAAGCGCTAGCAAATCTATATGCTTGCTTAGAACTTGGTGTTTCAACCATTGATAGCTCTGTAGCTGGCCTTGGTGGCTGTCCTTATGCTCCAGGTGCGACGGGCAATGTTGCAACAGAGGATGTGGTCTATATGCTCAACGGTTTAGGCATCAAGACAGGAATTGATTTAGACAAGCTGGTTGATGCCGGTGTCTATATTTCTGATGAGCTAGGAAGAAAGCCTGTATCGCGTGTGGCGAATGCACTTCTTTCAAAAAGACAGTAGCTCTAGCAGCTCGAATAACGAGCAAACTAATACTCTTAAAATATGACGAGGAATTAAAATGTCAGGTTTTAATAAAGTCGTAAATAGTTACGAAGAAGCCCTCGAAGGTTTCAAAGATAATATGACTGTCATGATTGGCGGTTTTGGCCTTTGCGGGATCCCGGAAGGCTTGATTGAACAAGTTTATAAGATGGGCAGCAAAGGCTTAACGGCTATTTCTAATAATGCCGGTGTTGATGGTTTTGGCTTAGGTAAATGGTTAGAAAAGCGCCAAATCAGCACCATGATCGGCTCTTACGTTGGTGAGAACGAGTTATTCGAAAAGCTACTGCTTTCTGGCGAGATGGAAGTGATCCTAACGCCGCAGGGTACTTTGGCAGAGAAAATTCGAGCTGGTGGCGCAGGTATCCCGGCGTTCTTCACAGCGACAGGCTTCGGTACGAAAGTGGCTGAAGGCAAAGAAACTCGTAATATTGATGGTCGTGACTATGTGCTAGAGCCGTCGCTAACGGCTGATTTCGCACTGGTTAAAGCGTGGAAAGCCGATACTATGGGCAATCTGATCTTCAACAAAACGGCCATGAACTTTAACCCTATGATGGCGACTGCGGGTAAAATTACAGTAGCAGAAGTTGAAGAAATTGTTGAGCCGGGTGAGCTGGATCCAAACTATATCCACACTCCTGGTATCTACGTTCAGCGCGTCATCAAAGGTAATAGTTTTGAGAAACGCATCGAGCAACGCACAATCAAATCATAAGGAGCGCAATCATGGCACTATCACGTGAACAAATCGCCATGCGAGTGGCGCAAGAATTAGAAGACGGTTTCTATGTCAATTTAGGAATCGGCATCCCTACCCTCGTCGCTAACTATGTACCAAAAGGCGTCGAAGTTATGATGCAATCTGAGAATGGTTTACTCGGTATGGGTGAGTTCCCAACTGAAGAAACGATTGATCCAGACTTGATCAACGCTGGTAAGCAAACCGTAACAGCCGCCACAGGCGCAGCATTCTTCTCATCAGCAGAAAGCTTTGCCATGATCCGCGGTGGTCATGTTGACCTAACTGTACTTGGCGCATTCGAAGTGGACCAAGAAGGTAATATCGCTTCGTGGATGATTCCAGGCAAGTTGGTTAAAGGCATGGGTGGTGCAATGGACTTAGTTGCAGGCGCAGAAAACATCATTGTTACCATGACACACGCCAACAAACATGGTCAGTCTAAAATCCTCAAAAAATGTACCCTACCGCTTACCGGCGCGCAGTGCATTAAACGTGTCATTACCGAACTAGCACTGATGGAAATCAAAGACGGAGCCTTCCACTTAATCGAGCGAGCTCCAGGCGTATCAGTAGAAGAAATTCAGGAAAAAACAGAAGCGGACTTAGTTATTCCAGACCACGTTCCTGAAATGAACGTTTAACTGACTACACTTGGTGTGACTTTGTTGAAAGTCACACCACCCTTCACTACTTCAAACATCAATGGAAATATTAAAAAACTTCATAAAGCCTAGTTACTCTAGAAAGCCGTTTCATCACAGTTATGAGTTAACTGACTATATTTTTAACTGCCCTCTGTGCTTTCACCAAAATACTATCCCATTTTCAAAAATTTTAAAGTCTGCATATAGCTGGTTTAATACCTATACACCCGAAGAAGTAAAAAGAATCGAACAACATTTTGGTATTGGCATTGTTGGGAAGTCCCATGATGGTGGAATGCCATCTATATATTCTACTAAATGTGGAAAATGCCAATCTAACTTTATTTCTTACTTAGGGTTGATGGAAACTAGTAATTCAGTATATAGGATAACTGAACAGGGTCTTTCTAGTATCAAAAGTAGTCAATGAACTATCATACAACACCCAATACCCCATTAGATTAAGCTGAGTAGAAAAGCAATCATAGCAATTCAAAACAGGACGTTTTGAATAGTGAAATTCAGACCATGGATGGGATGTATTTCACGGTGCGTTAAGTGATTGATTTACTACGAAGAGAGTTATCCGCAGGATAACCTTAATCTAGGGGTGTCTTTCTTTTGGTTCCTTTTCTTGGACAAGCAAGAAAAGGAACAACACTACGGTTTCCTACTGCAACACTTGTTTACATTTTACTACCCAACCCTACTGGAAATTGTTATTGATCCCTTTATATTGAACGCTGGTCTAAATCTACTAAAGAACAGAACATTATTTCAGGGGACACTCCATGAAGAAGTTATTATCGGTTGCAGCATTATCTGCTGTAGCAGCGGCTTCGCCATTGATGGCGGATGAAGGTATGTGGCAGCCCAACCAGCTTCCACAAATCGAAGATCAGCTCAAAGAAGCTGGCTTAAAAATAGATCCTAGCAGTCTTACCAAGCTCACTGAATTCCCAATGGGTGCGGTGATCAGCCTTGGTGGCTGTACTGCGTCTTTCCTTTCACCTAAGGGCTTGGTAGCAACAAATCACCACTGTGCTTACGGTAGTATTCAATTTAACTCCACTGCTGAAAATAACTTATTGGAAAAGGGGTTTTTAGCTAAGGACTTTTCACAGGAGTTAGCAGCAGCACCAGGCTCTCGTGTT
The DNA here is from genome assembly GCF_039541235.1 of Kangiella marina. Lineage (NCBI taxonomy): Bacteria > Pseudomonadati > Pseudomonadota > Gammaproteobacteria > Kangiellales > Kangiellaceae > Kangiella > Kangiella marina. The sequence continues at coordinate 715,050 of NZ_BAABFV010000002.1, read as the reverse complement.
TATGTAACTACCGAGGTTACTAATGTAACTGATACCATTAACGATGGTCTTAATGAAGACATGTCGGGTATGGATCGCTATAAGTTTGTAGAGAAAAAAGAAAAGTCATTAGTGTCTGACTGTGAGGCTGAAGAAGGTTATCGTTGTAACGTCTACTCTTTCCACGGTGGGCTTGAGTATTATCTTATCAAGCAAATGGAGATTCGTGACGTTCGTTTAGTCTACGCACCTTCATCACACATTGGTAAATATGGCGGTGACGTTGATAACTGGATGTGGCCGCGCCATACCGGTGACTTTGCATTTTACCGCGCTTATGTAGGAAAAGACGGCAAGCCTGCTGATTTTTCAAAAGACAATGTGCCTTACGAGCCTGAGCACTTCTTAAAAGTAAATGCCGACGGCGTTGCGAAAGGTGACTTTGTAATGGTTACCGGCTATCCAGGCCGTACCAACCGCTATCGCACCAGCGCAGAAGTCGAAAACCAGTTCGAGTGGCGTTACCCTACTTTCCGCGGTATTTTACATAAGTACATCGATATCATTGAAGAGAACGCCCCTGAAGGCAGCGATGCCCGTGTTAAGTATGCAAGCACGCTTGCGGGTTTGAATAACGCAGAGAAGAACTGGGGTAGCATGATCAAGAGCTACGCTAAAGGCGATCTTTTAGAGCGTAGACAGCAGCTTGAAGCCGATCTTGAAGCGTGGTTGCTTGATAACCCAGGCATGAAGGAGAAGCATGGTGACGCAGTTGCTGAGCTTGATGCTTTAGTCAAAGCCGATCTGAAAGACCAAGCGGTTGAACTGAAAAAATGGGGCATGAGTCGCGATACGTTATCTGGAACAGCAGCACAACTGTATCGCTTGGCGATTGAAACTCAAAAGCCGGATGCAGAGCGTGAGCCAGGTTATCAGGAGCGTGATATTACGCGCATCAAGGAAGGCTTGAAACGTATGAATCGTCGCTGGGATGCTGAAGTAGAAAAAGCTCTGTACAAACATTTCGTCGCTGAGTACGCCAAGCTACCTGCTGAAGACCGCATAAAGAGCTACGACCAATACATGGGCATTTCTAAAACGTTTGATGCAGAAGCCTTTAACGCCAAAGTTGATAAGATGTTTGAAGAGACTGAATTGACCGACCAAGACGTTCGCCTAAACTGGGTTGGAAAGTCAGTAGAAGCTTTCAAAAAGTCAGACGATCCTTTTATTCAACTCGCAGTAGCTACTTACGATGAAAATCATAAGAAAGAACTTGAAGATAAAGAGCAGTCAGGCAAATTCAAGAAGCTCCGCCCACAGTACATGGCTGCAATCATTGATTACTATAAATCACAAGATAAAGCCGTTTATGCGGATGCTAACAGTACGCTTCGCGTGACTTACGGTAATGTTAAAGGCTACTCTCCTAAAGACGGTATGTTCGCAACGCCTTTTACTACACTTGAAGGTTTAGCCGCAAAGCATACTGGTGAAGAGCCGTTTAACTCTCCTGCTAAGCAGCTAGAGCTAACCAAGAGCAAACAATACGGTGAATATAAGGATGATGCGTTGAACAGCGTTCAAGTTAACTACTTAACCACTGTTGATACCACCGGCGGTAACTCTGGCTCACCAACGATGAATGCGAATGCTGAGTTTGTGGGTTTACTGTTTGACGGTGTTTATGAGTCGATTATTGGTGACTGGGACTACAATCCTAACCTAAATCGCTCTATTCACGTCAGTAGTGCATACATGCTATGGGTGATGGAGCATGTTGATGGTGCGAGCAATTTAATCAAGGAAATGAAGATAGTTAGGTAATTTATTGATTTAACAGATTCTCTCATTTCGACAATGTAAAAAAGTTTAAGAGCAGCTCTAGGGCTGCTCTTTTTGTATACATTTTAAACAATATAACAAACGTCCGACCAGTTGTTTCCTATAATAGCCTCGTGTGAATGAAGTTATACCAAAGAGGTTATCACTTGGATAAGCAACAACCCGTATTTAATCTTGCTACCCCTTCCAAAGGGAAAGCTCACAGTGTCTCGATCATCAAGATCGGTGAGGCGCTGATTGAGATGGTGTATCCCTATAATGTGGAGTTAACGCCTGAGTTACTCATGCAGCAAGACAAAATACTTGATGACCAGCACAACGATTATTCTTATCGTTTACCGAGTATCGTGGTCCACCTGGACGGCGTATCTGATTTGTTGCCAGAAACCCGAAATTATATGAACTCTAAGCAGCATCAAAATCGATACAAAGCAGTGGCCTATGTTTTAAGCTCAGGCAATATGGCTGTACTAGAGAAGCATTACCTTGAGCAGCTTTTCTTTTCACAAACACGTAACGCTGGGTCAACCAGCCTACACCATTATCCGATTGGAATTTTTAAAGAGTCGACAGTAGCTCAGCGTTGGCTGAAGTCACTAGCTCACGCCTTCTAGTACAATCGAATAATATTGCCAAGTAGAGAAAAAAATAATAAGGTAAATACAAGTGAGGGCTAAAACTTGTATAAAATATACCTTAAGTCCCTAGTGATATTGGCTTTGATCGTTCTGGCAAAGCTAATAATGCTTGACGCATTGTCTAGTAACTCTTTAATGGAGACTAAACGCTCCATAAGAGTCGCTATGTTTAACGCCCCTCCCGTCATGGTTATTGACGAAAATGACAACAACGCGGGCTTCATGGTTGAATTACTTGAGCAAATCGCCCTTGAAGAAAGCTGGGATATTGAGTGGGTTCGGTTAGACTGGCCTGCGGTTATTCCTAAAACACTGAATCATGAAATTGACCTTATCCCCTTCATCGCTTATTCGGAAGAACGTGCCGAATATTTAGATTATAACGAAGAAGGCATCCTCACTGGCTGGGGCCAAGTTTTCATCCATAAAGACGAACCTATCCCCCAAAATATCATCAGCCTATCAGGTCACAATATAGCGATTATCAAAAACGAAATATACGGGATAAAACTCCGCAACCTGTGCAATCTATTTGATATTAAGTGTAACTTTACAGAAGTTGACACCTATAGAGATGCGTTTAAAAAGATTGAAGACAAGCTGGTAACAGCAGCAGTTACTAGTAGCCTCGTAAGTTATAGTCATGATAATGACTTTGTGAAAATAACCCCCATTGTCTTTGAGCCAAGAAAAGTTCTATTCGCCACCGCAAAAAACACCAATGCCGACTTGTTACAAACCATTGATCACTACACTAAGTTATGGCGTTTTGATGCCAACTCAACCTATTATCAGCTGCGTGACAAATACCTTAAAGGCGTTATTGAGCAAGAAACAGCTTTCCCAAGCTGGTTGTTATATTCACTGCTGATATTGACGGGCTTGTTGTTAGCCTCAGCTTTAATTGCAATTCTTTTAAAAAAACAAGTCAAAAGACAAACGCAAGCTCTTGAAGATCAGAGCGATAAAATTCGCCAAATTATTAACTTAGTTCCACACATGGTTTTTGCCAGTAACGCCAAAGGAAAACTGATTCTTGCCAATCGTTACGCTGCCGACTTCTTCGGCATAGAAATGTCCAACATCGAAGGCTATGAGCAAAGTGACTTAATCCGTCGCCTACCAAACTCAGCCAATCTATTTGAAGACGAATCTTTACTACTTAGAAAAGACGCACACGCTATCCAAAAAGAAATCGAAACTTATAATTACAACGGACAAAAAGCCACACTAAAAATTTCTAAAGTGCCGTTCATCTCTCGGTACAGCAGAATGCCGTCGGTGGTAACCGTCGGCGTTGATATCACCGAAGCAAAAGAATACGAGCGTCAAATTCAGCATATGGCACAACACGATTCACTGACCGAGCTGCCTAATAGAATGCTACTCAACGATCGTATTCATCAATCGCTGGCATTAACTAAACGTTATGGGCACTGTGGTGCTGTACTATTTATTGACCTTGACTACTTTAAGAACATCAATGATTCACTCGGCCACATGGCGGGAGACCACCTGCTTAAAGATGTCGCAGGAAGACTGAAGGATATTGTGAGGGATGGCGACACTGTTTCAAGACTAGGTGGCGACGAGTTTATTGTCCAGTTGAACCACCTCTCCGGTGATTCCGATCGAGCAGAAAAATCCGCTTGCAAAATCGCCGAGAAAATTAATTTCACTCTAGCTCAAGAATACACCGTTAAAGGTAATAAACTATTTTCAACGGCTAGTATTGGGGTTGTTATTTACCCTAGAGATGCAGATTCAGAGGAAGCCATCATTCAGCGTGCAGATACCGCCATGTACTATGCCAAGTCAATGGGTAGGAACCGTTACGCCGTATTTAAAAAAGCTATGGAAAAAGCGGTTGTTCGCAAGCATATACTTGAAAAAGAACTGCGAAAAGCCCTGGCAGAAGCTCGATTCATTCTGCGTTATCAACCCCAGCTAACCAGCGATGACAACAACTTCATCGGAGCAGAAGCTTTACTTCGTTGGAGCCACCCTACAGAAGGCATTATTTCGCCATCTGAATTCATCCCTATCGCTGAAGAAAACCACTTAATCATTCCAATCGGTGAGTGGGTATTAAAGCAGGTATGCCATCAAATCAAATACTGGCTCGAAAAGTATGGCTACTCTCCGTTTATCACGGTCAATCTTTCAGCGATCCAAATTCGAAATTCTGACTTAGTCAGTTACATCAAGAATCTTTTGGAGCAGACAAAGATCCCGCCTAACTTACTGGAGTTCGAGGTCACAGAAACCGTGCTACTGCATGAAGCAAGAATCTCGATCGACGTTCTAAACGAGCTAAAAAAACTCGGAGTAAGGCTATCTATTGATGATTTTGGAACCGGTTATTCATCGCTCAATTATCTCAAAAAACTTCCTTTAGATAAGCTTAAAATTGATCGTTCATTCGTAAAAGACATCCCTGGCGATCCTGATAGCGAAACCATCATCCGAACGGTCATCAGCATGAGTATCGACATGGGGTTAGAAGTTATTGCTGAGGGTGTAGAAACTAAAGAGCAGCTCCAATACTTACTGAAAGAACGCTGCCACTTATTCCAAGGGTTCTATTTTGACCCGCCAATATCACTAGAGCAACTCGAAGAAAAATACTTTACAAGGCTGCATGACTCTGTAAAAGAAGATAGAACGGTCATTCATTTAGAAAATTATGCCAAGAAGCCTAAGAATTCATAATCTATAAAAAAGCCCGCAATATGCGGGCTTTTTTGAACCGATGTAAATTAAGAACCAACGGTAACTTGGTTGCTAACCGGTATCGTCACTTTATTAGCTTGCTGCTTATACTCTTCCATTTGGTGGAAGTTCATATAAACGTAGATATCATCAGCCATAGAGTCGATCTTATTGGCGTATTCCATATATTCTTCTACTGTCGGTAGCTTGCCCATCACAGCTGCAACAGAAGCCAGCTCAGCAGACGCCAAATAAACGTTAGCACCCTGACCTAAGCGGTTCGGGAAGTTACGCGTTGACGTAGAAACTACAGTAGACTTTGGAGCAACACGTGCTTGGTTACCCATACATAATGAACAACCCGGCATTTCAAGGCGAGCACCTGAACGACCAAACGTATTGTAGTGCCCTTCTTCCATCAACTGATGCTCATCCATCTTCGTTGGTGGCGCAATCCATAAACGTGTTTGCAGCGTACCAGCCTCAATATCTTCTAGTAATTTCGCAGCCGCGCGGAAGTGACCAATATTAGTCATACAAGAACCAATGAACACTTCATCGATCTTATCGCCAGCGACTTCACTTAATAAACGAGCATCATCTGGATCGTTCGGTGCACATAATACTGGCTCTTTTAAGTTATCCATATCGATCTCGATAACTTCAGTGTACTCAGCATCGGCATCCGCAGACAACAAACTTGGATTATCCAACCACTCTTGCATCTTCTCGATACGACGTGACAGCGTACGCTGGTCGCCGTAACCGTTAGAAATCATCCACTTTAATAGAACAATGTTCGACTCAAGGTATTCAGCCACAGACTCATCGCTCAGCTTAATCGTACAGCCGGCAGCAGAACGCTCAGCCGATGCATCAGAAAGTTCAAATGCTTGCTCAGCAGTTAAGTCTTCAAGACCTTCGATTTCAAGAATACGACCAGAGAAGATGTTCTTCTTACCCGCTTTTTCAACGGTTAGATGACCATCTTGAATGGCTTGATAAGGAATCGCATGCACTAAATCACGTAACGTGATGCCTGGCTGACGCTTACCTTTAAAACGAACCAATACCGATTCAGGCATATCAAGCGGCATAACACCTGTCGCTGCTGCGAAAGCAACCAAGCCTGAACCCGCTGGGAAAGAGATGCCTAGAGGGAAACGAGTATGCGAGTCACCACCAGTACCTACTGTATCAGGAAGCAACATACGGTTTAGCCAGCTGTGAATAATACCGTCGCCTGGACGAAGCGAAACACCGCCACGGTTCATGATGAAATCAGGAAGCGTATGCTGAGTACCCACATCAACAGGTTTTGGGTAAGCTGCTGTGTGACAGAAAGATTGCATGACTAAGTCAGCAGAGAAACCTAAGCAGGCCAAATCTTTTAACTCATCACGAGTCATTGGGCCGGTTGTATCTTGTGAGCCAACCGTCGTCATTTTCGGTACACAATATTGACCAGCGCGTACGCCTTCAAGACCACAAGCACGACCAACCATTTTCTGCGCTAAAGTAAAGCCTTTACCAGAATCAGCGACTTCTTCCGCGTTACGGAATAAGTCAGTTGCTTCTAAGCCCAAGTATTCACGAGCACGTTCCGTCAAACCACGACCAATGATAAGAGGAATACGACCACCCGCTTGGACTTCATCAAAGATAACTTTGCTGCCGTATTCAAACTCAGCGATAACGTCGCCGTTTTTAGTGACTTTACCTTCATACGGGTAAAAATCGATAACGTCGCCCATCTCCATTTTCGACACATCAAGCTCAACCGGCATCGCTCCAGCGTCTTTCATAGTGTTGTAGAAAATTGGAGCAATATTATTACCAAAGCAGAAACCGCCAGCACGCTTATTCGGTACATGCGGGATATCGTTACCCATCAACCATAATACTGAGTTAGTAGCTGATTTACGTGAAGAACCCGTACCCACAACGTCACCAACGTAAACGATTGGGTTGCCCTTCTCTTCAAGCTTTTCAATCACGCTAATAGGGCCAATCTCACCCTCTTTATCTGCGTCGATACCTTCACGCGAGTTCTTCAACATTGCCAGCGAGTGCAGTGGAATATCAGGACGTGACCATGCGTCTTGCGCTGGTGACAAATCATCAGTATTCGTCTCACCAGGCACTTTAAAAACGGTTAGCGTGATCTTTTCGTCGATTTTTGGCTTTTTAGTGAACCACTCACCTTCAGCCCATGACTTAATCACGTCTTTAGCTACTTCATTTCCAGCATCTGCTTTTTCAGCCACATCGTGGAAAGCATCAAACATTAACAAAGTATCTTTAAGCTTTTCACCAGCAAGCAGGCTCAATTCGTTATTATCAAGCAATTCAACTAGCGTGGCGATGTTGTAACCACCAAGCATTGTGCCAAGAAGTTTTACTGCGTGCTCTTTATTAACTAACGGAGACTCAGCTTCACCTTTTGCGATCGCCGCCAAGAAGCCAGCTTTTACATAAGCAGCCTCATCAACACCAGGAGGTACTCGGTCAGTTAATAGCTCAACTAAAAACTCTTCCTCACCAGCTGGTGGGTTTTTCAATAACTCAACAAGTTCATTTACTTGCTCGGCGCTCAAAGGCAAAGGTGGAATACCTTGCTCAGCACGTTCTGCTACATGTTTTCTGTATGCTTCTAACACGCTAGTTTCCTCATATTGGCAAATTCAATCTGTTACAGAAGAAGTGTATTTAGCCGCCTTTAGCTATCAATCCAGGCATTTTAGCTACTTTTGTGCAATTTTTAAGCACTTTGGAATCACTTCCTCCAAAAATCGGCGGCTGATTATAACACAGGCTTAGACGAATGTGAGGTACAACTTATTAAGACTGTATTCAGTATGGCTATAATAGTATAGTAACCACATAAATACGCATAAGGGGAAAACTTATGAGAAATCAAATACTAACAACAGTAAGTATCGCTATTGCACTAACCTTGGGTAGCCCTTTGGTATCCGCTAAGAATGACCATAAAGATAAAGGTCACAAGGGCAAGCCTGCCCACGCGGAGCAACACAATGGTAACGCTGGGAAACCGAGTCATGACAACAGCTTCTCAAGCCATGACCATGAGTTAATCAGAGATTACTACTACCGTCATCGCTATGACTCTGGCCGTTCTACACTGCCAAAAGGTCTTCAGAAGAAGTATGAGCGCACTGGAGAACTGCCTCCAGGCTGGCAAATGAAAGTTCAACGTGGTGAAGTATTGCCGGTAGATATTTATCGTCACGGTCGCGATATTCCCTATGAACTCCGCGAGCGCTTACCGGTTGGCCCAGTTGGCAGCAAAATTATCGAGCTTGAAGGTAAAATCATTCGCGTCATGGAAGGTACTAGAATGATTCTCGACGTTTTTGATATCCGCTAAGCTTAGAAGCACCTCTAAAAGCCAGTTTCGACTGGCTTTTTTTATGGCTATCATCAATTCTTTTGTTGTGACAAAAGGTGCTAAAAGCAAGCAGTTAAGGTATGATCAGCCCCTTTAACGTACTACTCTTTCAGTACAGATCATTTAAGCTTTTACGGATAAGGTATGACGATGCAACTTTCCGCGTTAACTGCAATTTCTCCTGTCGACGGTCGTTATGGTTCAAAAGCGACTGACTTACGCCCAATTTTCAGTGAATATGGACTTCTAAAGTACCGAGTTACAGTGGAAGTTCGCTGGCTACAAGCACTTGCACAAGCTTCTGAAATAAAAGAAGTTCCAGAGTTTTCAAGCACAGCCAACAAGCTTCTCGATGAGATCGTAGAAAACTTTTCTGAAGAGAACGCAGCACGCATCAAAGAGATCGAGCGCACCACCAATCACGATGTAAAAGCGGTTGAATACTTCCTGAAAGAGCAAGTTGAAGCTAACGATGAAGTGGCTAAAGTTAGCGAGTTCATTCACTTTGCTTGTACTTCTGAGGATATCAACAACCTGTCTTATGCTTTGATGCTTAAAGAAGGCACTGAAGCGCTTATCGACTATCAAAAACAAGTGGTTAATTCGATTCGCGACTTAGCGGGCCAATTTGTTGAAATTCCGATGATGTCTCGTACCCATGGACAACCAGCCTCTCCGTCGACCATGGGCAAAGAGATGGCTAACGTGGTTTACCGTCTAGAGCGTCAGCTAAAACAGATCGAAAACCAAGAAGTCTTAGGCAAAATCAATGGTGCGGTGGGTAACTATAATGCTCACCTGTCAGCCTACCCAGACTTTGACTGGCAGAGCTTCGCGGAGAAGTTCGTAACGTCTCTTGATTTGACTTGGAATGCCTACACGACCCAAGTTGAGCCGCATGACTATATGGCAGAGTTGTTTGATGCCATCGCACGCTATAACACCATCATCATCGACTTTGATCGTGATGTTTGGGGATACATTGCTCTGGGCCACTTTAAGCAAAAAACCATTGCAGGCGAAATTGGCTCGTCCACCATGCCACATAAAGTTAACCCGATTGACTTCGAAAACTCAGAAGGCAACTTGGGCATCGCCAATGCATTGTTTGATCACTTAGCGATGAAGCTTCCTATTTCCCGTTGGCAGCGTGACTTATCAGACTCTACGGTTCAGCGTGTTTTGGGCGTCGGTTTTGCACACAGTGTTATTGCTTATCAGGCAACGCTGAAAGGCATTTCTAAACTTGAGGTTAACGAGCAGTCGCTTCTTAATGAATTGAACTCAAACTGGGAGCTATTAGCAGAGCCGATTCAAACGGTCATGCGCCGCTATGCTATCCCGAACCCTTATGAAAAGTTGAAAGAGTTAACTCGTGGAAAACGCGTGACTCAGGAAGATCTGAAAGCATTTATTGATAGCTTGGAGTTGCCTCAAGAGGAAAAAGACCGCTTGAAACAGCTCACGCCTGCCACTTATATTGGTAACGCGATCGATCAAGCTAAATCAATCTAACAGTTATACTCAAGTTTTATGGCGAAGATGCAAGCTGACATGCTAGGAGAAATGAGTCCCGAGGAGTTCCTTTCGGACTATTGGCAGAAAAAGCCGCTACTGATTCGTGGTGGCTTCACTGACGATCCTGCGTTAATTAGCGCAGAAGAGTTAGCGGGATACAGCCTTGATGATGATATTGAGTCGAGACTAATCCAGCACAACTCACAGCAGCAACGCTGGCAACTTTCCCATGGACCGCTTGACGAGACAACGTTTGAGACATTGGGCGAGGAAAACTGGACACTTCTGGTTCAATCGCTCGACTACTTCCATCCGCCTTTACAAACATTAACCAGAGCTTGTAACTTTCTGCCTCGTTGGCGCTTAGACGATATTATGGTTTCTTTCGCGACAGCGAATGGTGGAGTCGGCCCGCATCTTGATAAGTATGACGTTTTCCTAATTCAAGGTGAAGGCCAGCGTAGATGGCGCGTAGGCTTTCAAGATCAAAAAGTGAGTAGCATCAACCCTCACCCACAAATCGCTCAAGTAGAGCCCTTTGAAGCGACGATTGATGTCATCGTCAATCCGGGTGATGTGCTTTATATTCCTCCAAGAACGCCTCACTGGGGTGTTTCGGTTGGTAACAGTATTACCTACTCCATCGGTTTTAGAGCGCCTAGCATAGGATCTATCCTTGATTCTGCACTAAGTTCGGCATCGTTAGAGTTCGATAGCTTGTGGGAAGACTCTGGAAAATTAAAAAAGTACCATGCCTACGGAGCACTGCATTCTGAAATTCCAGACTGGGCTCTTGATCAACTGCAAACGCTATTGAATCGACGCGAACTTTTAATCGCAGCAGGTAAAGCAGTAACCGATTTAAAATACCCTGAACTCTTAGATACCGTGGACTTGCCGAAGTCTCAAGAGCTTTCTGAAATAGCCATGACGGAAGGCGTAGAACTGAAACCTCTAGCTCGAATCGCTTATTTTGAGCATGAGCAAGCACTACTGACTTTCATTAATGGCGTTTACTTCCAGTTCCCTAAAGGCCTGGAAAAAGCCCTACAAAAGCTGAACCAGCAGTACAGCTTGAATAAACATGATCTCGAAGAGTTACCACGATTACCGCTAGGCGAATTCCTAACCCACGGCATCGCACTAGGTGCACTCAGGCTTTGCGGTTCGAAGCGCTAGTGTAAATACAAGACAAGCCTCCCATGGAAAAGCATTCTCTACGCCAAATTGGTGAAGAAAGTAGCGCGCTTATTAAGGTTGCTATCCCAGCCATCCTTGCCCAGCTGGCACAAATGACCCTGGGCGTGGTTGATACAGTCATGGCAGGCAACTACAGCAAGCATGCCCTAGCAGCAGTAGGTACGGGCGCCAATGCCTTCATGATTATATTTGCCCTATACCTTGGACTCAGCTTCGCCTTAAACCCGATGGTTTCGCATTATAACGGCCAGGGGCAGTTCAAAAAAATTGGCAAGACATTCCAGATGGGGATATTCATAGCCATCGCTTTCGGTATTGTCGGTTTCTTTATCCTCCGCAGCATGGAAACACCCTTGCTGTTAATGGGGGTCACCCCTGATATATCTGGACTTACGGCAGACTACCTGACAGCCATGAGCTGGGGAACCATTCCTGCGTTCTTATTTTTGGCGTTAAGAGCCTCCAACGAAGGGCTCTTCTCAACCAAAGCCATCATGATCTGTTCTTTTATGGTGATACCGTTCAATATTTTATTTAATACTTGGTTTATCTATGGTGGATTCGGTCTTCCTGCCATGGGCGCGGTCGGCGTTGGGTATGCCACTAGCGTGGTCTGGACGTTACTGTTCGTTTTTTTGCTGATTTATACCTACAAAAACAGTCGCTACGAACATTTGAATATTTTCAAGAATATCAGTTGGCCCAAAACAGCTTTAATTAAGGAATATTTTTCCATTGGTACCCCTATCGCAGTAGGGATGCTGATGGAAGTCGGACTTTTTGGCATGATAGGTATTATGGTCGCTCGTTATGGTGTCGATTTAACCGGTGCGCACCAAATCGCGATGAACATTGCAACCGTTGCTTTTATGGTTCCTCTTGGGCTTTCAGTAGCGATTACTGCCCGAGTAGGCTTCTGGCGCGGTAAGCAAGACTTCCAACAAATGCGCCTTGCTGGCTTCTGCGGTATTGGCATCAGCGTGTTATTTCAAGCCCTTTCAGTGACGCTGATGTTACTCTTTAGGCATGACTTTGTCGGGTTTTATACCGATAACCCTGAACTTATCCAGTTAGCAGCGAGCTTGATATTCTTGGCCGCCATTTTCCAGTTTTCGGACGGGCTACAAATCAACAGCGCTGGCGCTTTACGCGGCATGAAAGACACCAAAATCCCCATGATTTACATGGCCGTTGCCTATTGGATGTTTGGCTTTCCGATTGGCTATTACTTGGCAGAGTATCAAGGACTTAAAGTTCAAGGCTTCTGGATAGGCATCATTGTAGGACTATCGATAGCAGCTATTCTGTTGCTCTCTCGCTTTATTCGACGCTCAAAACACGCCATTTTGTTTGCCCAGAATCAATAACTGATATAGGCTCAAGGGCTTGCCACTGATGGCGCTTAGGTTTACCATTACGCCCTAGAAGCCCTATCAAGCAATACACAGAGCTTTAAGCTCTCGGAGTTTAGTGTGAACCCTTATTCTGTCGATAACTACCAGCGCCCAGAACTTGAAACACCTGACGGTGAAGATAAAGTCTTGATGCACTCCTGTTGCGCGCCTTGTGCAGCTGAGGTGATGGAAGCGGTTCATGCCTCTGGAATCCAGCAGACAGTCTTTTTCTACAACCCTAATATTCACCCAGTCGAAGAGTACGAAATTCGTAAAAATGAAAACAAGCGTTTCTGCGACAAGCTGGGAATAGAATTTATTGATGCCGATTACGACAAGGATAACTGGTTTGACCGTATTAAAGGGCTTGAGGACGAGCCTGAGCGCGGCGCGCGCTGTACGGTATGCTTCGATATGCGTTTTGAACGAACGGCGCTGTATGCGGCTGAGAACGGTTTTGACTTGATTACCAGTACCCTTGGGATATCCCGCTGGAAAAACATGGAACAAATCAACGACTGTGGCGTTAGAGCCGCCAATCGCTATGAGGATATACGTTATTGGACCTTCAATTGGCGGAAACAAGGTGGTGCGCAGCGCATGATTGAGATATCTAAGCGCGAAGAGTTCTATCAACAAGAGTATTGCGGATGCGTTTATTCACTTCGCGACACCAACCGCTGGCGCCAAGCCAATGGCCGCGACAGAATTAAACGTAATATCAAATTCTACGGCCACGACAAACCTGAATAACAAAAAAGGAGCTCTTCAGCTCCTTTTTTATTGACTTATTATCACTTCATTTTTTGAACCCTGTCTGAGGTGGTTCTAGGAACCTCTCGAGTTGGGTTTGATGGAGGATTAGGCTTTGGGCGTGCACGGGGCTCAACTGGGACACCTCGATAGTTTTCAGTGCTAGGGTTCAGCGCATCTCGATTCAAGTCACGACGACGGTCATGTCTATAATCATGGCGAATTACACGATAACGGTAACGGTATGGCCAATAATAAGGACGGTGATAGAACCAGTAGGGATCCCACACAGAATACACTTCAACGTACTCATAATTAGGGCGCTCTTCCCAAAGCTGGTGGCCGCGTGTATCAACTACTGGGAAATTAATCTTATGCTCACCGACCTTACCTGGCATCGGTTCAGATAACATTCCAACAACGGTGATTTCTTTGCCCTGCTTATAGATCATTGGGTCCAAAAAGCCTGGGACACGCGCAATAAAACGCCCCCCCGTTTCCTGGGAAGCTAGCGGCCGAGCTTGACGACCAAGCGGCAGGTTCACAACCTCAATTAAGGTATCTTTTTCAAGGTTTTCAACTCGAGCAACGATACCGCCCCAACGAACTTCTTTTTTTGTAAAAGCTTCTGGGTTTTGCGCTACACGAGTAAAGTCCAAGTTCGGCTCATCGAAAGCAATCTGTTGCGGCGTGCTGGCGCAAGCCACTAATAAAGCTCCTCCAAACATGCTTAAAGTCAATTTCAACAACTTACCCATGACAATTCTCTCCTTCAACCATTCTATAGACGTTATTTCGACACTCTACTTATCTTAGCCCACTATCTGTGAATTTAAACTGAACACACTAAATAGCGCTAAAGCTGCTTAGCCTTTTTCGCCACATTATCCCGAAGATACACTGGAAGCGCTTGTTCTGCTGGAACTGTGTTTCCAGTTTCAAACTGCTCGGAAGCCATTCTCAGCATCGCTTTAGCACTCGGATAAAGTGGCTCTTTATGTATAACGGTCGGTAAATTTATGGTCGTCGACAGCTCTTTGGCATAAGTCTTCCAACCTGTCCCTACCGCGCTATATACCTTAGACGCATCAGCACCCGAAACTGTGACACACTCAGGCGAACAAACTTCTTCACGTCCGCACAAAACCATCAGCCCCTCTCCATTTGCCTGATACTGCCCCCAGTACACCTCACCCATTCGAGCGTCAATCGCAGTCAGGACATCTTGAGCGCCTAAGCTATCGAAAGCTTCTTGCGCCATAGCCTGTAGGCTCGACACCCCGATCACGGGTAGCTCAGCCCCAAAAGCAAGCCCCTGAACCACACTGACACAAATCCTCAATCCCGTAAAAGCGCCAGGGCCTTGACCAAAGCCAATAGCATCAAGCTGTCTCAATTGAACATTCGCCTCTGTTAACACCTCATCCACCATAGGCAAAATCAATTCGCCATGCTCGCGTGGGGCAACTTTGGAACGAGTATAAACTTGACTATTGAACTGTAATGCGACTGAGCAGGCTTCCGTCGCAGTATCTATCACGAGTAAATTGGGCATTCTATGGTTAACCGTTACTATCGATTTCTTGAGATAACTTGTGTAAAAATTCTATCACAACTGACTGCTCTCGCGTGCGCTTCATAGGCGGTAGGCTTTTTAAAAACTTTTGTCCGTACTTATTGGCGATTAATCGTGGGTCGCATAAAACCAGAACCCCTTTATCATCATAATCACGGATCAGCCGTCCAGCACCTTGCTTGAGGGCAATAATGGCTTCGGGGATTTGGATATCGAAAAAAGGGTTTTTGCCTGATTTTCTAGCGGCTTGAATCTTCGCTTCGATTAAAGGCTCATCTGGCGCTGAAAACGGTAACTTGTCGATAATCACCAAGCTTAGTGCATCACCTTTAACATCGACCCCCTCCCAAAAACTTGAGGTTGCTAACAGTACTGCGTCGCCAGCATCACGAAAACGCTCAATCAATTCATTTTTTGGAAGCTCACCTTGAGCAAATACTTTTTTATCATCAAGCTTTTCCAGCCACAACTCTTTAACTTTATTCAGGGCCGCATAGCTCGTGAATAGAACAAATGTGCCACCAGAATTAGCCTCAACTAACGGCAAGACCTGTCGCTGCCAACTATCTATATAGGCTCTATCTCTTGGGTCTGGCAAATGACGCGGGATATGCAGAATCGCTTGTTGCCCATAATCGAACGGACTCGGGAGCACCAAATCTTTCGCTTCAGAAAGTCCCAACTCCTCTTTGAAAAGACCAAAGTCATCAGCCTGGGTCAGGGTTGCTGAGGTAAAAACCCAGCTTCTAGCAGCATGCTCATTACGGCTTCGCGAAAAAGACTCTGAAACATTGAGCGGCGTCTCTAACACAGCAAAGCCATTGCGATAAGTTTCAACCCAGCGTACGCCCTGATAGGCCTTATCAGTTTCGGATTGGGTAAAGGTGCTATTAAATAAACTCAGCGCTTGTAAAGATTCCTCACATCGGCGGTGGCAACTATCCAAACCTTTCGAGCGACTGGCATGGCGCTCTAAACGTTCACACAACGCCAAAAGCTCTTTTTCTAAATCCTTTAAGGCCGTTTGTAACTTAGGAGTGGCTATTTGCTGCCAATTAATCTTCTTACCAGCCTCGCCTAACTCCAGTCGCACTTCATTAACGGCGCCTTCCACCCGTCTTACTGCGACGCTCAACTGCCTATCATCTTTAGCAGTGGTTAAAGCTTCCAGCTCGGTGTCTCGACAAAGCTCCATTACCTGTCGACTGGTTAAACGCTGCCCATAGAATGCATGCGCGATATCCGTCAATTGATGCGCTTCATCAACAATAACCGTGTCAGCATCAGGCAACAATTCACCAAAGCCGTCGTCTTTTAGTACCATATCGGCTAACAGCAAATGATGGTTGACTACCACAACATCGGCAGCGGTCGCTTTTTGTCGAGCTTTAGCAACATAACAATCTGCAAAGTCAGGACACTCCACGCCTAAGCAGTTATCATTGGTTGAAGTGACATAGGGCCACAAGGGATCGTTATCCGCTAAGTCTTTACACTGGGTTAAGTCACCACTTTTAGTTTGTCCAGACCACGCTTTTACTTTAGCTAAAGTATCGACCATTGTCCGGCTTTGGAACTGCCCTGAATCCAAGCTCTGCTCCATTCGATAGGTGCATAAGTAATTATTGCGACCTTTCAATAGCGCCACTTTTGGCGATACTTTTAAGGCATCCCTCATATTAGGCAGATCGCGATAAAAGAGTTGGTCTTGCAGATTTTTAGTCCCGGTAGAAACAATCACTTTCTTGTCGCTGAGATACCAAGCTTTTAATGCTGGGACTAAGTAACCAAAAGTTTTGCCCGTTCCCGTTCCTGCTTCAATACAGATAGATTCATCTGATTCGATAATTGACTCAATGGCTTGAGCCATTTCTAGCTGTTCATTACGCTGCTTAAAGCCAGAGAAAATTTTGGAGAGTGGGCCTTCCGAAGAGAAAAGGTCTTCAAGGTTGAGTGATTTTAGGGATTCAGCCACAGTTTAATTGAGCACAGAGTTACTTGAGCAAGCGTTGCTCTATGAGCTGTAACATCAACTCGATATGACCTCGGTCATCATTGAGCGCTGGAATATACTGGTAATCTTGGCCGCCATTATTAAGAAAAGTATCACGGTTCTCAATGGCCAGCTCTTCAAGTGTTTCGAGGCAGTCAGCACTAAAAGCAGGGCTAATCACCTGAACTGATTCAACGCCATCTTTCGCCCATTGCGTCAGAAGTTCATCAGTGTATGGCTTGACCCACTCTTCTTTGCCGAAGCGGGACTGGAAAGAAATCGCGTAGTCATCTTCCGACAATTCCAGCGCTTTGACTACTAGCTGAGCTGTTTTATGGCACTGAGCTTCATAAGGATCGCCTTTTTGAGAAAAGCGCTCAGGGACACCGTGAAACGAGAATAACAACTTCTCTGACACGCCATGCTGCTCCCGAAAACGCTGCACCGAACGAACCAGTGAGTGAATGTAATGCGGATGGTCATGATAGTCACCAACATAGGTCACTTCAGGCACAAAAAACTGTTTTTTGTAATGCTTTGCTATGCGGTCAAAGATTGAGGCAGTGGTTGCCGATGAGTACTGGGGATATAGCGGTAACACAATAATACGTTCACAGCCTTGAGTCCTCAGCGCCTGTAAACCATCAGAAATAGAAGGGTTACCATAAGCCATCGCAATCTCTACTGGAACGTGTTTTCCGTAGCGCTGATCAACGAAGCGCTCATTGATCTCATTTTGCAGCTTTTGGCGCTGCCTCTGGGTGATAACCAGTAATGGCGAACCTTCCTTTAACCATATTTTTTTATAGGCTTTTGCAACACGAGAAGGTCTTACTCTAAGGATAATTCCATGCAGGATTAAACACCATACCCAGCGAGAAATAGAGACTACACGTTTATCATGCAAAAACTCGGCTAAGTAACGACGAACCGCTTTAGGGGTTGGTTCGTCGGGAGTTCCTAAATTACAGAGTAAAACACCTTGTTTTTTCAATCGATTTCTCGCTTATGTAAAAAGCAAATACGCTGTTTAGGCGACTTTACTGTGATAAACCTGCAAAGATAGCGTCTCGAATGTTTTCAACAGAGCCAACACCCTTAACACTAACGTATTCAGGGGCGCTGTCAGCATCTTTATCAGCCCAACTAGAGTAGTAGTCAACTAAAGGACGAGTTTGCTCTTCGTAAACTGCTAAGCGACGGCGAATCGTGTCTTCTTTATCATCATCACGTTGAATCAATGGTTCACCAGTTTGGTCATCCTTGCCCGCTTCTTTAGGCGGATTATATGTCACGTGATAAACACGGCCAGAATCGGGATGTACTCGGCGTCCACTTAAGCGTCTAACAATTTCTTCATGGTCAACATCAATTTCTACTACAAAATCAACGTCAATATTGTTGTCACGCATGGCGTCAGCCTGCGGAATAGTGCGCGGGAAACCGTCTAATAAGTAGCCATTTTCACAATCGTCTTCCTTAACTCGCTCTTTCACAATACCGATAATGATGTCATCAGAAACCAACTCACCAGCATCCATCTTTTGCTTAGCTTGCAAGCCCATTTCTGTTCCAGCCTTCACTGCGGCACGCAACATGTCGCCAGTTGAAATCTGTGGAATATCGTATTTTTCTTTAATAAATTGTGCTTGAGTGCCTTTACCTGCGCCTGGTGCACCCAACAAAATAATTCGCATGAGCGAAGTCTCCTAGCCTTATTTGTAAATATTGACTTTGTAGGCGCTAAAGATACTTGGAATAGGCCAGTATCTCAAGTAAAAATTGCCGAAATACGGGCTTGTTCGCCAGTTATTCGTGACAAAAAACGCCTTTTCAAAGTGGCGAATAAAACAGAATGTTTTACTCTCTAATCAAAAACTTTTTACCCAGCATACCCATTAAAACACCGCAAATGACGCCTAGGCTATTTGCTGCTAGGTCCATCCATTCAAATCCGCGATTAGGTATAAACATCTGCAACAGCTCTATAATTAAGGAAAAGCCGATGCAAGCCACCATCAATAGCCACCAAGGGCGCTTTACCGAACCCATGCGAGCTAAAAAGCCCAGTCCAAAATAGCCTATAAAGTGAAGCGCCTTATCCCACGGTAAATTTGAGGGCAGCTGCTTTCCGGGCATGATAGAGCCAATAAATATCGCTAATACGCCTATCGCAAAAAGAACTTTGAATAACTTACTCGACAAAAACTTTCTCATAAAAAAGCCGCCTCAAGGGCGGCTATTCGCTGGCTTAATGCGCCAATTTTAACAAGAGCTTGTTGAGCTTACTAGCGAAACTCGCAGGATCGTCCAACTGCCCCTGCTCGGCTAGAAGCGCCTGATCAAACAGGACTTCTACCCACTCACCAAACTGCTCATCATTTTTCTCGTTTTCCACCAAGCTGATCAGCGCATGGTCTGGGTTGATTTCAAATACTGGCTTAACGTCAGGAACCTCTTGACCTGCTGCTTGCAGCATTTTGACCATTTGCAGAGGCATATCCCCTTCTCCAGCGACAATACAAGCTGGTGTGTCCGTCAAGCGCATCGTAATTTTAACGTCCGCAACTTTGTCAGATAAGACAGACTTGACTCGCTCAACCAGATCTTTATGTTCTTCTGAAGCCTTTTCTTGTGCTTTCTTATCCTCAGCATCCTCTAAATTGCCAAGATTAAGATCACCCTGAGTTACCGATACAAACTGCTTCCCTTCATATTCATTCAGATGTGAAATCGTCCACTCATCAATACGGTCGTGCATCAGCAATACTTCGATGCCTTTCTTGCGGAAGATCTCTAGATGTGGGCTATTTTTAGCAGCAAGGAAACTATCTGTTGCAATGTAATAAATTTTCTCTTGCTCCGGCTTCATTCGTCCAATATAGTCATCAAGCGACACTGTTTGTTCTTTCGAATCCGTATGAGTTGAACTGAAACGGAATAACTTGGCTATCTTTTCTTTATTAGCAAAGTCCTCCCCTGTGCCCTCTTTCAGCACTTGCCCAAACTCGTCCCAGAACGCCTGATATTTCTCTTTGTCCTTTTTAGCAAGCTGCTCAAGCATTTTTAAGATACGTGAGACCGTTGCATTTCGTAGCGATTGAGTCACTTGTGAATCTTGTAAGATTTCTCTCGACACATTCAACGGTAAGTCATTGGAATCCAGCAAACCGCGTACAAAGCGCAAATAGACTGGCAAGAACTGCTCAGCATCATCCATAATAAAAACACGTTGGACATAAAGCTTGACGCCACGTACACGATCCCGATTCCATAAATCGAATGGCGCTTTTGAAGGAATATACAGGAGGCTTGTATATTCTTGAGTACCTTCTACTTGGTTATGGCTCCACGTTAGAGGTTCTTGGAAATCATGAGAAATATGCTTATAAAACTCTTGGTATTCCTCATCTGAAATATCTGATTTAGGCCGAGTCCACAAGGCTGTAGCTTTGTTCACGGCTTCAAACTCAACACCCTCTGAGTCGTTCTCCTCATCAGAACTCATCTTGTGCATTTCGACTGGCAGCGAAATGTGATCGGAATATTTTCCAATGATGTTTCGTAACCTGAAGTCTTCGAGGAACTCTTCTTCGCCGTCTTTCAGATGCAAGGTGATTTCCGTGCCGCGTGAGCCTTTTTCTGTCGGCTCGATGGTAAACTCGCCATCACCGGCAGATTCCCAAATCACAGCTTCATTAATTCCAGCTTCCGCGCCACGAGTGACCACCGTCACTTTATCCGCAACGATAAAGGCTGAATAAAAGCCGACGCCGAACTGTCCAATCAGTTTCGAGTCTTTTTTCTGATCGCCTGTAAGCTGCTTAAGAAAGTCTGCGGTTCCTGATTTAGCAATGGTACCGAGGTTGTTAATAACCTCTTGTTCCGTCATACCGACACCATTATCTGAAATGGTGACTGTTTTTGCATCTTTATCAGTAGTAATTCGAATTCTTAACTCAGCATCGTCGCCGTAAAGGCTGCTATCTTTTAGAGCTTTGAAGCGCAACTTATCAGCTGCATCAGCCGCATTGGAGATGAGTTCACGAAGGAAAATTTCTTTGTTTGAATAAAGCGAATGCACCATTAAGTGCAACAGTTGTTTTACTTCAGTCTGAAAGGAATGTTTTTGTTTAGTAGTAGTTTCTGACATAGTTATTTTCTTCACACTAGTTACCACGATGTGAAAAAAATGGGGACATTCACCTTTTTTTCAATAGTAAACTGCGAATTAAGAGCATAAAAAAGCCAGCAAGCTTAGAACAAGCTGGCTGGCTTTACGAGTACTCTACTCAGTAACTATTTAGGTTGGCACTGAAGAACACCAAGCAAATAAGTATCTTGAGTTTTATCATCCACTAAAAAGCAGGTGTCTTCCAAATGATAAAGCTCAAACTTTCTTGGCATTTCGGTAATGCGCCCCTGAGCAGGGTTACCATCAACCATGGTAGGTTCGCGCTGAATGAAAAGCCTATGGTCCTTACTGAATATGTCATTGGCCAACTTAACATTAGCGCCGGGCATAGCCTGATTGATAATATCAGCCACTTCCGCCTTCGCTTCAGAATTAAAGTTCACAGCCACGGCTGGCACTGCTACGTCTTTGTTCCATTCTGTCGTTTTGCAGCCCATAAGACTCATTACCAATATTGCCACTGATAGAGCTGTTAATTTCATTACTTCAGCTCCTTAGGAGTCGTCATTATGCGGTTTTGCTCAAGGAATAGACGCTCTTGAACTCTTTGTGACTTTAGCAATGAACCGTCTTTGACAAACCCTTTGTAGGCATTACGTTGCGCAGGTTTTTCCGTTGTAGTTGGGCATGAACCGCTAACACGATAGTCCAGCGCTGCTGCCAGCATCGCTTCATTAGGGTCGCCTAACAAGTGCTCGAAATCATCTGCCACAGTACAGCCTTTCACGAAGTCTTGCCCGTTATCTGTTGTTGATGGAACAAAGCCGTCGGCATATTGACCAAAACCTTTTTCGTTTTCACCTCTAAACTGAATCGTGAAATAAGTTGTTCCACAGTTGTCAGTTGGGAAGAAGCCATAAGGTTTACCACAAGTCGTGCCGCCAATAAGAACAACTTCTACGTCAATACCACGCAAACCATTGATAAATGCTTCACTCGCAGAACATGTGCCGCCCGTAGAGAGTACAAAAACACGGTTAAGATTTACTGATGGCAGAGTCCCGCCCGGAGCAGTAGCCTCATCAGACGTTGTACTGAAAAAAGGAATTGGATCTAAGCTTTCGCCAGTAACAGGACTTACATTAGGATGCTTGTCATTCCAAACTGACTCTTCATAAATTCGGCCTTGCGTCTGAGCCTGCCCCGCCACCATGTAAGCTAGCTGACTGGAGATAAATAAGAAGCCACCGCCGTTATAGCGAAGGTCAACCACTAAGTCTTGAACACCCTCATTAGAGAAGTCTACGAAAGCATTAATAAGCTCTTGTTCGGCTGTACGAGTTCCAAAGGTATTGAACTGCATGTAACCTACTTTGCCGCTAGCTGTATCAAAGACTTGCTCATTTTGCACAGGATCAGAGGTTACCGTGGTCGAAGTCATAGTAATTGTACGCGTGCTTGAGGCACCTAAATCACGTACAACAAACTCATGCGTTTCTCCATCATTTGACGGGAAAAGGCCATCATTTAAAGTGTTAACATCGTTGCCGTTAACAACATCAACGCCGTCGACCTCAAGAATTTCAGCACCACGAGTCAAGCCCGCATTAGTTGCTGGAGAACTTGGTTCAGTATAGGCAATCACAATTTTGCGAGGAGGTGCTGCTTGGATTAAGAAAAAGCGTGCACCGTAACCAGAGCTTGCACCCGAAGAAGCGCGCTGCTGATAAGCATCGGTATCTTGAGAAAAGTGAAAGTTATCTTTATCGGCACCAGAGCTGGTGAGCTCTTCAGTTTTTAGGACTTCGAAGTAATCCGTTGGGACACCAAAGTTCGCTGGATTTTGATCCTGAATTTCATCATACCAAAGGTATGTGTTATTGCTCCAAGATCGCAACCAATGCTTTTCATGTAAATGGCTACCCGCCACATCTGGCCAAGGGTTTCCATCAATGTCATTACCCGAACGAGGACTTTCACAACGATCTTTGAAGTTGTCTTCATCCTCAAATACCCCAGCAGTCCATGTAGGAGCTTCACTAACCGGAGGTTGTGAGTCAGATGAATCTGAGTCGCTCCCGCCACCACAAGCCGTTAACAGCAAGCCAGACGCCGCAAGCGTTAATAATTTTAGTTTTAAACCTTCGTTCTTCATAGCAATACCTTTGCAAAATATATAATCAACCAAACAATTATATCGCAAAAGGAAATAGCATGTAAAAAGTATCGATTTGTATCAAAAATAGTTAAAAACTATGAGATATAGGGTTTTCTTCCAGAAAATGAATGCATCAAAGTTCCACCGTCTATGTACTCAAGCTCGCCCCCTAGCGGAACGCCAGAAGCTATGCGAGATAAGACGGTCTCAGAGCCTTTGAGCATTTCTGCGATGAAGTGAGCAGTAGCCTCTCCTTCAACCGTGGAGTTAGTGGCTAAGATAATTTCGGTGGGTTTTTCTTCATTAATCAACACGTTAAGTTGATCCAAACCAATGTCTTCGGGGCCAATACCGTCGAGTGGCGAAAGGTGCCCCATTAGCACAAAATAAGTACCTTGGAAGCCTCCGGTTGCCTCAATCGCGATAACATCAGCAGGGCTTTCTACAATACACAACAAATTTCTGTCTCGACGTTGTGATTGACAGATTCCGCATAAGTCAGACTCAGTAAAGTCACGACAACGTTGACAGTGGTGCACCCCTTCCATAGCTGACACTAGCGCGCTAGATAAATGCATACCACCATCACGATTACGTTCCAACAAATGGTAAGCCATACGTTGGGCAGACTTAGGGCCCACGCCAGGTAAGCATGTAAAAGCATCTATCAATTTTTTAATCAACGGAGACTGCATATTAACTTCTTAAAGTTGGATAGCCACTCTTGGCAAATTTAAGGTAGAATTTTGTGTTTGAGCGAGGCAGTACTGCGCGCAGAATCCGTAGTGTACAAAAGTACATGAGGATTTGAGCACAGCACTAACAAAGCTCAGGCTCAAAAAGATACTTTAATTAAAAAGGTAAGTTCATACCTGGTGGAAGATTCATCCCCTCAGTCGCTCCCGCCATCTTCTCTTTCGTCGTCTCTTCAACCTTACGCACCGCCGCATTAATTGCTGCAGCAACGAGGTCTTCAAGTAACTCTTTCTCGTCGTCCATTAAGCTAGGATCAATCTCCACACGCTTAACATCATGGCGACCAGTCATCGTGACTTTAACCATTCCAGCACCGGCTTCACCAGTGACTTCTAGCTGAGCAATTTCTTCCTGTGCTTTCTGCATTTTTTCTTGCATTTGCTGGGCTTGCTTCATCATGTTGCCCAAACCACCTTTACCAAACATGGCTCTACCTCAATAATTAATGAATATGTCTTAGCTAATGCCTTGTGACTTTAGCTGTCTAAATAAGTGACCGACTGATGATCGATTTTTGCACCAAAATGTTGCTGTAACTGCTGACTAAACGGGTGTTGATTTAAATCTTCACACGCTTTTTGCAACTTCAGTTTAGCCTGGTGCTGCCAAATCTCTGCCGGAGTTTCAATGCTTGGCTGTTTTAGTTGCCACTCAATATTGATCGGCTTCCCTAAACACGCAGCCAAGGCATTATTAACATTATCTTTTGCGCTAGCAGTCAACAATACTTCCTGCTCTGGAGCTAACTCTAAGATTACATCCTGCTCAGAGCTCCAAATAGCACAACTGGACTGTGCTATTTGGTGGTAAGTCCCCTGTAATTCAAGCTTTTGTACTAAATTTGCCCATGCCATGGCCTCTTCAGGGACATCAAGCTCTGGAACAAACTCCAGTTCATCTGCCGTTGAAGCGCTTACTCCGCCTTGAGGAGCGTTCGGGCGCTCAGTTTCTTCAAAGTGTGCAGTGGCTGGCTCATTGCTTGACTCGTAACTTGCCTGCATTAAACGCTCAATGTCGCTGTCATAACTCTCAGGCCCCTCATAACTGGGACTCGAAGCCTGTTCAGCATTTTGCTCAACATCTATGTTTTCCACTTCTTCCAAGGTGTCAGCTCGTCCAGATTCAGCCACTACTTGGGACTGCAAGCTGTCACTATCTCCCTTAGCAGGCTCCTCTGAAGAACGCTCCTTTGAAGGATGCTCCTTTGGAACTGGCTTTTCTGGCATTTTATCTTTTTGACTAACATGACTTTGCCCATCTAAACTTAATCCAAGCGCTGAATGTAGGCTAGCTAGCGCTTCATCATCGTCGCTATGGTCCTTACTCTCAGGTTGCTCTGGGCTAGGTTTGGCTTGCTCGCTTTCTATCGGTGACTGACTATCAGCCTGATGATAAAAGTCAGAAGAGTCGTCTTCCTCACGGTCATCTTGTTGCATAAATTGCTCATAACCCGCAAGCTCTGGTTCAGAGCTTTTGGTCAAAGCAACTTCTGAAGTATCATCTTTAACTGGTTGTTTTTCCGGTTCTTTCGCCGTTTTGTTTGATTCAGCGCTTACAGGATGGTGCCCGGCCTCTCGCTCAGTCTCATTTAAAAAAACTTGAGTTTCAGGAGAGGTAGATTTCGCTTCCTCGGATTGATTCCGAGGGCTTGAGACGGTATCTGAGTTTAGATTAACTTTTTTTTTTGGCGTTGGGTTTGCCTGAGACGAGCCGGTATCCATTTGGAAGGCAAGCATTCTCAATAAGGCCATTTCCAGCCCCTGCTTTGCTGATGGAGCCCACTCCAAATCGCGACGAGCGTGTAACCCTAACTGATAGTACATTTGAAGATCAGCTGCATCGAAAATATCTGCAAACTCAGGGATATATGACGCTGCCGCATCAAGCATAACTTCGGTGGCTTGATAAACGGCAACCTGGTGGAGGCGACTCAGTAGTTCTTTCAGCGCGTCTGCAAAGTCCACCGGATAATGACTCATATCATGAACCGCTTTAATCGCCATTACGCTATCTTTACTGGCTAGAGCTTCTAGTAAGCGCACCATGAATTTATGGTCAATAGTGCCCAGCATGGTACGGATATCGTCTTCTAGGACTTTACCCTGGCCATAGGCAATAGCCTGATCAAGAAGGCTCAGAGCATCACGCATACTGCCTTCGGCAGATTGCGCAATCAGGCTTAGTGACGGCGCCTCAAACGCTATGGATTCCTGCTCAAGGATAAACTGAAGATGATTCGCAATCGTCTCTTCATCCATGTGCTTAAGATGGAACTGCAAGCAGCGAGATAAAACCGTAACCGGAAGCTTTTGCGGATCGGTCGTTGCCAATAAAAATATTACGTGCTCAGGTGGCTCTTCTAATGTTTTTAACAGCGCGTTAAAAGAGCTGTTAGAGAGCATATGAACCTCATCAATAAGGTATACCTTATATCGACCACGAGTTGGTCGGTACTGAACATTTTCGAGAAGTTCACGAGTATCATCGACTTTGGTTCTAGAGGCTGCATCCACTTCAATCAGATCAACAAAGCGACCTTGATCAATTTCTGAGCAGCTGCCACATTGTCCACAAGGTGTGGCTGTGACGCCTTCTGCTTCACAGTTCAAACACTTCGATAGAATCCGTGCGATGGTCGTTTTACCGACACCGCGTGTCCCGGTGAAAAGATAAGCATGGTGCAGTCGACCGCTTTCGATAGCATTGACCAAAGCACGACTGACGTGCTCTTGACCACGAAGTTCTTGGAAGTTTTTTGGGCGCCATTTGCGGGCGAGCACTTGATAGCTCATAAATTAATCAATATAGAAATGCTTATCGTTTTAGTGCAGAAACCATAGCACACTTTAAACCGATGGAAAATCTATTTGTCACAAACCGGCAGTGTATGCAAAACATTTAATTCATAAAAATCAAATAGATAGGCTTTTACCCAAGTTTTCCCAAAGACTCCCTCTTTTGCCCTAGATAACAATCGCTTCGGCCTTCGCCTCGCTCTACACTCAGTAACTGAATATGACAACAACGAGGCTTTCTAATGAAACACTTAAAAACAATCTTGATAACAGCAGCAGCCGTTGGCTTGGGTGCTACTAGCATAAACTCCTCTGCAGCATCTAACTGCGCGACTTGTGGCGGCTGGTTTTACACGGCACAACAGTATACGGGTAACTATAGCTACAATTATGACTCTCGGGGGCCATTCAGTACTGAAGAAGCGTGTAACTTAGCTCGAAACGCTGACTTTGGAGATGGCGACACTTGGTTACCGAGTGAGTCACTTGGAAATGGCTGCTCATGGCGCTTTGAAACCGATTATGCTGCTTATGAAGAAATTTTCGACTCATACAACCTAGCCTCACCGGGCGGTAATGGTGGTACTGGTTATGGTGACACCATTGGGGCGCTTATCAGCGATAAAGAATTGATTCGTGATATCACGACGTTACGCGACGTTTTCGAAGTTGATGCATATGAATCGAAATTGGAATCCATGATTGTCGATCCCAATAATGATGAAGACAGTGCTCGTGAACTAAAGCGCTAAGCTAGAGGGTTAAGTTCCTTTTCTTAGGGTAAAGAAAAAGCCGCTCAGTGTTTCCACTAGCGGCTTTTTTTAAATCTGACTCGGTCATCTAACGATGCCCTTAACCTATTGATGGTTAAGGCCCAGCTAGCCACACCCCGGCACACGAGTCGGCTGCTACCGTTGCTCCCTTCCGGGCCTGGCGGGATTCACAACGTATCGTTGCGGGGGGACCAGCTGAGTTGCGCGCATTATCGCTCAAAGCCTTGCAATAATAAAGCCCTAAAAAGGAAAAAAGTTAGTGCTTCAAAATGCGCATCGTTAGCGATAGTCCTGACTTAAAGCGCTCGAATAAATCCCTGCTGAATTAATTTACCTAGCATCGGATCCGCTTCATTGTCTCCAATGTCTGCATAGTCATAGGTTTTATAGTCACTCCACTGCTCCATGTGTTGTTGTACGGTTAACCCTGATTCGAGCGATGCCAGCTCAAACTGTTTAGCGTTAATCGCATGACTATCAACAAAGTTTCCGTGACTGATCAGTTGCTTCAGATCATCTAAAACCGACTGCATGTCCTGGCTAGCAAAGCGATCGAATTCAATGCGATAGCCAGCCTCAGAGTAGACTTGATAAAAACTGGGGTTATTGGTTTGCCATAAATGCCACACACCAACTTTGTTAGAGTCTTGCGGTGAAAATGCGAGCGTTTCATGGTCAAACCAAACGGTTAGTAAAGATGACGCAGCGCCTTTAGTCACAACAAACTCCGCCTTCTTGGCCGAGGATGAGGGTTGTGCCATGGATAAACTTGATAAGGCCAGAGCCATAAAACATAGTATGGCAGTTAGAGTAACGAGCTTATTCATTTGAAACATAATGTTCACTTCATACATCTGCTTTAGCTTTAATAATGTGGCACCCTCTTCCCAGTCAGAGAGTTAAGGGTGCCAATAAACGTGCTAACTATTGAGTTGCTTCAGCCTTTCCTACTAAATCAGCGATATGATTCATAGCATGGAAAATGTTGCTTTGCTCATGAGTACCACGCAGTAACTGTGCCCCAGGGCCAATGGCATAAATGCCCACATCTTCACCCGAATGAGTCTCAGAACCCAATGGAATCAATGCCTCTTGGTGGAAACCTGTTGACTCAGTATCAATACCTTCAAGGTCATGACGATGGGCAGCGGCTGGATCACCGTATCGCTGATCACCACCATTCCCGTCACCATAGTCGGCAAAGCCTAAGCCATTAGCGTAACCGACGGTGGTGTAAGGCATATCATCTTTAGCCATCACAGCTTCATCGTTAGGGTGTCCCGCCCCATCATTACCTTTGACCACGCCCAAAATTGGGTTGCCTCGCGTAGGATAGCCAGCCAAGGTAAATACATGACTATGGTCAGCAGTAACAATTATCAAGGTCTCGCTTAAATCAACTTTGTCGACAGCGGCTTGTACCGCTTGTGCAAACTCAACAGCATCTTCAAGCGCACGGTAAGCGTTACCAGCATGGTGACCATGATCAATTCGGCCTGACTCCACGGTTAAAAAGAAGCCTTTGTCATTTTTGCTTAAGATATCTATCGACTTTGACGTCATCTCGCTCAACGAAGGTTCGCCCGCCGTATCATTAGCGCGATCTGCTTCATACTCCATGTGCGATGAGTTGAACAAGCCAAGAACTTTGCTTGAATCAGCGCTCAAGGCATCAAAGCCAGCTTGGTCGTAAACATAACTACCTGAGGCATACTTTGCTTTCCATGAATCAATCAAGTTAACGCCATCAGTACGCTTTCCTGACTTTCCTTCTTCATCGGTCACGGTACTTGGAATAAAGTGACGACGACCGCCTCCCATGACCACATCAATACCATCGCCGTATGAGAAATCGACAAGCTGAGTGGCGATATCTTTACAGCCGTTTGCTTTTGCTTCGTCAGTCAGCTTGTCATCGCTTTCCCAGTTGCGCTCAGGAGACTTTGCGTAAGTTGCTGCTGGCGTGGCATGAGTGATACGTGCCGTCGAAACCACTCCAGTAGCCATTCCAGCCATTTCAGCTAACTCAACAGCAGTCACCAACTCATTTCCCTTCGCTGAACCACAGTCCGCTCTTAGAGCGCTTTCTGGATAACCGATCACCCCAGCTTTGGTTTTAACGCCGCTAATCATTGCGGTCATAGTGCCCGCTGAATCTGGCGTTTGCTGGTTGGTGTTATAAGTTTTCGCAAAGCCCGCCACTGGAAATTTATCAAAGCTTAGCTGATACTCTTCCCCTGTGTGACCTGCTTTTTGCCCTGCAAAAATACGAGCGGCTGTGACCGTCGAGACACCCATACCATCACCAACAAAAAGAATCACATTCTTCGCTGAACCCTTTACCAAAACTTCTTCAGTTTCAAGAGCTGCATCAACACGCGTTTTACCTTGATTAAACCACTGATTGGTTTTCGTCCAGTCCACGCTGGATACGGGTGGCTCAGGCTCTGGCGCCGATTCATCATCGTCATTATCACCGAAACATGCCGTTAACAATGTCGCTGATATCAAGGCACTTAATAGTGTGTAAGCATGCTTTTTAGAGTGCTGCTTTTTTTCAAAAATACTCATTGCTTTATCCTCAAATTAAATTCTGATCGCTGTTCATGACAAGCGCCTATTGATAAGCCGCACCACCAAGTTCCGCCGCTTGGTTGATGACGTGGAAAATAACGTTTTGTTCGATAACGCCTTGTAATAAGTGCGCACCAGGGCCGACAGCATGAACCGTAATATCTTCGCCCGCATGAGTTTCAGAACCTAAAGGCACCAATGCTTCTTGGTGGAAGCCTGACTGAGTCGTATCAGCGGATGTTAAATCAACACGGCCTACATGAGCATCGTCGCCATAACGTTGATCACCACCGTTACCATCCCCATAGTCGGCGAAACCTAAGCCGTTGGCGTAACCAACAGTTGTATAGGGCATGCCGTCTGAGGCTAAAGAAGGTTCTGACTTGGGTTGGCCGCTACTATCGGTAGATTTCACCAAACCCAAAATAGGATTACCGCGTTGAGGATAACCAGCAATGGTAAACACATGACTGTGATCAGCCGTTACAAGAATCAAGGTTTCCTCAGGATCCGTGTTATCCATCGCATACTGAACAGCGTTAGCAAACTCGATGGTGTCATCCAAAGCCCGGTAAGCATTGCCGGCATGGTGTCCGTGATCGATACGACCGGACTCAACCATCAAAAAATAACCCTTGTCATTCTTTTTAAGTACGTCCAAAGCACCTTGAGTCATTTCGGTAACCGTCGGCTCACCACCGACATCACTTAAACGATCGGTGTTGTATTGCATGTGCGAGGAATTAAACAAGGCTAATAATTTATCCGTATTGGCCAAATCCAAACCAGCGAAACCGGCTTGATCTTCGACATAAAAGGCCGACTGATCACTGTAACGCTCCAGCCACTCATTGGTTAAGTCGCGTCCATCCGTGCGCTTTCCGGTTTTTCCTTCCGAGTCAGTAACTGTCTCAGGAATAAAATGCCGACGACCACCGCCCATAATCACATCAATACCATCGCCAGCGTCCAATTCAACCAACTGGGCAGCAATGTCTTTGCAGCCAGTAGCTTTAGCCTCATCACTTAACTTATCGTCACTTTCCCAGTTACGTTCAGGCACTTTGGCATACGTCGCGGCTGGCGTTGCATGAGTCACGCGAGCGGTCGAAATAATGCCGGTTGATAACCCTTTTTCTTCCGCCATTTCCAGCGCTGTTTTAAGCTCATAACCGCTCGCTGTATCACAATTAGCACGGTCAGTATCTGGAGCGATGTTTATCACACCGGCCTTTGTTTTAACGCCAGTCATCATCGCCGTCATAGTGCCCGCTGAGTCAGGCGTTTGCTGGTTGGTGTTATAGGTTTTTACTTGTGCACTGTAAGGCATGGTTTCGAAGGAAAGTAAGTTCTCTTCACCGCTATTACCCAGACGCTGTCCGGCTAAGATACGTGCCGCGGTGATCGTCGACACCCCCATACCATCACCAACGAACAGGATGACATTTTTCGCTTTAGACTTTGGAGTTTGATTGAGTTGCTTCTCAATCGCAGCCTGACCATCGGTGAACCAAGGGCTGTTCGACTGAACTTCTGGAAGAACGGCAGAATGCGCGACAGAAACCAATCCGCATGATACCGCCGCAGCTATTATAGTTTTGCTTAGGCGTTGCATAAAATTTATCCTCAATGGAGTTTGTTTATTAAACGCCTATAGAGTATTTGTGGAAAATGACGCTCTGATGACAAACAAGAGTCATTCAGATTGCACCTTGATGACAATCGGGTTGCTCAAGGCCAGGCCGTGAAGCATGTCACTTTTGAAAGTGGAGACTATTTGCTATAAGGTTCTAATAAGCCTGTGTTATATTAAGTGCCATAAAAACACAATCCTCATAAAGCAAACCAAGGTATCCCATGAAAATCGGTATTCTCTCTCGTAACTCTAAACTCTACTCAACCAGCAGGTTAGTAGAAGCAGCTAAAGAACGCGGTCACGAACCTCAAGTGGTCGATGTCTTGAAATGCTTTATGAATATCACAGCCAACCGCCCCACGGTACACAGCAAAGTTAAAGGCGAAGTCACCCAGCTCAGTTTTGATGCCGTGATCCCTAGAATTGGCGCTTCGATTACCGCATACGGCACAGCGGTATTGCGTCAGTTTGAGGTTGGTGGCGTTTACTCGGTTAATGAATCCATCGCCATCACGCGCTCTCGAGACAAGCTTCGCGCGCACCAATTATTAGCGCGTAAAGGTGTTGGCATGCCAATCACCAGCTATGCTCACTCCGTTGATGCGACCGATGAAATTATCCAGTCGGTTGGCGGTGCTCCGCTGATCGTGAAGATCATAGAAAGTACTCATGGTAATGGCGTTGTGTTGGCTGAAACCAATAAAGCGGCGGAAAGCTTAATCAATGCTTTTAGAAGCCTCAATGCAGACTTTTTAGTACAAGAATTTATTAAAGAGTCGGGCGGCTCAGACGTTCGCTGCTTTGTTGTTGGCGATAAAGTTATTGCCGCCATGCAGCGTAGCGCAAAAGAAGGAGAATTCCGCTCAAACCTTCACCGCGGCGGTAGCGCTGATGTGACCAAGCTTAAGCCTGAAGAAAGAGCGTTAGCAGTAAGAGCTGCAAAAGTCATGGGGTTAGACGTGGCAGGCGTCGACCTACTTCGCTCAGCTCACGGCCCTCTCGTGATTGAGGTTAACTCGTCACCCGGACTCGAAGGTATTGAGAAAGCCACGGGCAAAGATGTTGCCGGTGCCATCATCAGACACATTGAAAAAGATGCTCTAAAAGGCCCGAATAAGCCTAAAGGCAAAGGTTAATTGGCTCACGCGAGGTAAATCAGAGTGACAAAAATGACGGTCGGCTGGAAAGAAGAAGCGAAACTTTCTGAGCTAAAGATAGATCCAATTAAAGTGAAAGTGGATACAGGGGCCAAGACCTCAAGCTTGCATGCGTTTGATATCCACTCCTTCGAAAAAAACGGCGTAAGCTTTGTCGAATTCAAGACTTGCCCGGACAAACGACACCCGAAAAAGGTTATTGAGTGTCACTGTGAAGTCATCGACTACCGCAAAATAACCAGCTCCAACGGGCAGACGCAGCTACGGTATGTCATTCGCACTCCCATTACTATTGGTGATAAGACCTGGGACATCGACATCACATTAGCTGACCGTAAGAAAATGCGCTATAAGATGCTTCTTGGACGAGAAGCCATGAAAAACCTTTTGGTCTCACCTCATAAGTCCTACCTTCAGTCCGACTAAGAGAAACTTGCCAACGCTGTAACTTTCCGCTATCTTACGCGGCCTAAAAGCACTCTTGTGCTAAAAAACTTACGGTGACGTGGCCGACGACTGCATGGAGGCAGGAGTTAGAGTAATTCAGGAGCAATTACCGAGTGGCTGACAAACCGCAGGTTTGAGTGCTGGAGCTTCGCGACAGCAACCCGGAGGGCGAGAAAGCGTCAGCTTTCGAGTAACGCGCAAGCAACAGTGCGCCGATTATATAAAGTTGTAGATGTCATAAAACATCTCAAAATA
The DNA here is from genome assembly GCF_039541235.1 of Kangiella marina. Classification (NCBI taxonomy): domain Bacteria; kingdom Pseudomonadati; phylum Pseudomonadota; class Gammaproteobacteria; order Kangiellales; family Kangiellaceae; genus Kangiella; species Kangiella marina. Next base: position 681,344 of record NZ_BAABFV010000002.1, on the reverse strand, counting down.
AAAAGTTTACGGTGAAGTGGCCGAGTGGCTGAAGGCGCACGCCTGGAAAGTGTGTATACGTTAGTAGCGTATCGAGGGTTCGAATCCCTCCTTCACCGCCAAACAATAAATACCCGCCCTGTGCGGGTATTTTTTTATCTGTGACCATAGGATATTCTGTCATGAATTGCGAAGCTTGGTTCGATAAAATCGTCAGAAGCGATTTTGAGCAGCAAAGCCAGTGAAAGGTAAAACACATGTCTGTTTTCAGTCAATTCAAATCGACATTAGAACCCTCAGTGGATAGACTTATCTATCCAGGTACTTTGAACTAAAACAAAAACAATGCTCTCACAAACTCAAACTTTTGTACTGGCCATTGGCGCGTTTCAAGGGTTTCTCTTGTTCATGCTTCTAATAAGTGACAAGCGAGTCAATTACGCCAGTAAACTACTGGGGCTACAATGTTTATTTATCGCCACCACTTTTGTCTTACCACTGATAGTAGCCGATGATCCTAGTAACTTTTCATGGCTGGTAGGCTTTTTAGTTTTTTTACCCGCCAGTTATGGTGCGCTAATTTACTTATACTGCCGAACTGCGATAACTGGTTCGCCCCTTAAATCAACCGACTTCTTGCACGCACTGCCGTTGTTGATTTGCTACTCACTCAATTACGACATCCTACTGTCCCCTGAAAAAGCACTAAGTTTTGTGCAAATGCCTGAAACAACACTTATTAGACACAGCATCACAAAGATCGTTTTTTACGGTCAAGCTCTGTTTTACTCGGTGTTATTGCTGAGGATGCTCAGTCGTTACCAAGCTCAAGCTAAACAAACACTGTCTTCCTATAATCCTGATATCTTTCGATGGCTCTGGAGCCTCGTCGCATTCACGGTTTCGATATGGACTTTAAAAGTCGCTTTCTACTTTTTAAACCTATCATCCGCTGTAAATACTCTTGCTGATTTGCTTCTGGTATTAATGGTTTACTTTATCGCCATTATTCAATGGCGTAACCCGAGTTTGTTTCACATTAAGCAACTCACGGAGCAACTAGAACAACAAGAGCCGCCACAAGCACAAGAGCCATCTCGTGGCTTATTAGACCTTGAAATGCGTTCGAATATTTTGCAATTGGTACAGGAACAGGTCAAAAAGGAAGCATTATACAGAAATAGTGAATTAACATTATCAACTCTAGCAGAGAAGGTAGGCGTTAGTGTGCATCAATTGTCCGAGACACTAAACCAATACGGTGGCAAAAATTTTAATCAATTTATCAACGAGTACCGGGTAGCCGAAGTTTGTCAGCGTCTTGACCAAAAGAGTGAGCAAAAGTTAATAGATTTAGCCATGGATGCGGGGTTTTCGTCTAAAAGTAGTTTCAATGCAATATTTAAAAAAGTCACAGGACGAACACCGAGCCAATACCGTTGCCAGTGATCTTACGCTTCTGTTTTGTTCATTTTTTAATCTATAACAGGTGTAAAACCAATATTGTACGTCTAATGTTATAAAACTGGACGAGTCAGCACCCCTTAGGTGTTGAAATTAGGCCATCATTAATTGATGGAATCTAAATATGTTAAAAACAATTTCTAAATGGCTTTTGGCCCTTATCTCAAGCATTGCGATACTGGCGACCGCCTATTTACTGTGGTTTAAAAACGGCGTCAACTTTATTTACGGTGCACACACTGAGTTAGTTGATCACACTGCTTTCGCCTCACCTATTGAGCTTACAGCCATTACCAACGTGAATGTGCTATCACCAGATGGTCAGTCGATGCTCTCTAACCGAACCGTAGTTATTGATGGCAAGGAAATTATATCCGTTACTGCCGAAGGTTCTGTTCCTGCCAACGCAAGAGTAATTGATGCTCGAGGAAAGTACATGATTCCAGGGTTAGTTGATTCTCATACTCATATTCTTAAGAGTCCCAACGACCTGCTGCTTTATGTTGCCAATGGTGTCACCCATATTCGTGACTTGGGTGGTCCCTCAAACCGCCTTGAAATACGCGAAGAGATCGAGCAAGGCCGTGTTGGACCAAGAATGTTCGTCGCCTCACCACCAATTGACTCGATGGATTTTCTGCAAGGTGCCTTTTGGGAGCTCATTACCTTCCATAAGAATACTCATGACGTTGAGCACGCAAAAGCCATGGTCAAAGAGTTTGCCGAACAGGGTTACGATGCCATTAAAATCTACCATCTAGATATGCCCACTTACCGAGCTGTAAACCAGTTAGCAACTGAGCTAAACATTACCACTACCGGCCATTTCCCTTTATCCATGGAGTTATCAGAACTTGCAACAACACAACAAAAGGAGGTGGCACACCTTGAGGAAATTGTTCGTGTACTCATTCGGGAGTTTGGGTCGATCAATAATAAAGGAACTGCGGCTTTTTATGCTCATGTAGAAGCCCGTAGCGATGAAATAATAGATGACCTTTTAGCTAACGAAATTACTGTGAACTCAGTGTTATGGTTTATGGAAAGTATTCATGACCAGTTCAGCGATCTTGAAAATGCTTTAAAGGAAGTTCCTATTGAGTATGCTAACCCCGGAATTCTCGAAGGAACCAAAGACTCTGAAGAATTCAAAGTTGGCTGGCTCCCAAGCTATAATCAATTTGAGGCTACCAGCAATCCTTCTGAAGAAATATATAGTAAAAACGATATTTTTTGGGCAGCTCGAGAAAAAGCACACCATATTCTTTTAAAAGCTATGATTCGACGAAGCGTTGATATTGTTGCTGGGACTGACTCTGGGGCCAATTTGGTTGTACCGGGATTTTCCCTACATGATGAACTGGAATCTCTTAATAACGCCGGCATGACCCCAGCTCAAACGCTTGCTAGTGCGACGATAAAACCTGCAGAATTAATGAATAGTAATGCTGGAATTATCGAAGCTGGCCGACGCGCTGACTTACTAATATTAAATAAAAACCCACTCATTAATATTCGTAACACTCGTACTATCGATACAGTGGTACTCGCTGGCCGCGTCATTGAACGCAATCAACTAGACGCAATGCTTGCCGCTATAAAAGAGGCGAATGAGAAAAGCCGAAAAATTAATATCGATAAGTATCTATAAGTCATAGCACAAGTCTTGTGGAGAAAGTAACACCAGAAGATATTATGTATCCACCGACTTTCTCAAAAGCCTTTTAAATAGGTACTAGAACATACCCTAAACAAAATACCCGCCTTTGCGGGTATTACTATAGTGACCTCTTTCTTGTAACACTTGGTTATTCTTACAAACCGTCAACTCAAACCGATTGTAGATAGTTCACGCTAAACAATTCGTTTTCATCAAGCCAGCTATGTTCCAAGGTAAACCCCGAAGAGTTTGCCAGTTGCCGGATACCGTCAATAGTATACTTATACGAGTGTTCAGTATGAATGAGCTCTCCCTGTTCAAACGTTATGAGCTCACCTAAAACTCGGTACTCTTGTGGCTCAGTGCTTTTTAAGTACATTTCAATCCGCTGTTTTTGTGAGTTGTACAAAGCCATATGTTCAAATTTTTGAAGCTCAAAGCCGGACGATAAAATATCGTTAATATGCGATAACGTATTAAGGTTAAACTCAGCGGTTACGCCTTCTTTATCATTGTAAGCTGCATGGAGGATGTCATTATCTTTATGCAAATCTACCCCTAAAATCATTCCACCACTATCACCAACCAGCGTTCTCATTTGCTTTAAAAACTGTAGCGCATCCTCGGGTTCAAAGTTGCCTATGGTGGAGCCTGGGTAAAAAGCATATTTACGGTACTTCCTCAGTCTCTCAGGGATGACAATCGGTTCGGAAAAATCACTAGCTACCGGCACTACATCAAGCCATGAATAGATCTCAGAAAGTCTTTGTGCGGACTGTTTGAGAAACTCTGCGGATACATCCTGTGGAACATAAACTTTGGGGTGAAGTGCTGGTAATAGATATTCGATCTTTTTGCAGCTCCCTGCGCCCGGTTCTACGATTAAAGCATCTCTTTCAATAAGGTTAGCAATATCTTCCGCTCTGGATTGTAAAATGCCACGCTCTGTTCGTGTCGGGTAATACTCATCAAGCTGGGTAATTTTTTCAAACAGCTTTGAGCCATGATGATTATAAAAGTACTTCGGGTTGATGTATTTTTGTTCAGCTTGCAACCCTTCCATGATTGCAGCTTGTTCTTCATTTAAAGTTAGCGACTTAGTCACAGAAACTCCTTAAAGGTCTTTCGCTAAGCGAATACCTGAAAACTGCCAACGGGCGTCAGGATAAAAAAAGTTGCGGTAGGTATGGCGCAGGTGACTTTGTGAGCTCACGCAAGAGCCTCCACGCAACACAAATTGGTTAGCCATAAACTTACCGTTGTACTCACCAACAGCTCCAGCTAAAGGCTGATAACCGGGATACGGCGAGTAACTGCTTGATGTCCACTGCCATAACTCTCCATACATCTGCGTAACGGCATGCCCTGTTTTTTCTGGTTGGGAAGGTGAATAGTTTTCCGACTCTAAGAAGCTACCTCTGACCTCCTGCTCCTTAGCAATTCTTTCCCACTCCTGCTCAGTTAATAGTCTCGCCCCTTGCCATTCAGCGAATGCCTGAGCTTCATAAAAACTCACATGAGCAACAGGCTCCTCACCAATGACTCTCTCAATACCATTGAACGTAAAGTGATACCACTCACCATTCTTTTTGAACCAGTACAGTGGAGCTTGCCAATCTTTGTGTTTCTTAGCCTCCCAACCATCGCTAAGCCAGAGTTCGGAAGCTTCATAACCACCCTGCTCAATAAATTCAATGTACTCTTCATTCGTCACTAAACGGTTAGCCACTTTAAAGCCGTTAATGAAGTGCTGATGTTGTGGCGTCTCATTATCGAACTTAAAACGAGACTGGTCACTCAAGTCGGCGCCAATAGAGCATAGCTCTGAGCCGAATTCAATCCACGCCATCTTTTCTGGCTGGCTCTGCTTTGCTTTGGATGGTGCTTGAGACAAGTAGCTTGGGTACAGTGGATTTTGATAGAAATTATACTTGAGGTCGGTTAAGAGTAGTTCTTGATGCTGCTGTTCATGATGAATACCAAGCACGATTAACGACAGCAATTCTACATCATACCCTGCACTAGGCTCTGCATCAGACTCAGCTCCCGACAAAGCTAACAGTTGATTAACTGCCTCAGTGACTTTTTGGCGATAATCAAAAATTTGCCCGACAGTTGGCCTAGATAGCAAGTGACGCTCAGGACGCCGAAACTGTTTACCCACAGCGTTGTAGTAGGAGTTAAATAAGTACTCAAACTGTGGGTGGTATGGCTCAAAGCTTTTAGCATAGTGTTTCAAGATGAACGTCTCGAAAAACCAAGAGGTATGGGCAAGGTGCCACTTCACTGGGCTGGTTTCTGCGATAGCCTGTAGATTGTAGTCTTCAACATCAAGACTTTGGCATAAGCGTTCGGTTAACTCTCGGGTTGAGTTGAATTGCTTTACAACTTCCCCTAGCTGAGTATTTGGCCTAACCTTGTCCAACATTCAACAACCTTATGTCTGTTTAAATGATTTGTTAATACTATATTACCGCTGAATATCAACATTACCAGATATCCAGACGTCCCCATTAACTACACGGCCAACTAATTCAGCGCCTTCTTTAGAGTATTGCCGTGCTTTAAAGTTACATTGATTTAATTGCTGGTGCCAATAACTCAGCAACACTCGATGCGCCGAACCTGTCGCTTTATCTTCGATAACACCATGCTGCGGTGCGAAGTAGCGAAAACCATAATCATAACCTTCAACCTGGCTTTTCTGAGTAACTATCAATGCGCGCTGAGTATTTTCAACCAATACTCTGGAATTAACGTTTAATTGGTCTAGGGCCGTAGATTGCGGCCAGCGCATAACCCAATAGCCGCTGTCTGGGCCAGCAAGGGAAGCTGCTTCAGGCGGTATATTAAAACAATCCTTGGCCCAAAGCGGGATATCAACGGCGTAGGATGGCAAGGCATCGAGTTGTATTTCTACACGCGTATCTTCTTGACTGACGTGCGCTTCAACTACGGTTTGCGGAGTATCTAACCTAAAACTTAAGGCATTATCGTATTCAGCTAAAACCTTAGCGCAAGCCAGTAAGCCATGGCCGCAAAGCTGTATCTCATGCGTTGCGTTGAAAAAGCGGACGTTACATTCTTGAGCAGAAACTTGATGAATAAAGCATGTTGCTGGGGCTTTGTCATTGCTTGCTATAGCTTGCATGTCAGAACTGGATAGGCTTTCATCAAGCCTATAAACGACAGCTGTTGTACCCTCGAGATCAGGAGTTGCAAATACTCGAACCAGATGTCTTGTTAATGGCTTTATTGGAGGCACAAAATCACCGCTAATACATGTGTGAATTCATTATGCTGAGATTGTTCTCGAAGTTCAAATGGTGACCATAAAAAAGCCCGCGGCACTATACAGTTTAGCGGGCTGGAGAGTCTCATTGGTATGACCCAATGATAGGCAAAGCTCTTAAGAGTTTAACGTTGCTAAAATATCGTCATCAGAACCTTCGTCAATATCATCAAACAGGAAAGTACTTAAGTAACGCTCACCAGTATCCGGAAGCATGGCTAAAATATTTGCCCCCTCTGGCGCATCTTTAGCGGCTTCAAGAGCAGCGGCGAAAGTCGCACCCGATGAAATACCACAAAAGATACCTTCGCTACGTGCTAGTGCCAATGAGGTATCACGTGCGACCTCATCCGAAATTGGAATCACTTGATCATAAACATCGCGGTTCATGACATCGGCCACAAAGTCTGGTGTCCATCCTTGAATTTTGTGGGGCTGCCACTCCTTACCTTGTAATAAGGAAGCAACTTCAGGCTCCGTAGCAATAATTTTGATATCTGGACGTGCAACTTTTAGCACTTCACCAACACCGGTGATAGTTCCTCCTGTGCCATACCCACTGACAAAATAATCTAATTTTTGATTGGCAAAAGCTCGTAGGATTTCTGGCGCGGTAGTATTGCGGTGATACTCAGGGTTAGCCAGATTTTCAAACTGTCGCGCTAGGAACCAACCGTTTTTGTCAGCCAGTTGTTCAGCCACTTTAACCATTCCCGTACCACGCTCAGCGGCAGGCGTCAGTACAACCTTTGCACCCAGCGCACGCATGATTTTACGTCGCTCAACTGAAAAGGTTTCCGTCATGACGGCGACGAAAGGATAACCTTTGGCAGCGCAAACCATTGCCAGAGCAATGCCGGTATTACCAGAGGTCGCTTCAACCACAGTTTGTCCCGGTTTTAACAAACCACGCTTCTCGGCATCATTGATGATTGCGAACGCTAAACGATCTTTAACCGACGCTAGCGGATTAAAATACTCCGCTTTGACAAACAAATTAACGTGCTTAGGGCCTAAGCGGTTAATTTTGACGATCGGGGTGTTGCCAATCGTATCTAAAATGGAATCATATATCCTAGTCATTCTCTATACTGCCTCTTTAACTTTTTCTTCAAAATTCGATTGCTTCTTCGTCTTTGCAGTTAAGTGCCTTACCGCTGAAGAAGCATCATTACAATGTTCCGCCGGAAGCAATTTGCTGTGCTCAAACCAGCTGAGTTTATTGGCCAGCGCTGTTACCTCACCAATAACGATGATTGATGGCGAAACAACCTGATGTTGTTTCACCAGTGATGGTAAATCCTGCAACCGTCCTGTCACTACCCGCTGCAACGGCAAGGTTCCATTTTCGATCACTGCAATCGGCGTATGGCCAGCGCGACCATGCTTCATTAATTGTTCGACCAATACCTCATTACGCAACAACCCCATATACACGACAACGGTTTGCTGCTCTCTCGCTAAACTTTTCCAGTTGAGCGTATCTTCTGATTGCTTACAGTGTGCGGTAATGAACATCACTGTTTGCGAATGCTCTCTGTGCGTCAAGGGTATACCCGCATAACTCGAACAGCCGGATGCTGCTGTAATGCCGGGAATTACTTCGTAGTTAACTGAGGCAGCTACTAGATGTTCAAGTTCCTCACCGCCACGGCCATAAATAAAAGGATCACCACCTTTTAGACGCACCACCGATAATCCCTGTTGCGCATAGTTAACCAATAGCTGGTTTGTCTCTTCTTGCACTACGCTATGTTTTTTTGCTCTCTTGCCCACGTTAACCAAAGTCGCATCACGACGCACTAACTCTAAAATAGCCTCTGACACCAGCGCATCATGCAACACAATATCCGCTTTTTGTAAGACTTTCAGCGCTTTTAAGGTCAGTAACTCGGGATCGCCCGGACCTGCACCGACAAGATAGACTTTGCCTCTATCGTCCGAAATACCTTCATAAGTCGCCACTGTTTCATCAAAGTCACGACTTAGGGTGTCCGGCTTCTCGATAGCATTTTCAATGTACCACTCTGAAAACGTTCGCTTAGCTTTTAAGTCTCTAAATTTTTTTTTTACTTTTGGCCTAAAATCTTTTAGCCGTTGCAATAAACCTCCTAAATTATTAGGCAAGATCCATTCAAGCTTTTCACGAATTTTACGCGCCAATACCGGCGACACGCCACCCGTCGATACCGCCACCAATAATGGAGAGCGATCAACGATTGCTGGCATGATAAAAGTGCTTAACTCAAGATCATCCACCACATTAATCCATATATTGTGCTGACGAGCTAAAACACTGACTTCACGATTAAGTGCGTTATTGTCAGTCGCAGCGACAATGAGGTAATTCCCTTTCACCAGCGATTCATCAAATGGCTGCTGATATAAAGTGAGCTGATGCTCTTTTGCTAACTCTCGAACTTCCGCATTAAACTCTGTGGCCACCAAGCTGACTTTAGCATGCGCCTTGAGTAAGCTTTTAAGTTTACGTGACGCGATCTCCCCACCACCCACAATGAGGCACTGCTGCTCTTGAAGTCGAACTGTTATTGGGAAATATTCCATAACGCTAACCACTGACCGTTTAGATGGCTATATCTAAACATTTATCCCCCTTTAACCAGAAATAATCTTTCGTCGCTTCCTTATAACTCAATGGAATAAGAAGGTTGCTTTTAGCCATCCATACGTATAACATCGGCTCTTTAAGGGGTTACAGAAAAATACCGTTATGAAGTTACAGCAGCTTAACTACCTGATTGCCATTGCTGATAATAATCTAAGCATTACTAAGGCAGCAGAGAAATTATATACCTCTCAACCAGGTATCAGTAAACAATTGCGCTTATTGGAAAGCGAGTTAGAAACCAAGATTTTCGAGCGTAACGGCAAACAGCTGGTAGGAATCACTGAACTGGGTGATGAAATACTGAATCGTTCTCGTAAGATCGTGCACGAAATTAATCACATTAAAAATATCACCAGTGTTGCGAACCAAAGCGACTCAGGAAACTTTTCTATTGCGACGACCCAGACCCAAGCACAATATGTGTTACCTAAAGTCTTTGCGAACTTTCATAAGCGTTACCCCAATTTAACCATTGATCTCCAGCAAGGGACTTCTGATCAAATTTTAACTCAGCTACAAAAACAAGAAGTGGATTTTGCCATCGCCTCTGGCAATATCGATCTAGGCGCTAATATCGTTAAAATCCCTTGCTTTCAGTGGGATCGGACCATTCTGTTCCCTCATGAGCACCCACTAGGCGACCTGAGAAAAATCGAGCTAGAAGATCTTGCGAAGTACCCTATCGTCACCTACCCCTTTATTGGTAGCGCCAAGAACTCAAGCCTTACCAGCGCTTTCAGGAAAGAAAAGCTGGAGCCCAATATTGTATTTACAGCGCGCGATGCTGACGTTATCAAAACCTACGTCCGAAATGGGTTTGGTATCGGCATTATCGCAAGCATGGCTTTTTCACCACAGCAAGATAGGGACTTACTGGGTTACTCGACCAAAGATATATTACCTCGATGCACAACTTGGTTAGCTTTCAATAAGAATATTTTTCTCAAAAAATACATGAAAGACTTTATCAATTATTTCGCGCCGCACATAACGAGTGAGCAGTTAAGTCAATATATCCATCAAGACTATACCTCTTCACTACAGCTGGCGAATAGTATTGAGGAGCGTGAAAGAGAAAAACCACTCCCGATGCATCAGATGTGGCACATCTAGCCGACATATAACCAATCAATATAAAGACCAACAAAGGCAGCCCTAGAGCTGCCTTTTTATATCACTATCCACAAATACTGTACTCGTCTGTTAAAGACCTGACAGCGTATCGACATGTAACCCACACTCACGAACTAGGCCACCAAAACGAGTATCCTCTTCTGACATGTCCTCGGTGATGGGCGTTGTGCTGTGTGTATCACCAATCGAGACATAGCCTCTGTCCCATAGAGGATGATACGGGAGTCGGTGTTTTTTTAGGTACTGGTGAATGTCTTTATTGCTCCAGTCGATAATCGGGTGGACCTTGATACGCCCTTTAAACGCCTGTACTACTGGTAGCTGATTTCTGGACTGAGATTGCTGGCGGCGCAGCCCAGAAAACCAAGTGCTAACGCCCAACTCATCAAGAGCTCGCTCCATAGGCTCAACTTTATTGCGCTGATTGTAAGCTACAATTCCCTGCTTACCCTTTTCCCACTCCTTACCATAACGAGCCTCTTGCCAAGCTGGACTTAGCTGACTTCTATAGACCTTCAAGTTTAAGTCCAACCGTTCGACTAGCTCATCAACAAACTGATAAGTTTCTGCAAACAGATAGCCGGTATCGACCAAAATCACAGAAATGTCAGGTTTAGCCTGCGTCAGTAGATGTAAACTGACTGCAGACTGGGCACCAAAACTTGATGCTAGGGCAAAGTTATCGGGCAAGTGTTGCAGAGCATACTCAATTCGCTCCTGCGCACTAGAGTGCCCTAACTTTTGGTTGACCTGCTCAACCCAAGATTCATTTAGCAAAGACATCAATACTCCATTACCTTGCTAGAAGCTGTGAAAGTCTGCGCCATTATGAACCGCATTGACAAAGCCTTGTCGAATCACAAAGTCGCCGAAGTGTTCGCCAGAGTCACGCTCAGCAGCATAAGCCTTAAATAATGGGTCCAGTGCTTCAAGGATTTGCGCCTCGTTAATATTTTCACGATACAGCTTGTTAACACGATCGCCTTGGTGGCTCGCGCCTAGGTAAAGGTTATATTTTCCAGGCGCTTTACCGACGAAACCAATCTCACCTAAATAAGGACGTGCGCAACCATTTGGACAACCCGTCATTCGAATATTAATCGGCGTGTCCGCAATACTGTACTTTTGAAGTTTTTCTTCAATCAAATCCATCAAGGTTGGCAAGTAACGCTCCGCTTCGGCCATCGCTAAAGCACAGGTCGGGAATGCAACACAAGCCAGCGAATTTAAGCGTGTTGGCGTTTCAGTTTGACCAATACTGATGCCGTGCTGCTCGATAATTTTTTGTATGGTGTCTTTATTATCGTCAGAAACATTGCTGATGATAATGTTTTGGTTTGGTGAGCAGCGAAACTCACCATCATGGATATCGGCAATAGCCCTAAGTCCACTAAAAGTCTGAGACTCTTCGGTATCTTTAATTCGCCCACTGTGAATGTACAGGGTCAGATGCCAATTGCCATCATCGGTTTGTGTCCAGCCGTAGCGATCACCATTATGCTCAAACTCAAATGGTTGTTCTGGTTGTAAACTATACCCCAAGTATTCGGCCAAGATGTCCTTGAAGCCATCGACAGTCAAGCGGTCGACCGTATACTTCAAGCGCGCTAACTTACGCACTTCACGATTACCATAATCACGCTGAACTTTTAAAATATTTTCAACCACAGCGATGGTGTTTTCGGGCTGACTAAACCCAATAACTGTCGCAGCTCTTGGGTAAGTGTCTGGGTCATTGTGAGAACTTCCCATACCACCGCCGACAAGGATATTAAACCCTAATAATTTATCTCCATCAGCTATTGCTACCAGACCGATATCGTTCGCATAAATATCGACATCATTATAGGGTGGAACCGCGATGGCAATTTTAAACTTACGAGGCAAATAGGTTTTTCCGTAGATGGGCTCTTCAGAAGTTTCGACCTTTTCTCCATCTAACCAAATTTCATGATAAGCATTAGTGCTGGGCAATAGGTGTTCACTGATCTTCTTTGACCATTCATAAACCTCTGTTTGAAGCTTTGAGGTTTCATACAACGGGTTAGCCATGACATTGCGGTTTACATCACCACAAGCAGCAATTGAGTCGACCAAAGTCTTATTGATACCAGCAATGGTATTTTTTAGATCACGCTTAAAAATGCCATGCCATTGAAACGTTTGTCGTGTGGTTAAACGCAAACTGCTGTGTCCATACTGCTGAGCGATATCAGACAAAACCTTATACTGCTCTGAGGTCGCAATCCCCCCCGGTAAACGTGCACGGATCATAAATGAATACAAAGGCTCAAGCTTTTGTTTACGCCGCTCAGCGCGCAAATCACGGTCGTCCTGCATGTAAGAGCCATGGAATTTAATGATCATTTGATCGTCATCAGCAATCGCACCAGTGACTTCAGCCTGTAGGCTGTCCTCTAACGTTCCGCGTAAGTAATTACTGTTAACTTTTATCGTTTCTACTTCAGAGTGACGCTCTGCATCGTATTGCGTTGGTTTTACTTTGCTCATTAGTAAATATCCCTCTGGTAACGATTATCTAACTTCAATTGCTTTAAATACTGCTTCGCTTGCGCTTCGCTTTTACCACCTTGGGTTTGAATAATGCTTAACAAGGCTGTTTCGACATCTTTTGCCATACGGTGCATATCCCCACAAACATAAAAGTATGCACCTTGCTCTAACCACTGCCAGACTTCTGCCGACTTCTCCAATAGCTTTTGTTGCACATAAACTTTATCGCCATTTTCAGCGTCTCTTGAAAAGGCCAAGTCAAGCTTAGAAAGTGTTCCTGATTTTAAGTAACTCTGGATTTCAACCTGATAAAGAAAATCTGTATTAAAATAAGGGTTACCAAAGAACAACCAATTCTTTCCCGCATTATCGGTGGCATCACGATGCTGTAAAAAGGCTCTAAACGGAGCAACCCCTGCACCTGGCCCCACCATAATGATCGGTTTTTCGCCAAGCGGTAGCTTAAACTTTGGATTTTTCTCGATAAAGATACCAACGCCATCACCTTCCTCTAAACTTTGCGTTAGAAAGTGACTGGCTAACCCATAGCGCTGCCCCAACCGATTGCTTGTGACAACATGATTTAAGGTCAGATGAACGTCATCAGGCGTTTCTTCTAAGCTTGATGAAATCGAGTAAAGCCTGGGGTTAATTGGCTTTAGAAGATCGACCAACTGTTGCGCCGTGATAGTAGGTTTAGCAAGATGAAGCAAGTCCACAAACTGGTGGTTTTCTATAAAACCGCCAAAATCTTCGTCATGAATTTTCTGCAACTCGTCATTGGCTGATATTTCTAATAAAGATTTGACTGACTGCTTATTGACTAAAGTCAGTTCAGCTTTTTCAGTTAAAAAACTCTGTAACGTGGTTGGCTGGCCTTTGTAAGTGACACTTTCAGAAGCCTCCAAACTCAGTAAGCTTAACACCTCCGCAACTAGCTCAGGCTTATTGTGTGCAATAATCCCTAGTGAATCACCCGGTTCATAAATAATACCTGAGTCCGAAATATCAATTTCCACATGATAGGTTTCTTTCGGTGACCCTTGTCCGGTAATACGTTGAATCGTTTCCACTGTCGCGGTGAACGGATTATTTTTATCGTAAACTTGCTCAGAAGATTCGCTTTGAACCGCCAGGGTATTTACCGCGCCATCAACTACGCTGCCGCTCATCGAGCTTAGGTAATCTTTTAAAGAGGCTGTTACCTGAGTCACCCAAGCATCGGCCGCTTCGTCATAATCAACGTCACACAGCACCGGCTCCAGCAAAGCCACTGAACCACTATCAGCTAAAGCTTGCTCAAAATCTTTGGCCGTTTGGCAGAAAAACTCGTAACTGGAGTCGCCCAGCCCCAACACGGCATGCTTAACATCATCCAGTTTGGGTCGCTTCTTAGCACCTTTCTTGCTGGTTAAGGCTTCATGGAATTCGATAGCATCATCCGGAGGCTCGCCCTCACCATGTGTCGAAGCTGCCACCAACACCGCAGAATAATGAGTAAGTTCTTTAACCTTGATATCCAGAGAGGATTTCAAGATTGTTTCGATACCATTGGCTGATAAACTTTGTTCAAGCTTCTCAGCGATATTTTGCGCATTTCCTGTTTGTGAGGCGTAAAGTACCAATACGGGTTTTGTTTGCGTCGCCTCATCTGTTGCCGTAACAGCTGATGTTGCGACGGAACTCGACGAGACATCGACACCTGTCCCCTTTCTATGGTCTAGCAGCCCCATACAATAGCCACTGAGCCAACTCAGTTCTTGAGTATTTAGGTTTTGTATCTTGCTTATCAGCTCTTCACCAATAACTTTACTGGCTAAGCCAATAGGTTGTTGTTCTTTCGCAGTCACATCACTAGGTCTTTTAATCACTATGACCGCTATTATTGGCGTATAGACGTCTATTCTCTACAAATTAACCACTATAAAAGTATGCGATATGGTTATAAGGACTCTTGAGAAAGCACGGAAAGTTATATGGACAAAAAAAGCCCCGCAAAGGGGCTTTTAATGGAATGAAGTATTTATGATGCAGCGCTATTCTCTAGTCACTTTATTATTCTCGTTGCTATTTTCTACTTATTTCTAATCGAGATAATTCCTCAGCTACTCGACGAAAGCTCGTTCAATAACATAATCACCTTGAATCCCCATCTTGGGACTGATCTCAAAGCCTTTGTCATTCAGTAACCTCGATAAGTCATCAAGCATCGCTGGACTGCCACAAATCATGGCACGATCGTGTGCAGGATCAAGTTTATCTAGGCCTAGTGTCTGCTCAACCTGCCCTTCCTCTAAGGCATGGGTTAAACGCCCCTGGTTTTGATAAGGCTCACGAGTCACCGTGGGGTAATAAAATAGCTTTTCTGCAATCATGTCACCAAGGTATTCATGGTTTGGCAGATCCTGCATGATCATTTGCTGGTAACACAGTTCGCTGACATAGCGTACACCATGACACAGTATCACTTTATCGAATTTCTCATACGTTTCAGGACACTGGATAATGCTCAAAAATGGTGCTAAGCCTGTACCCGTAGCGAGTAAATATAAATTACGACCATTCTTCAAATCATCAACAACTAAAGTACCCGTAGGCTTTTTACTGACCATAACTTCATCGCCAGGCTTGAGGTGTTGCAAACGAGACGTTAGAGCACCATCAGGCACTTTGATGCTAAAAAACTCTAACTTTTCTTCGTAGTTTGGACTCGCAATGCTGTATGCCCGCATCACCTTCTTCCCACCCTCAAGGGGTAGACCGATCATAATAAACTCACCATTTCTAAAACGTAAGCTTTGATCGCGCGTGGTTTCGAAAGTAAATAGGGTGTCATTCCAGTGTTTTACTGATAGTACTTTTTCAATATTCAAATTACTCATGAGTTCCACCATTCGGAGGATTTGCCCGAATTATATAAGAATAAATATTATTTGCAAACGGTTCTCAATAAGGTGAGCATACTTTTGTCATAAGCCAGAGTTATCCGAGCCTGTAGCGCCTCCTTTAAGTATAACCGTTGGGCGACTTTACGATATTTATATTGCCTTTGCAATATTATTTATGCAACAGATGGCAGTGCTCGTTTCCCCAGACTGTGGCAGATGGCATAAGTGAGATCAGCACGATTAAGCGTATAAAAGTGGAAATCACTAACCCCTTCTTTGACCAACAATTTTACCTGTTCAATCGCAATATGTGATGCAATCAACCGGCTAGTATCAGGGTCATCCTGCAACCCTTCGTAGACCTTATACATCCAAGAAGGAATATCAACCTGAGTAAACTTGGCGAACTTTTGTAACTGTGGAAAGTTAGTCACCGGCAGAATGCCAGGCGTTAAGTCAATCGCAAGCCCCTCCGTAGTACAGTCGTCACGAAAACGTAGAAATTTTTCGGCACTGAAAAAAAACTGGCTAATGGCACGACTGGCACCTGCGTCAATTTTACGTTTAAGATTCTGTAAGTCTGCCGTTGCACTTTCTGCTTCAGGATGAACCTCTGGATAAGCAGCAACGCTGATTTCAAAGTCATGCAGTTGTTTTAATTTAGCAATTAAATCTGTTGCATACTCAAAGTCGCCAGGGTTCGCATCATCACCTAAGTCGCCTCTTAGGGCGACGATGTGACGTACCCCTTTTGACCAGTAGTCTTCAGCTATATGCTCTATTTCAGCTTCTGACGAACCTATACAGGTTAAGTGAGGGACTGCAGTCAGCTCTGTTTCACGAATGATTTTAGTGATCACGTCATGCGTTCTCGAGCGGGTGCTTGCAGCAGCACCGTACGTCACTGACACAAACTCGGGGCTCAAAGGCTCAAGTTTTTTAATACTTGACCATAGTGTCTGCTGCATGTCTGGAGTATTCGGTGGGAAAAACTCAAAGGAGACATTAACCTTACCGTTGAGATCCGCGATCTGCTGATTCAAAAACTCAGCAATTCGGGCCTCCTCGTAAGAAGGTCTTTCTTTAGCAGAACGAATAACCGGTGATGACATTAGTGCCCCCTCAACAAATCGCATAAATCATTTAGCACGCCACCCGCCGTAACTTCTCGCCCTGCTCCAGGGCCTTGAATAATTAATGGATTGTCTTTGTACCATGCACTAACAACCTGAAACACATTGTCGCAGGGGTTTAGTGACGCAAAAGGATGTGACCTGTCGATAACCTCAAGTTTAAGCGACAACTTTTCAGGGGACAGCGTTGCGATATAACGCAATAAACCGTCGCTCTCATTAGCTCGATCTAATAACGCTTGATAATACTCGTTGATGGCAGATTCCTTTTGCCAGAATGAACTCAGTTCCCCCTCTAACAAGTCATCAGAAATAGCCGGCTCAAAATCCTCAGGCGCATCCTCAAAGCCAAGTTGCTGGGCTAAAATACGGATTTTGCGGATGACATCATTACCCGATAGATCCTCACGCGGGTCTGGCTCGGTGTAAGCATTGTCTTGAGCGACTTTTAATAATTCAGTGAATGGTTTAGAACCATCAAACTGACTAAACAACCAAGACAGCGATCCCGAAAATATACCACTAAGCTCTTCAATCTGATCGCCCGACTCATACAAGTTTTTTATGCATGCTTGAATCGGTAATCCCGCACCAGCCGTCGTATTCTTTTTCCAGATCCGCCGGTTATTGGTAAGAACTGAGTCCACTTCTCGAGCAAACTGTTTGTCCGATGCCGCGATTTTGTTTGCAGAAATAATATGCCACTTATTGTTGGCAAACTCTTTATAACGTTCTGATATTCCTTTACTGGCGGTAGCGTCAACGATAATCAGCTCACGACCAGCATATTGCTCAAGCCAGTTAAAAATTTGGTCATTAGAGTTTGTCTCTGCAATGGTTAACTTTTTATCGATTTCAGACAAGTCCAGACCATTAGTATCAAAGATAAATCGCTGGCTATTAGCAACAGCAAGTACCTGCAACGTGCGGTTTAAACTTTTCCCTAATCGCTCTCGACCATGATGAATAAGCTCAATAAACTTTTTCCCAATATTACCGAAGCCAAGGACAACAATCGGCACGGTTGGCTCTTGATGGAAGAAGCTAGTGTGTAGATCTTTGAGTAAACACTTTGCATGTTCATCATCAATGATGACAGATAAACTATGACTGTTATTAGGATAATGGATTTCCTGAGTATCAAATGCACTGAGACGTCTAATAAACCGCTCGATGATACGTTTATCTTGGCGTATATTTTGACCCACTAGAGAGATCAATGTCATATTAGACAGTAGCACTGACGGATAATGCTGCATTGCTTTTATTGCCGAGGTGACGGCAAAAACATCACTTTTCTCGATATAAAAAGTCAATTTATGCTGTGTAATATCGTAACCATTAACATAACTAGCAATACTTTTTTCAGCTAACTTCTTTTGAATTCGACGGGCTTGTAATTCATCAATTGAATGAACACAGACTTTGTGAAGTTTCTGTTTAAAAGTAATGGTTTTGACGCGATTAGTCGGTGTAATGTCTTGCGACACTAGGGTTCCAGCTTTATCGGGATGATTAAAGCTTTTAATGTGAACACTCCCTTTATAAGACAGTAAAGGAAGAACGGTTTTTTCATGCAGTACATTGGCTCCTAGCTCGGACAATGCCTGTGCTTCACATAATGTTAAGCTTTCCACCAGTAAAGGAGTCGCAATAACTTTTGGATCAGCGGTGTAGATACCGTTAACGTCAGTCCAGATCGTAATGCTGGGGGAATTAATTAAATAGCCTAAAGCTGTCGCCGAGAAATCGCTTCCGTTCCTACCCAGTGTGGTTTTTTGAGCTTGTGCGTCTAATGCAATAAACCCTGTAACCACGAAAATGCTATCAGCATGAAGATGGTACAGTTGATCTAGTGCCGCGTCAGCAAAAGCTTGATCAAAGGGGTATTGATAAGTATCGGTGTTTAACTTTAAACATCGACAACTGTCAATCGCTTGCGCTTTGCATCCCTCGTTATTTAATAGATCCGACAAAATCAATGATGACCAAATTTCACCATACGATAATATGTCGCTTGATGAGTGCTTATTGATACGCGCTGCTTCTTCAATCGTTTTGATATCAGACTTAATTTGATGGAGTATTGTTTGAGAAAAACGTGCTTCTTGCTGTAGCTCTGAAAAATACTCAGCTAAGATACTGCCATCAGGAACTCCTCCCTCAATTAACGCCAGCAACCAATTGGTGACGTTACCATTGGCAGACACTACAACCATGTCGCCTGGCTGTGCTTGAGTTTTTAAAATCTCTAACACGGCATTTATTGATTCAGAGGTAGCAAGACAGGTGCCGCCAAACTTGTGGACTTTATGCCCGCCCGTTGTGTAGCTTCTTACGGTGTTATCCGTAACATCACACACGGTCTCAGCTGCTATATGCTCATCAGCCATGACTCACCTCCTTTTCAAACTTTGAGTCAACAGACGAAACTTTGGCAAAAGCATTGCTTAAGTCGCCCAGCAGATCTTCGACCTCTTCAATACCCACTGATACTCGTAATAGCCGAGGCGTAATACCCGCCTCTAACTGCGCCGCCTCGTCCATCGCCGCATGAGTCATGGTTGCGGGGTGACAAATTAAGCTTTCAACACCACCCAGAGATTCTGCCAAAGAAAAGAGTTTTAGCTCTTTAATAAAGCGGCCTAAGGTTTGTTGATCAAACTGAGTGGTAAAGGACAGCATCGCACCAAAGCCTTTTTGTTGCTTACGCGCAACTAAATGCCTCGGATGGTGCTCAAGCCCCGGGTAGTAAACCGTTTCAACCAAAGGATTGTTGTCTAAAAACTCGGCTACAGCCTGCGCATTTTCTTCGTGTTTTTTTATACGGATGCCTAGTGTTCGCACACCACGTGTCGTAATGAAACTATCAAACGGCGACGCTGTAATCCCGATACAATTCGCCCACCAAGCAACTTGCTCATAGAGTGTTTCACTTTTAGCGATCACAGCACCACCCACAACATCGCTGTGACCATTAATGTACTTGGTGGTTGAATGAATCACTAAGTCTGCGCCAAGGCTTAGTGGCTGTTGCTGAATAGGCGATAAAAAAGTATTGTCGACAACCTTGATAACGTCATCTCCGGCTTGCACACATAATTTTTCAATATCGACAATTCGCAACAGAGGATTGCTCGGTGTTTCAATCCAAACCATTCGTGGCTTTTCTTTGAGCACCTCCACGTAGGCGTCATAGTTACCTTGATCGACAAACTGCACACGGCAACCACCTTTCTGAGCTAACGATGTGAATAAGCGGTAAGTTCCGCCATAACAATCATGCGGCACAACGACCAAATCACCAGGCTCCAGTAACTGTGTTACTAGGTGAACAGCAGACATTCCGCTAGAGGTAATAACTGCTCCTGCACCCCCTTCTAGCTCTGTCAAACAATCGGCTAAAACATCACGTGTCGGATTCCCTGAGCGACTGTAGTCGTACTTTCTAGGACTCCCCAGCCCTTCAAAAGTGTAATTACTCGATAAGTAAAGTGCAGGAGTCACCGCACCATATTGCTCATCCGTTTCGATGCCGGCTCTAACAGCTTGCGTAGCTTGTTGATGGCTCATCATTTTCTCCTAAAATCTTTTTCAATAAACTTGTTAATTGCTGACATTCTTTTAAAAATGCGTCATGGCCATAAATAGACTCAAGACGATAAAAGTGGGATGTTCCTTTGACCTTATGCGCAAGCTTGCGCATCGACTCATAACTAACAAGACGATCTGTAGGAACTGCAATAAAGTGACACTCACTAATGATTTTGCACGCATCTACCCGGTGTGAATCTATCGAATCTAGCAGGGATTCGTACCGAGGAATGGTATTTCTATTGGCGAACTTTTCCCCTTGATGACTCAAGTAGCTATAAATAGTTTTTTCGTAACCGACCACGGATTTACTGGGTTGCAAAAACACAGGATCCGTAAATTGCGTATCAAAGATTTCATCGGTTCGATAGAACAGAATAGATAGTTGTCGAGCTAACGATAACGCTTGATGCTTTTCTTGTGCGTTACTCGCTAGCTCAAAAATGCCTCGTTGAATCGACCGAATCGCACGAGCAGTATGGGTACTTTTATCGCTCGCAGAAATACAAATAAGCTTTTTCAATGCTTCAGGGTATTGTTCTGCATAGCTCAGCCCCACCATGCCGCCATAGGAGCTGCCAACAATAGTAATTGCTTTATCGATTCCTAAAGAGACCAACAGAAGGTTAAGAATGCATGATTGATCAGCAGGCGTGAGATTAAATACTGAGCTATGACCGTCAATTGTTTCTAACTTTAGTGCGCCCAAATAATTTAACGAAATGACACAGAATTCATTGGTATCAATTGCTTTCTCGTTTCCAACGAGTTCGTCCCACCAACCTTTAGCTCTAGCATCGTGTGCCGCATCTTCAGTTTCAATCTTGTCCCCATCAATCAGGTTCCTGCTGGCGCTGATTCCTCCCAGAACGACAATCACTGGCTTGTCCAAGCTTCCATACACAGAATATTCAATCCCAAAGGGCTCAATCACATTCCCTGTAGCTAGACGTACTGATTCCGTGACAGCAATACGATCCAGCACAGCTGTCACAGGCTGGGGACTATCTTTAGTTGTAGTGTGGCTTAACGTCGTCATCAGTATCACTCAGTATTAATATATAACCTTATGGAATATAAGTGTTTTTTCGCTTATGATATGCACTCATTGTGTGCAATGAACTTTGCAAAAACACAGAGCATCTAAATATTTATACGTTTAGACGTCTAAACGTATATGCATAATAACGCCATGACGATAAAAGTCAAGATGTTTAGGCGTCTGAATATGTGTATAATTTTTGCTGACTAATTAACTTCGAGGTGAACATGAGTAAAAAGTGGAATGGGGAATTTATTAACCCCTATGTGGAGCATGGTGAGAAAAAAGATAAAGTTAAAAAAATAACTGTCTCCATCCCCTTTTCAGTACTGAAAGTGCTGACCGACGAACGCACTCGCCGTCAAGTCAACAATTTGAGGCATGCGACCAATAGCGAGTTATTATGTGAGGCTTTCTTGCATGCTTATACGGGGCAACCTTTGCCAACTGACGAAGATCTGCAAAAAGACAAAGATGATTATGTAAATGAGATGATCGAGCTCAGCAAAAAAGTCTCTGCATCCGAGTAAATCTTTTTACAATCGGTGATGGTGATTAAGCTGAGTCGACGATAAAGTAAAAGACTTCTTCCATGTGTGTCTTTGCTTCAAAGCGCTTCTACAAAAAAGGCTCCATCAGGAGCCTTTTTATTGCAGTGTGTTGAGATTAACCTATTTACTTGGTTGCTGGTTTAACAAACTTTAGTGTCATCCGGTCACTTTCGCCAACCTCAAGATATTTTGCACTACCCTCTTTTCCCAAACGCAAGCTTGGTGGTAACGTCCAGACACCCTTTGGGTGATCAGCTGTATCTTTAGGATTTGCATTGATTTCGGAAGTTGCAACCAATTTAAAACCTGCTTCCTGTGCAACATCAATCACAAACTGCTGATGCATATAACCACTTGAGGCTTTCTCATCTTGCTCCTGAGATTTAGGCAAGCGGTGCTCAACAACACCTAATACACCGTTAGGCTTCAATGCTTTATACATTGCTTTAAAACTATCTACCGTTGCTTCACGGCCATTACGCAACCAGTTGTGGACGTTCCTAAAGGTCACGACAGCATCAGCAGAGCCTGCTGGAGCTATATCATAAAATTTAGGCGGCTGGAAAGTTGTTATTTCAACATTACCGTAAATTTCAGACTCAACGTCCATTTTACGTTCAAATTTAGCGCGACCATTACGGTAATATTCAACGTCACTGTTTGGATCAAAGTGAGCAGCATAAAGTTTACCTTCAGGCCCAATGTAAGGAGCTAGGATTTCTGTATACCAACCACCGCCTGGTGCTATTTCGACCACAGTCATACCTGGCTTAATTCCAAAAAACTCTAATGTTTCCTTAGGGTTACGGTATTGATCTCTTTGTTTATTTTTATCAGAGCGATGCCCCGAGGTAAGTATTTCTTCCCACAGACTAATCCCATCTGACTGATCGACTACGGCATCAACAGAAGCTTTTATTTCCTGTTTCACTTCCGTTTTAGCTTCTGCCTCAGCCTTGCTCTTCTTCTCTGCTGCGTCAGTGCAGCCAGCGACCAATAGTAAAGCTAAAGTGCTGAATGTCAGTTTTTGCATGATTTGACTCCTAGTGACTTCTTAAAAGATGTATTGACTAGATGTTGCTCTTTACGTCCGACTGTATAGTCTTAGCGAAGTTAACCATCTTTTCAAGGGGAATCAGTGCTTTTTCGGCTAAAGCTTGATCTACAAAGATTTCCTTATCTGTTCCTTCAAACACCTCTGAGAGTACGTGCAGAGCATTCATCTTCATCCAAGGGCAGTGCGCACAGCTGCGGCAAGTTGCACCTTCACCGGCGGTAGGAGCAATGATCAGCTCTTTATCAGGTGCCTTCTGTTGCATCTTGTAGAAAATCCCTTTGTCAGTGGCAACAATCATTTTCTTATGAGGCAGTTCATTAGCGGCCTTAATAATTTGTGACGTCGAACCAACAAAGTCTGCTAAATCAACCACACTCTGCGGAGACTCAGGATGAACCAGTACAGCTGCATCTGGATGCAATGCCATGGTCTGCTTCAATGCCGTGGTTTTAAATTCATCGTGGACAATACAAGCGCCTTGCCACAATAGCATGTCAGCCCCAGTTTGCTGCTGAATATAACGTCCCAAGTGCTTGTCTGGGCCCCATATAATTTTTTTGCCTTCGCCCGCTAAATGATCTAAAACATCCACCGCAATACTTGAGGTAACGACCCAGTCAGCACGCGCCTTGACCGCGGCCGAGGTGTTGGCATAGACCACTACTTCACGGTCAGGGTACTGATCGCAAAAACGACTGAACTCTTCGATCGGACAGCCCAGATCAAGTGAACAAGTAGCCTCTAACGTTGGCATTAAAATTCGCTTCTCTGGGCTCAATATTTTGGCTGTCTCGCCCATGAACTTAACACCTGCAATGATCAAGGTATCGGCCGCATGACGCGCACCAAACTTAGCCATTTCAAGCGAGTCCCCCACGAAGCCACCCGTTTCTTCAGCTAAAGCCTGAATCTCAGGATCAGTATAATAATGCGCAATCAATACCGCATTATGCTGCACTAGCAAATCTTTAATCTTTGCTTTGTGACTGTCTTTTTGTTCAGGGCTTAATTCAAGCGGAGGTTTTGGAAATGGAACGTCAATGTCCACAGAGGTAATTACGTCGGTCATTGCTGCCAATAAGTATTAGATCGTTAGAGTATTATATAACACTTAACACCCAACTGATAAGGAATTCTTAGTCTACTGACTTACTAACACTAACACTTATCGTTTTGCACATCTGAAAAAAAGCGTCCGGAGACGCTTTTCATTGGAATATCATTCACTTATCGTAGCTTATCAACCAACTGGTAAAGTGGATTCAGTAAAGTTTGTCCTAATAAATAACTACGTTCACCCGACCAGCCTGTTTCAGCGTTAGGTAGGTTCGCGTTTTCTTTGAAAGGCATTTCAAGCGTGTAGGACAAGCACTTAAACTCTTCACCTACCCATGAATTAGCTACGGTTAAGTTTGCCTTACCCGGCTCATCTTTATCGTAACCATACTCATCTTGGAAGTCAGGATTCACTGCCATCAAAATTGACTTAAACTCTTCTTCCAGCGACTTCACTTCGTCAGAATAGCTTGGCACGCCCTCAGTTCCCGCAACGAAGACATAAGGCAAGGCTTCATCACCGTGAATATCTAAATAGGCATCAACACCTGTAGACTTCATCATTTCACGAACATGGTAAACTTCAGGGCTTTTCTCTAAAGAAGGGTTCTGCCACTCACGGTTCAAGTTAGCACCCGCAGCATTTGAACGTAAGTTGCCACGGTAACTACCGTCAACATTCATGTTAGGAACAACGTAAAGCACTGCCTTTTCCAACAAGCTTCGGGACAATGCATCGTTAGGATCAAGCAAACGCTCAACCAATCCTTCTGCGCACCATTCAGCCATGGTCTCACCTGGATGTTGGCGAGCCGTAATCCAAATTTTACGCTCTTTAGATTCATTGCCAATAACCAGCAAATCCATATCACGTCCATCAACAGTCTGCCCGATCACTCTATGCTCAGCAATATCGGACAATTGCGCTGCCTGAATCAGGTTCAAATGACGCTCGTAAGAATAAGGCTCAAAATAAGCAAAAAACATCGTCGCCTGCTCAAACTGATGCTTAAACTTTAATGTTTTATCTGCGGTAAACTCGGTATCGACTCTGAACCAGTACTGTCGATCATAAGATGCCACAACTTGATAGTTTTCCCAGCCATCAACATACGAGCAATCTTTAGCATTAAGAATTTCATAACCATAAGTCTTACCAGCTTCACCGTGCGCTTTGAAATGAAACCACTGCTTAAAATCACTGTTAGAATCCGTTCTCACATTCAGTGTAATGTTAGAAGGGTTGTCGGTTGATACTACTTCGATGTTGCCACTATCAAATGAACTATTAATTCTCATAAGCCCTCGAATATGCTTGTGCAAACTTTGAAAATGATTGAGACATGATAACAAAAAGGGGCCCATAAGGCCCCTTTGAGACTCAATCAAGCATTCTACATTTGTGGTGCCGGAATTGAAATACTTACTGTTGTTTTAAATGTTTCACCAGGTAAGTTCTCTGGCATTGCAGGGAAAGGTACTGAATCGAATAGTGCATTCATAACAGCATCATCAAGAATTTTCTCTCCTGAACTGCTAACTAAGCTACCTCCGACTAATTGGCCTTCTCTGTCAACTTCAATACTGATTGAAACATCACCATGAGTTTGCCCCTTTCTCGGTCTCATTAAAGACGACTTGCCATGGCGGCGTAAAATATCTTGCAGTGGGTATTCAAAGTAAGGCACATAGTGAGCGCCCAAAGCACTTGAATATTGATTCCTCATTTGCTCAATTTCTGCTTCAGTCGGCCCTTGAGCCTCTGCTTCTTTTTGCTGCTCAGCCAATTGCTGCTTAGCTTCCTCTAGCTCACGTCTTAACCGCTCAGCCTCTGCCTCTTCTTCAGCTTTTTGATTTGCCTCTGCTTGCTTTTTTTGCTCTTCCAGTTGCTTCTGTTGTTCTTCAAGTTTCTTCTGCTCTTCCAAAAGCTTCTGCGCTTCAGCTTCACGCTGTTTACGCGCTTCTTCTTCGCGCTGTTGGCGCTCTTCCGCCTCGCGCGCTGCGATTGCTGCTTGGTCGAATTTAGCAATACGCGCTTGAGTAGGCTGAGTTGCTTGGAAACGAGCGACTAAGTCTGAACGTTGCGCACCTGAAATATCGCCCAGAATCGCATCTTTAAACTCCGAACTGGGTGGTCTTTCCCCGACCCAAGTCCGCAAGATCAAAGCGAAAGCCTCTGGCGCAGTGCGCCCCACTTCAAAGCCATTGATGCTAATCACGGTAGCATCTGAAGGAATTAAATCGATAGTTATCGAGTCACCAGTGACTAAATCTTGATCCATCAAAGTAGCAAAGTCTCGAACGGACTTAGCATTAGCAAGAACATTACTTGCTTCATTGTTATTTTTGATGCGCTCAATCCAGAATCGCTTCAGTCGACGTCCTGATAAGTTATCAGCCAAAACCCTGATTTCCATGCGCTTTGCGCCTGGGGCAGTGACCGCTTCATCAGCATCATCAGTTTTGTTGGTTAGGTACAAACCATTTAAGAACCATTCATTCCTAAGCTCACTATGAACACCAAGCCCATTCAACTGCAGTGTAGAGCCTGCAACTGTCGTTTGCTCAGCAGCTTTGCTCATTCCGGTCAAACCCAAAAGCACAAGAGCAGCTGAGATGTAAGATATCATTTGAAAAAGTTTTTTCATTAGAGTGCAGCCATCGTTGTCGAACCAGTTATAATTGTCAAAAATTATGACACAGTTCATATTGTAAGAGTTTAACAGTTAATTGCAAGTTTGAATTACGGCCATAAAGTACTGATTTTTTAGGGTTTTTATTATACTGTTAGAAACTTACAAAAACACTTACTGTTAAAATATTAACCAATTCCATAACTATAATACCCCTTAACCATTGACCTTGACAAAGAAATAAGGCAATTTATCTGACCTCCTAGGTATTTCCAGATAAGTTTTGTTTATGAACGATACTATTCTTCTCGTTGAAGATGATGAAAAACTCTCGAGTTTGATTGCGGACTTCCTTCGCTCACATAATTTTAATGTGAAAGTAGAAAGCCATGGCAACCGTGCCATTGAGTTCATCGAGCAAAACCAGCCTCGTGCGGTGATTCTGGATGTTATGCTACCTGGTGCTGATGGCTTTACCATATGTCGTACCGTTCGCCCAAAATATCACGGCCCTATTCTCATGCTGACCTCATTAAGCGACGAGATCGATGAAATTGCTGGGTTAGAGAATGGCGCTGATGATTACTTAAGTAAGCCTGTAAAGTCGCATGTCTTGCTCGCTCATCTTCGTGCACTATTGCGTCGGATTGAGTCCGATGAGCCTCTGCAAAATCAAGATAAAATTATCAATGCTGGTAATATCGCCATCAATGCGCAAAATCGCAGTGTTGTCTGTGGCGGTCAAGAAGTTCACCTCACAACCGCAGAATACAACCTCCTTTGGCTATTGGCCGAACGCTCAGGAGAAGTTGTTAGTCGCGAAGAATTACACCGGAAAACCTTTAAACTTGAGTATGACGGTACTGACAGAAGTATCGACTTAAGAATCTCAAGGCTTCGCCGTAAGCTTGGAGATGACCCTAAATTGCCTTATATTATTAAGACGATCAGGGGTGAAGGTTATCTCTTAGCAATATAATGAAACGCAGCTTTGCTCTCCTAGCTATACTGGTGGCCGTTAACCTTTGCGGCTTTATAGCCATGTATTACGTTTATTTTCCTTGGATGGAAAAGCTTGATACCACTGAGCAGCAAGAATCAATACTCTCGGATATCCGTTTTTTAAACTTTAGACTGTCCTTGCTAGATTACAGCTACTCGCCACAAACGATCGCCAAAGCCGAGCACGAGCTAAACGTTAAAATCGTCGCAAAAACTCGTGAACAACTTGGTATGGAGCCAAGTAACTTTGAAGCACTAACGCAAAATCGTTATGGCATCAACATGGATAGACCCGAAGGTCCCCTAGCCTATCTTCTACTCAATGATAACAAAACCATTCTGACGGCTGGGCCTTACCCTAAAATTGATAACTCAATTCGGCTAAGAGATTGGCTGTTTTACTTGATTGTTCTCATGGTGTTTAACGCAATAGCTGTGCTCATTGTCTATCGTCATGTCAACGAGTACCTCAATGTGGCGATCCGAGCAATCCGAGAGATCGATCTGTCTGGGCTGCGCTTAAAACCGATTAAATCACCGCTCACAAATATTGCCGTGAACACGCCAAGAATTGTCAACCATATCAATGGCTTGAGCAAACAGCATCAGCAGAGCCTATACAACCAGCGAGACCTTATGCACGCCGTTGCACATGAATTTCGAGGCCCCATGGCAAGACTGAGCTTTGCATTGGATTTATTCGCGCAAACAGAATCAAAAGACCGGCAGCAAGAACTTAGCAGCGACATGGATGAAGCATTAAATGAGCTCGATGATTTGGTTAAAGAGGTGTTAGGCTACTCTCGACTCAAAGATGGTCGCTTCCCGCTAAAATTAGAGCACTTTGATCTGAAAGAAATCACCGCAGAAACCATAGAAAAAGTGAAAACCATTTACTCAGATAAGCAGTTTATACTCTACTCTGAGCCATCAAAATCTATTCCGCTCTATGCAGACTGCAACTTGATTGAACGGGTCATGATAAACCTGATACGAAATGCAGCTCGCTTTTCTAACAAGCGAGTTAAAGTGGCCTTAATACGTTTTAAAAATAGCATTGAAATTCGAGTAGAAGATGATGGCCCAGGGATACCTCCTGGTAAACGTACCCGTGTTTTCGAACCTTTTACACGACTAGATTTTAGTCGAAATCGAGACTCCGGAGGCGCTGGGCTTGGTTTGGCAATTGCAAAAGGGATCATTAATCGTCACCAAGGCACAATCTGGGCAGAAGACAGCCGAGAACTTGGTGGCGCCATGTTAACCATTCATATGCCTCTCAAACAAAAATCGCCGGTCATCGAAGCTGAAGATGCGCTTGAGCAGGATGATAGCGGTGAAGCCGCTAAAAAAAGTTCAGCCTTTGATAAGTTTAGAAAGAAAAGACGAAAAATTGACAAGCGTTAACTAACCGCTAACCAATCAAATCCTTTATCTTGTTCGGCAATAATTACGTCACCTAACGGCCAATCGATAGCAGTCGCTACTGACCTTTGAACTAAGTCAGGGCAGTTATTTTGCTCACTAATATGGCTCGCAATCAGCAGTTTCAAATTATCATCAATAATACTCTGTAAAAGCTTAATTGCTTGGCTATTACTCATATGCCCCAAAGGCCCGCCTACTCGTTGCTTTAGTGAGTAAGGGTATGGCCCATTCCACAACATGTCTTCGTCATGGTTACACTCGAGTAAAAGACCATCGCAAGACTTTAAAAGCTCAATAATTTCAGGCGTATAGGAACCCAGGTCAGTGAGTACAGCCAACTTTTTATCGTCAGCGTTGAACAGGTACTGGCAGGGCTCGCGGGCATCATGGGGTACCGAGATGGGCAACACATCAATGTCGCCAATGATAAAACGGTTAAACCCTTCTATCACCGAGTAATTGGATAACTTTCCACATTTACCAGAAAGCAGAGAACCACGGGTTGACCAGACAGGAATATCAAACTTACGACTAAGCGGCCCTACACCACTGATGTGATCTTGGTGCTCGTGCGTAATGAGAATAGCATCTAAGGCGCTAGGCACCACATTGAGACGCTCTAGCCGTTTAAGCGTTTCTTTTAAAGTAAAGCCACAATCAACCATGATCGTGGCTTCCTCTGTAGCGATGAGTGTTGAGTTGCCTTTGCTTCCAGAACCCAGCGAAGCGACTTTTAACACCTTACTTCTTGCCTCGCTTAGCCTTGCCACGCTTAAACTCGGCAGAAAACTCAGGATAGATTTTGGTGACAGTACTAGAATCTAACAACTCGCCTTCTGCACCATAAAAACTTAAACTAACACCACCCGCATTCAACTCGGATAGTTTTATTTGATAATTGCCGGGTTCAAGATCAACTTTTGCAGTGACCTCATCATCGCCAAACCAAGACCAGAAGCCAGTCTCAGGCTCATTCACTTTGAAGTAGTAAGTCTGTTCCGAACGATCTCTATCCGTCACTTCTAGATTCAATGCTTCAAGCACGCGAGGCATTTGATCCCAAACCGCCAAGAATTCACGCTGGCTAACTAGCGCCAAGGCGCCTTGATCGTTATAACCTAATTCGACCTCGATTTTGGCTTCTTGCAAAATTCGAGCTCTCGCTTCACGCGTACGCTCCGAGTCATAATATCCAATAAAGTAGTTCAAAAACTGTTTTGCGACTCGGCTGGAGGTGTCAACATTAACCCATTTATCATTAATTAATTGTTGATATGCTTCATGCTGTGCTTGAAGAGCAACTTCGTTCGGCTTGGTTTCGACAATAGTTAAAGCAAACTTATGACGCTCCCCTTCGAGCGAATAGGTCCCTAGATGCTCCGCTACTTTATTGTCATCGTCATCACTAATCCAGTTTGTCTTAACGGAACTAGAGGTTGGCTCTTGATGACTCATTTGTTGCGAATCCATAAAGCGGACAACATAGCTTATTAGTTCTTCGCTACTAGAGCGTACCCAAACAGTTGGCTCGGCCCTTTCTTTATCTTCCCAAACACCATCACCTGCCACTAACAGCAATTGAGGTGGATCAAGGCTTAACTTCTTGCCCTTAGGCTCGCGTTGGGTAATGACTAAACCTTCAGGAACACGATAGCCATCATTGACCTTAACTTCTGAAGTTTCAGGAGGAAGCTGTAAGTCTGGGCCGTGCTGACTGCGCATATAGCGGTCATCAATATCTTCCGTACCGTCCGTAGTTGCGCACGCTGCTAGCAATAAGGCCGAGCTAACTGATAAAGAAATAATTTTAATTGTTCTAAGATAATTCAACATTCGCCTGTTCCAATGCTTCGATAACTTGTGAGTGGAAACTTTGATCCAACTCTGTCAGCGGTAACCGAATACCGCGACCCATTTTATTCATTCGATAAAGCGCCCATTTTACTGGGATAGGATTTGCCTCTAAAAAGAGTTTTTCATTTAACCCCATCAACTTATCGTTTATAAGAGCTGCTTGCTTCCAGTTTTCTGCAGCAGCGAGTTCGCACATCTTACTCATCAAGCCTGGCGCAACATTCGCTGTTACCGAAATCACACCGTGACCACCAAGCTTCATAAAGTCGTAAGCCGTTGCGTCATCGCCACTTAATATGCTGATTGGAGCTTCAAACAGTCGATTTAGTTCCGTAACTCTAGTGACATCACCTGTTGCCTCTTTGATAGCCACAATATTATCCAGCTTCGCCAACTGAGCAACCGTTTGAGGCTCTAAATCTACCGCCGTTCTACCTGGTACGTTGTAAAGTATGATAGGTAGATCGCAAGCTGTAGCTACGGCTTTGAAATGTTCGTAAAGTCCTTTCTGAGAAGGTTTACAGTAATATGGCGTCACCACTAAGGCACCATCAACACCCAGTTTCGCGACTTCTTGGGTCAGTTTTATGGTTTTGTCAGTGCTCATCGCACCGCTGCCAGCAATTACTTGGATTTTGCCAGCAGCTTGTTCGACAACGGCTTTTATCGAAAGAAAATACTCTTCTTCCGTTACCGTGCCTGACTCACCCGTGGTCCCCATGACAACGATGCCTGAGGTGCCCTGTTCTATATGCCAGTCGACCAGCTTGCGTAAAGCCTCTAAATCAAGCTGACCAGCGTCAGTCATGGGCGTCACGATTGCTACAATACTGCCTGAAAACATCTTTAAATCCTCTAATTACGCGTCGCTATGTTAGCCAGCAATAGCGGTAAACACAACCTAAAAACGAAAAATCAGTGGGATAACTTGCGACAATAAAAATTCTAACGTAAAGTGATATCAAAGGTGATGATAACGTTCATCTGACTTCAATAAAAGAACGTTATTGTTGTTAAATATCATTAGATTGGGCTGCTATCTCAACAAGTTGCTCAATAAACAAACAAATAGTATAAAAAGCATACAGGAGGCTGAACTTGAGCCAACCGCAGCTGAATAAAAAAGCTCCGAATTTTGATTTACCCGCTACAGGAGATCAAAACCTCTCCTTAAAAGATTTTAAAAACAAAAACCTCGTCATTTATTTTTATCCGAAAGATAACACTCCAGGCTGCACCACCGAAGGCCAAAATTTCCGTGATTTATATAAAGAGTTCCAAAGCAACGACACAGAAATCCTTGGAGTTTCTCGTGATAGTGTTCGAGTTCATGAAAACTTTAAGAAAAAACATGAGTTTCCTTTCGACCTATTGAGCGATAAAGAAGAGGACATGTGCCATGCCTATGATGTCATAAAACTTAAGAAGCTGTATGGCAAAGAATACATGGGTATCGAGCGAAGTACTTTCTTGATCGACAAAAGCGGTAAGTTGCGACAAGAGTGGCGCAAAGTAAAAGTTAAAGGTCACGTCGATGAAGTTCTAGAAGCTGTAAAGTCACTCTAATATAGCTTTATTTTAAGGAGCCTAAAGAAGGAGCCCAAATGGTAAAACCAAAAATTGATGGTAAACGTCTTTTTGTTTTAGATACCAATGTGCTAATGCACGATCCTACCGCCCTCTTTCGTTTCGAGGAACATGACATACTTATTCCCATGGTAGTCCTTGAGGAGTTAGATGCCGGTAAGAAGGGCCTCTCGGAGGTGGCCCGAAATGTTAGGCAAGTCAGCAGATATCTCGATGACCTTCTCTCAATCGCCGAGGATGACAAAGATCCGATGAAAGAAGGCATTCCAATCGGGATGCTCCCACAAATACAAGACGCCTCAAAACATGGCAAAATTTACTTTCAAACCAAAGATCATATCGATCGTCTGCCAGATTCACTTCCCAGCAGCAAAGCAGACAACACCATCCTTAATGTTGCTTTAGCACTTCAAGCCAAAAATGATGATAAAACCGTCACCCTTGTTTCGAAGGACATAAACCTTCGTATCAAGGCCAATATCGTTGGCGTACACTCCGAAGACTACTACAACGATAAAGTACTCGATGATGTAGAGCAGCTACATACCGGCTACTACGAACTGCCTGAAGACTTCTGGGATACCCACAGCCGCGATATCGACTCATGGCAAGAAGAAGGCCACACCTTCTACAAAATTAAAGGCCCATTGGTTAGTGAATGGTTCATCAATCAGTGCCTTTATCAACCCAGCGATAACTTTGAAGCCATTGTCAGAGAGCTCGAAGATGCTGAAGGCGACCACCCTACCGCTTTAATTGAGCTGCTGGTCGATTACCGCAACGATAGTCATAATATCTGGGGCATCACCGCGAGAAACCGTGAACAAAGTTTTGCGTTGAATCAACTGATGGATCCAGAGATTGATTTCGTCACTTTACAAGGTCCTGCCGGTACCGGTAAAACCTTATTAGCCCTTGCTGCTGCTTTGGAGCAAGCGATTGAAATGAAGCGCTATAAGGAAATTATTGTCACTCGTGTCACGGTGTCCGTGGGTGAAGATATCGGCTTCCTGCCGGGAACTGAAGAGGAGAAAATGACGCCTTGGATGGGCGCCTTGATGGACAATCTGGAGGTGTTATCACCCACCGATAATGATGAGTGGGGCGTTGCCGCAACTCACGACCTACTGAGAAAGTGGATCAAAGTGCGCTCCTTAAACTTCATGCGTGGCCGAACCTTCCTCAATAAATTTATCATTATTGACGAAGCGCAAAACTTAACCTCGAAGCAAATGAAAACTTTGATAACACGTGCAGGACCTGGCACTAAAGTTGTGTGCATGGGGAATGTTGCTCAAATTGATACGCCCTATCTTACCGAAACGACTTCAGGTATCACCTTTGTGGTGGATAGGTTTAAAAACTGGAGACACTCAGGTCATATTACGCTTAAACGCGGTGAGCGCTCACGCTTAGCGGACTATGCTTCCGAGTTACTCTAATAAACACTTACCTTACAAAACATTAGAATGTAAAAAAGGCTCCTCAAGGAGCCTTTTTCATGAGAGAGAAAACTTACTCAGCGTCTACTGGCTGGTGCTCTATTTCAAGTTGCTCGTCCTCAGAGCTGGTTTGCTTTTTGTGCTCTTTTACCGCATCTAACGTTGCATTGACCAACACTGCTAGAGGAATTGCGAAGAATACGCCCCAGAAGCCCCAGAGGCCTCCAAACAGTAATATCGCGCCAATGATGGCCACTGGATGCAAATTCACAGCCTCAGAGAAAATAAGAGGCACTAAAACATTACCGTCTAAAACTTGGATAATGAAATAAGCGACCATCAAAATATAAAAATCTTGTGCTAGACCCCACTGGAAAAAAGCGATAAGCGCCACGGGGATCGTGACCAAGGCCGCCCCAACGTAAGGAATCAAGACGGACAAACCAACACACACACCTAAAAGTAGTGCATAGTTGAGGCCCATAATGGCGAAGGTAACATACGACACAACACCCACGATAATAATTTCGACCACTTTACCGCGGATATAGTTACCGATTTGTCGATTAACCTCAACCCACACTCTTTCAGCCAAATGCCTTTCTTGCGGTAGCCACTGGCTGCACCAGCCGAAAATCTTGTGGCGGTCTTTAAGGAAGAAAAAGACTAAAAGCGGCACCAGAATGATATAAACCAATAAGCTCGCGATACTGACTAAAGAGCTAAATGATGCACTGAGTAAAGCCTCACCTAAACTTCCAAGTTCGGAGTTAAGACTATTAATAAACCCATCCACCTGCTCTGTTGAGACAAAATTTGGATATTTGCTTGGAAGCTCAAGAACTTGCTCTTTCAACTTAAGCATAATGTTCGGTAACTCACCCACTAGTCGCGAACCCTGCTTCCAAATAAGCGGCACTAAGCCTAGAAAAATCACGATTGAAAGACCAATAAAACCCGCAAAGACTATAAGAACTGAAGTTAACCTCCCCACGCCTTTCTTTTGTAACGCGGTAACAGCCCACTCTAACAAATAGGCAATCACCAAAGCCCACAGGATTGGTGCTAAGATATCCCCAACCGTCAGAATAATGACAAATCCGACGATAATCAGCATGGTTAGCACAATAGTTGCAGGGCTAGAGAAGTTTCTTTGAAACCATCGAGTAAAAATTGACGTCATGAGCCACTCACGAAATATTTAATGATAGACAAGCCGAGCAGGTTAATTTTTATACTACCTCAGAGCTTGTCTGAGTTATACTTGCTAATGATTGAACTTTTACCACACAAGCCCCATCATATACAGTAACTTAACATTTATTTTATCAGAATGAGCAAAGGCATCATAAAACCGATAGTAACGCTTATCGCCAGTGGCTTGGCGGCTGTAAGCATTGCTATGACTGCGCAGACAAGTATTGCTGCAAGTGTCGATCTACCCAAAATCGGTGAAACTGCCGGCTCGACGTTATCCATCGCTAAAGAGCAGCAGATCGGCGATGACATTATGCGGCGTATCCATCGCAGCGAGTTTCTGATGAAAGATCCTATCGTCACAGATTACATCCAACATCTGGGCTATAAGCTCGTTGCCGCAAATCCAGACGCTCTAGGTAGGCAATTTCACTTTTTTATTATCCAAGAAAATTCGATTAATGCGTTCGCACTACCTGGGGGATATATTGGCATTCACTCAGGGTTGATTGAATCATCGCAAAGTGAGAGCGAGCTTGCTTCGGTATTAGGGCACGAGGTTGCGCACGTCACTCAACGCCACCTTGCGCGTCGACTTGAAAAACAAAATGAACTGTCCTTACCCAGCATATTAGGCATAGTAGCGTCAGTGCTAGCAGCGACCCAAAATCCTGAAGCCGGAATGGCCGGTGTCGCGGCGACACAAGCTGCTGGACAGCAAAGTATTATTAACCACACTCGAGAAAACGAAAAAGAAGCCGATAGGATTGGGATCACGATGCTGTCTGAGGCGGGCTTTGACGTTAGAGCTGCAGCGGATTTCTTTGAAACACTTCAGCAGGCAAGTCGTTATACCTTTAAGCCACCGGAAATATTATTGACGCACCCGCTGTCAAGAAACCGTATCGCTGCGGCAAGAGAGCGTGCTGATTTGTACCCTACAGTCGAACACCAAGACTCGCTAGATTACGAATTAGTCAAAGCTCGCATTCGAAGTAAAAGTCTTATTAACGACAGAGATGCCTACCGATCTTTTGAGGCCAAGCACAATAATAAACAACTTCAAAAGGCAGGCGAACGCTACCTTTTTGCGGAGCTCCTTAAGCAGCGTGGTCACTACAATCAAGCGATAGAGATAACCACAGAGCTTTATGAAGAACACCCCGACAGCCAACTATTACTGTTTAGTTTATCAGAAGCACACCTAGGCCGTGGTTCGGGTGAGAAAATGTTACCGTTACTGGAGAGCCAACTCAGCAAAGCGCCCGACTCAACCAAGTTGATTTTAGCCACCTCAGAAATCTATTTAAAAGCTAAGCAGCCCGAAAAAGCTGAGAGTTTGTTATTGCGGTACGTGGATGTGAATCAAAACAATCCTAACTACCTTAAATTATTGGCCAAAGCTCAAGCAGAGTCAGGACACACGCCAGAAATGTACGAGACAACTGGGCAATATTTACTCTTACTTGGTGACCTAAGAACCGCAAAAAAGCACTTTGAGTTAGCCTTACACGCAACGTCCGAAGACCCATATGCTCAAACCAGAATTCAAGCTCGCTTGGAAGACGTTAAGCAAAAAATCAGAGCCGACATTGAATCTCAGTCTAAGCGGTAGGCTTAGTCGCTTCCCTCAACTTTCGCTATTATTTGCAGTATTTTGGTGCGATCAATTTTTCCTAATATCGGCCCCATTGTTTGACCGCTTGGGCTGATCAAGTAGGTCCCTGGCAAACTTTGTGGTTTAGCGACTGGAAGATAAGGCATAGGCTCTGTTGCTACTATCGGATATTGTATGTCTAATTTATCAACTAAGCCCTCCAGTTCCTGATTGCTTAGTTTATCAAAGCTCACACCAATAACATTGATCTCAGGATTTTCAGCGACAAGCCTGCCCAGCTCCGGGATTTCTTCAAGACATGGAGGACACCATTCAGCCCAAAAGTTAATCACTAGCCACTGACCGCGATAATCTTCTATTGTTTTCTTTTCACCAGAAAGTAAGTAAAAGCTATTTTGGTTAGAGCATGACACTGCAAAGATAGCAGCAAGCGCTAAAAGAGATAAATAAAGTTTCCGCATAAGATATCAACTTAATCAAGTACTTAAACTCAGTATTGCCTACAAAAAAGTAGACTATGTCACATAATTTAGGCATATTATACAGACAAAGTTTTATCCGCTGAAAGAAAGTTTTCAAAAGATTTATTGGTAAAGGACGTTTGATGGACTCAATACAATTAACATACCCCTCAACCCAGCAAGGCCAAACGTTTATGATGGATCATAAGCCAAGCGCCGTAAAAAGCTGGTTAGCCGATCTGACTTTTACCGATACCAATAAATCGCTCGACCAATTACTACAGGCGGCTCGCACCCTAAATCGCACCGAGCAAAAAATTAGCCAGCGTGAAGACAATCTAGAGACCTTAGAACAGGGTTACCTTCAAATGGAGCGTCACTTCCGTCAGCATAACGACAAGCGGCTGGTGGTCCCAACCGAACATCAAGCCCAGCTGCTCAGTAACCTCACAACCGAAATGGCTTATGGTTATAAAAGAGTCGTTCATGAGTTAGCAGAACAAAAAGTTGCCCTCAATAAGCAAAAGCGTCTCGCACATGCGGTAAATCAAGCACAACATTATCTTGGACTGCACTTAATTGAACATTATCAACAGTACGCACCAATCCCCAGCTACATCTGGCACGAGCTTCATAAGCTTTTCCATTTTGCCGAGCAACAGCAGCTACTAAAGCTCAAGTTGAATAAACAAACAGATAGTTTGTTAGCCCTAGATACTATTGAAAATACCTATAAAAGAAACTGCCTTATGGCAGTTATTAACCCCTATCACGTAGAAGGGAATCAACATTGGCATCTATTTAAGTACTTTGGTCACTGGGCTCACCTGACGTCACTTTCTAGTGACTTAAAAAACTTTTCGGATAGTGAATGTTTCGTTATAGACTTGACCAGCGGCAAGCGTCCTGAATACGCCGCCTCGGAGAACGAATATGAAACACACCCTTTCTACCGTCTACTTATTACCTCTACGCTGTTAGAAAAGCTGAGTCAACAACTGCAACAGTTTGACGACAAAAATACGTTACCAACCCCTGGTTTCTACGACGTTATAGAGCCCAGTATTGGCTATAAATTACTGCAACAAATATATGCTTATTGTGATCACCACATCAAACGTAAAGATGCACGTTATCCCGTTGTTGGAACTGCTAGTATGGTTTGGGGGCTTTCAAGTATTGTAAAAGTCTTAAGGGCAGACACTCACTCTATAGAGACGAGAGAAGCGCTTAATGAAGAGCTTGGCTCAATTCTTGAAAGCAATTACGCTCAGCAACTTCACTGGCAAACCGTCAACTACAGTAACGGCGGTCTGTGTGTGCGACACCCCAAAGAAGACGTCACTCAGTTAAACGTAGGCAACCTGGTTCTACTAAAACGTCATATTAATAACCAACCGCAAAGAGCTTGGCAACTAGGCATTGTCCGTTGGCTAAATGGCCATAAAAACACAGGCGCGGCTATGGGAATAGAATACTTTCATGGCGAGAAAAAGTTAGCGCTATACCTAACGAAAAACCATTACAATGAAACGGTGAAACATACTGTATTAATGGTGTCTCCTTTCGACAGCCATGAAACACTTCTTGTGACACCCAAGCACCTTATAGGAGAGCGCAAAACCATCAAACTAGAAGTAGATGGAAAAGCGACTCAACACTATATAACAGCTTCCGTTGAATCAAACTCACTCATTGCCGTCTTTGAGGTCTCCACCACTTCGAATGATTGAGACATCAAGAATCTCGTTGATAGCCTCGTTCGCTTTTTCAACATGCTTTGAATATAAATGACTGTTATCCACTTCTAATGCTTGATTATTGTTAGGTAAGCGCCACGGGCCTTCTCTATAGACTCTGCCAATTGTCAAATCTTGTGCATTCAACTGTAAGCAGTACTGACCATTTTCAAGTTTAGCCAAGTAACTCAAGTTCAATAACTGCTCGACAAGGTAACGTAATGTTTGTCCGTGCAGATAAGAAAACTTGCTTCTCAACTGGTCAATGGTTAGCGAGCTTTCGTTCGACTGGGCGTGTGAGAAAAACTGTAGAATTTTCAAAATTGAAATAAATTCATGCTCCGTTTTTTCCCGTTTCATTTCAAATCGATGCAAGGCAAAACAAATGACAGCGCCAAGTATCAAAATAATCCATGACAGAAATACCCATAAAAAGAACAGTGGAATAGCTGTAATAGCGCCATAAATCACTTCATAGGTCGAAAACTTAGCGACGAATAAGGCAAAGCCATACTTCGCAAGTTCAAACAATAACGCCGTGATGGTTGCCGCAGTAACGGCTTTGCGAAACTTAACATGGCTAAAAGGCGCCACCATGAAAAGCGCTGTAAAAGCTAAAACAATAAGAATGAAAGGCAAGCCGAAGGTCAGAATACCACTAATGCTTGAGACCAACGGTAATGCTGCAAAATAGGACGAAACAGCTAAACTGGCAGCAATTAAAATTGGCGCCATTGTCAACATTGCCCAATAAGAAATCCATTTCTGAATGCCCCGTCTGCGATTCTTCGTTTCCCATACCGTGTTAATCGCCCGATCTATCGCTCGCATCAACATCATTGATGTCAAAAACAAAAAAGCAAAACCAACCGCTGAGAGGTTTTTAGACTTAGCTACATACTCGTTCAAGTGATCCTGAACGGCCAAACCTGTCTCAGGCAAAAAGTTTTTAAAGATCAGCTCCTGAACTTCAACATTTAATTTTTCAAAAGCTGGAAAGATTGCCATTAGGCTAACAGCAACCGTCATCAGCGGCACCAAAGCCAACATGGTATTTAAAGTTAACTCAGCCGCCATCGAGCTGCTATTTTTCTTGGCGAATTCGCTGAAGACAAACTTAGCGAAAGCTTTTAGCCATTTAATCCTTTTTTCTAACATCAATTATGCCTAGAATAGTCGCATGAATTTATAAATCTGACACTATTATGAGCGATTTTAACATTTTACATAACCCTCGTTGTTCAAAATCTCGTCAAACTCTAGAATTACTTCAAGAAAATGGCGTAGAACCAAACGTTGTAAAGTACCTTGAAACACCGCCATCTGAGAAAGAAATCAGCAGTATCGTTAAGTTACTTGGCGTCAGCCCTCGTGATATTCTGCGTAAAAAAGAAGCCGAATACAAAGAGTCTGGTCTTGATAATCAGGATTTAAGCGATAAAGAAGTGATTCAGCTAATGGTAAAATATCCAAAAGTTATTGAACGTCCGATTGTCTATAGCACCAAAGCGGCAGCCGTTGGACGTCCTCCGGAAAACGTTCTTGATATCATCAAGTAAGACAATACATGAATACCATTTTAGTACTTTACTATTCTCGCTCTGGCAATACACGCGCCATGGCGAGACTGATTGCGCGGGGCATTGAGCAGGTTGATGGCTGTGAGGCCATGCTGAGAACAGTACCGCCGGTCAGTGCGAATCATGAGGCTACCGAAGAAGCCATTCCATCCGATGGTGAGCCTTATGTGTCGCTGGATGATCTTGAGCAATGCTCTGGCTTAGTGCTAGGTAGTCCGACTCGGTTTGGGAATATGGCATCACCACTAAAGTACTTTTTGGAGCAAACATCGTCACACTGGCTTTCAGGCACTTTAAGCGGCAAGCCGGCAAGTGTGTTCACCTCAACCAGCTCAATGCATGGAGGTCAAGAGTCCACCTTATTGACGATGATGATACCGCTACTGCACCATGGCATGGTGATTGCAGGACTTCCCTACTCGGAAACAGAGCTGGTCAAAACAAAAACGGGGGGAACTCCCTATGGCGCATCTCACCTTGCTGGCGCTGAGAGCAATTATGATATTACTGAGTCTGAAAAAGCCTTATGCATTGCTCAAGGCAGGCGCATGGCAGAACTCAGTAAAAAACTAGTCGCAGGAGAAGACGGGTAACACAACAATGAATATTCACTTAAAAAAAGCTCTAAGAGCCCGACTCATTGCCGTAGCCAGTTTCTTGGCCATTGTTATTATCTTGCCAGTTTTTATTTGGTTAAACCATGAAAAGCCCGCTTTACGCTGGGTATCACTTGCAATTTGGTGGCTTCCACTATTGTTAGCAGTGCCTGGCATGTTTAGAGGCAAAACCTATACCTATGGCTGGACGGGCTTTATCATTTTGCTGCCCTTCTTTTATGCATTCTTCTATATCATGGAGCCGCAAAAGGTAGTTTGGGCGTCGGTTATCGTGGTGCTCTCGGTAATTTACTTCCTGATGTCTGTCAGCTACGTTAAACAATTCGCACTATCCCAAGGCGTAAAAACTAATGCTGATGCAAAAAAAGCTAAGGGTATAGAATAAAAAACTGGATACTTAACATAAAAAAGGCTGGTATAAACCAGCCTTTTTTGTCAGCTTTAAATTATACATCAAACAGGTTTTTATAAGCCCGAAAGCGTAGAAAGTGATCACAAAGCACTAACGCCGCCATCGCCTCAACAATGGGTACTGCTCGA
The DNA here is from genome assembly GCF_039541235.1 of Kangiella marina. Classification (NCBI taxonomy): domain Bacteria; kingdom Pseudomonadati; phylum Pseudomonadota; class Gammaproteobacteria; order Kangiellales; family Kangiellaceae; genus Kangiella; species Kangiella marina. The sequence continues at coordinate 639,653 of NZ_BAABFV010000002.1, read as the reverse complement.
GGCAGAACACAAGGATCGTGACGTCCGCGACCATGAAATACCACATCCTCGCCCTTAAGGTTAACGGTTTCTTGTTCACGGATAATGGTTGGTGTTGGCTTGAAAGCCACCCTAAATATCACAGGCATACCGTTTGATATACCGCCCTGAACTCCGCCTGAGTAATTGGTCTTAGTACTGACTGAACCATTATCGTCAAAGAAAACATCGTTATGTGTCGAACCTTGCATCATGGTTCCAGCAAAGCCAGAACCAATTTCAAAGCCTTTGCTCGCATTGATCGACAGCATGGCTTTCGCTAAATCAGCTTCCAGCTTATCGAACACTGGCTCACCCAAGCCGACCGGAACATTGCGCAATTGACATTCCACCACCCCACCGAGCGAGTCTCCAGCTTTACGCGCGGCTTCAATTTTTTTAACCATACGCTCAGCCAACTCCGTATCCGGACAGCGAACTAGATTGGCTTCAATTAAGTCAGCATCAATGGCTTCCGGCTCAACCTTCAGCTCTAAGTCTTGCACACTTTTAACGTAACCAATGATATCAACACCCAGCGCTTCCGTGAGTACTTTTCGTGCCACAGCACCCGCGGCAACATGTCCTGCCGTCACACGAGCAGAGCTTCGTCCGCCCCCTGCAACATCGCGAATACCGTACTTTTGTTGGTAGGTATAATCCGCATGGCTGGGGCGATACAGCTTCGCCATTTCGGAGTAGTCTTTGCTTTTTTGATCGTTATTGCGGATAAATAAGGTTAACGGGGTGCCAGTCGTCATTCCATCAACAGTACCCGACAAAATCTCCACCGCATCCGCTTCATCACGTCGCGTGGTAATAGAACTTTGACCGGGACGACGTTTGTCTAAATACGGCTGAATATCCTCTTCTGAGAGCTTTAGGCCAGCTGGGCAGCCTTCAACGACCACACCGATGCCTTTACCGTGAGACTCGCCCCAGTTACTGATTTTAAATAATTTGCCGAAGCTATCGCCCGCCATTTTTCTATCTCCACATTTTTCTATGCTAAGAAGCTGTTGCCACGACTTGTGTTTCTACACCAATTTGCTGCAAAAACTCCCAGTACCGTGGAAATGATTTCTCTACTGCCTGAGCATCTGTGATGGTAATGCCCGGTAACTTGATTCCAATTAACGCAAAACTCATGGCCAAACGATGATCATGACAACTGGAAAGCTCGGCTAAAGAAAGCGTCTGACCACCCTTCACACGGATACTGTCCTCATCATAATCAATGTTTGCTCCAAGTTTATTAAGCTCATCACAAAGGTCAACAATACGGTTCGACTCTTTAAAAGCGAGGTGAGCGATATTGGTGATATGTGTTTCACCCTGTGCAAACATCGCCAAGACCACTAAAGTCGGCACCACATCCGGCATATCACCCATATCGACGGTAATGCCGCTTAGCGGCCGCTGATAGCTTAGGAACAACTGACTGTCATGTCGCTCGACTGCAGCGCCCATTTTTTCCAGTACTTGATAAAACTTTGACTCCCCCTGTGGTGAGTCAAAGTCAAAGGCGTTTAAAGTTACGCTGGTTTCTGCAAGCAACCCTGCTGCCATGAAATAACTGCTGCTGACCACGTCGCTGGCAATATTAATATCAGCCGCTTTCAGTTGCTGATTCGCAGGAACTTTCAGCTGAGTACTCGATACTTCCTCGACCACACCACCAAACTTCTCAATCGCATTTTTGGTTAACTGAATATAGCTCGATGAGACGGTCTTACCTTTTAGCATCAGCACCGTCTCAGTTTCGGCTTTTAAGCATGCGATCAACAAGCCGCTCAAGTATTGACTGCTGCGGCTGGTATCCAGCTCTACCTCGCCACCCTTAATCGGCCCTTTAAGCGTGATGGGTAGCCTATTGCTATCGACGGAAACACCAAGGTCACGCAAGCTTTGTGAGACTTCTCGCATCGGTCTTTGGCGCATCTGCTCGCTGGCGTCAACCACCACCTCAGAGCTCAAGTTACTCGCCACGGCCGTGATAAAACGACTCAAAGTACCACTGTCACGACAGTTAATATGAGCCGTATCACTTAAACTGTAATGCGTGATACCTTGAATCTCAACAACCCCAGGCTCGATATCAGTCACCACAGCTCCAAGCTGGCTGATCGCCTCTAACGCCGCTTCAATATCATCATTTTGCGGCAAGTTACTCAGTCGAGTCGTTCCAGTTGCTATCGCAGCCAATGCGATATAGCGATTGGCTAAATACTTACTCCCTGGAACCGTCACCGTCGGCGAATCGATGGTATGGGAAACAACTTGTCTCTTTGGCATAGTCTTTATTACTTTTAGATCATTGAGGCCTAAAAGCCCTTATTTCTCTTAAGGTTGTAACTCTTCAATTAATTCAGATAGCAGCTCAATATCACGATCACTCAAGCCATCTGACTCTACTGCGTCCTCAACGAATAACGCAAACTCAGCAAACCATTGCTCGTCTGTTAAATCGTCCACCGGAATTAAATCCACCATCGGGATGAGATACCCCACTAAAAACAACTTTTCTTCTTCAACTGTTTGCTCAAGATGTAATAACTTTTGCTTAATTTGCTCAGCAATCGGCATAACCCACTCTCTTCTTCAACATAATTAAGACCAGACCAGCACTAAGCTGTGTTGGCGTGGTCTGTGTGTGCAGCTTGAGCAATTGATCGTACATAGTCGCCAATCTGCTCTAGCATGATTTGAGGGCTATTATAATGTTGATTGATCAAGTTAACTATGGCTGAGCCGGTAATAATTCCATCGACGCCAGCATTCGCCGCATCAAATACGTGTTTCGGCTCTGAAATACCGAAACCTTGTACCAACGGCGGACTATTAAAGGCTTTTAACTTACCTAAGAAGTCGGTTTTTGCTTGAGTTGCCGCCACTTCAGTACCGGTAATGCCTTTTCGGCTGAGTACATAGGTGTAGCCTTTACTATGCTCAGCAATCTGGCGTAACGTGTCATCACTCGCATCTGGCGGGGCAATAAAAACCAGCTGTACACCGCATGCATCAGCTTTAGCAGCGAATAACTGCGACTCTTTCACCGGGCAGTCTGCCACTAGCACTGAGTCGATACCGACCTCATGGCATTGATTAAAGAAGCTTTCAATGCCTTGTGCAAAGACCAAATTGGCATAAGTTAACAAGCCAATGGGTAACTCTGGGTATTTAGCTCGAACTTTACCGATTAGGCTTAAACCTGATTTGATCGAAAAATGATTTGCCAACGGCCTCAGAGCAGCCTGCTGGATGACAGGTCCATCAGCCACAGGATCTGAAAAGGCCAAACCTAGCTCTAACCCATCAGCACCATTTTCAACCAGCTGATCAATAATTTGCAGCGACAGTTCTTCGTTAGGATCACCAACAATAACAAACGGGATGTAAGCCAGATGATTACTGGAAGACACTTTATTGAACATATTTTGATAACGCATATTCGCTCCCATGCTAGGCCTCTTTACCCTGCTCTAAAATACTCATGACGTGACTTAAATCTTTATCACCACGCCCCGACAGGTTTACCAATAACACCGTGGGCTTGGTCATTTCCTCACTTAATTTTTTCGCATACGCCAAAGCATGCGACGATTCCAGTGCTGGGATAATTCCCTCTGCGTGCGATAAATCCTGAAACGCCTGCAACGCTTCCTCATCCGTAATTCCAACGTACTCCGCTCGCCCACTAGTCATAAGGTGCACATGCTCAGGACCCACTGCAGGGTAATCCAGTCCAGCAGACACCGAGTGAGACTCACGAATTTGCCCTTCCTCGGTTTGCAGAATATGCGTTCTGGAGCCATGAATAATACCTTCGGTACCTCTTAACAAGGTTGCACCATGGGCATCCGAATCCAAGCCATGTCCTGCCGGCTCGACACCAATCAACTTAACCTGCTTATCTTTGATGAAGTCAGCGAAAATACCAATCGCGTTAGAGCCTCCACCGACACAAGCAATAACCGCATCCGGCAGTTGCCCGGTTTGCTCTAGCATTTGCTTTTTAGCTTCCTCGCCAATCACTTGCTGAAAGCGCTTCACCATTTTTGGAAAAGGGTGTGGTCCCGCGGCTGTCCCCAGCAAATAGTGGGTATCATCATAACTCGCCGCCCAGTCTCTCAAGGCTTCATTGATTGCATCTTTTAAACTCGCGCTGCCGTTATCCACAGGAATCACCTCGGCACCCATCAAGCGCATTCTGAAAACGTTTGGGGCTTGGCGGTCACAATCTTTCTTGCCCATGTAAACCGTCACTTTAAGACCGAGTAGCGCACAGGCAAGCGCTGTCGCTACGCCATGTTGACCGGCTCCAGTTTCAGCAATGATTCGTGTCTTACCCATCCTTTTTGCCAATAAAGCTTGTGCTAACACTTGATTGGTTTTGTGTGCACCACCATGCAATAAATCTTCGCGCTTTAGGAAAACTCGGCAGTTTTCAGTTCGGCCAAAAGTTTTACATTCGGTCAGCGGTGTCGGCCTTCCGGCATAGTTACTCAAAAGCTGATTCAGCTCATCTAAAAACGCCTCATCAGTAATCGCACTTTCAAAAGCTTGTTCTAACTGCTCTAACGCTGGAACTAAAATCTGTGGAACAAACTGTCCCCCATACTGCCCTATGTAGGCACCGTTATATTCAAACTGTGTTGACTCATTCTCTTTTAATGACATCGTAAACCTCTATACCGTTTCTGGCTGACTGCCGTTATGACGGCTTCGTCCAGATATTGCTCTAGCATTCGCAAAGAGCTGCTTTATTTTTTGCGGTGACTTAACGCCGGGAGAATCCTCAGTGCCACCACAGACATCAATAGCACTTACTCCGCGTGACTTGAGCTCACCAATATTATCAGGTGTAACGCCACCAGCGATACGAAACTTGAACTGGGGGTACTGTTCCTTTAACTGCGAAATTATCGACCAATCAAAGGTTTCTCCGGTTCCCCCCTTGACGCTACCCACCTGAGTATCCAGCAAAATTTCATCCACGGCATACTCAGGTATAACCGGAAGACTAGCTCCGGCCTGAACAGAAACCACTTTCGATACAAAGCAGCTTTCTGGTAACAGTGGCTTTAATTCCTCAACATACTCCACAGACTCATCACCATGCAATTGAACTCCTGACAAATCATATTGCTCAACAAAGCTTTTGACTTGCTCGGTTGAGTGGTTTTGAAAAACACCGACTAGCGGCTGCTTTGTAGCCACTTTCTCACTGACTTTCCGTGGAGACTTCTCAGCAAAAATCACACCCAATGTAGACGCAGGCATTTCTTTAACGATATTGGCAGCCGACTGGTCTTTAACACCGCAAATTTTAATATCGCCATACACTAACTGTTTTGCCGCACGATCTAAATCGCGCTGACTCATTAAGCTACTACCAACTAAACAAGCGTCAGCAAGCGGCGAAAGCGTCAACACATCGTCATGAGTCGAAATACCAGACTCAGTCACTACCACTGTTTCACTAGGAATTCGCCCCACTAAACGCGCCGTATGACTCAGGTCAATGCTTAAATCTTTAAGGTTGCGGTTATTAACGCCAATGATTTTTGCACCGAGTTGTAAGGCTCGCTCAAGTTCTTTTTCGTCATGGATTTCCGTTAAAATATCGAGATCATATTTTTCCGCTTCTTTTTGGCAAGCCTTATATTCATGGTCATTAAGTACTGAAAGCATTAATAAAATCGCATCAGCGCCATAAAATCGTGCCTGTCGAACCTGCTTAGGCTCTAAGATAAAGTCTTTGCATAAAACGGGTTTATCCGTATGCTCGCTGACATACTTTAGGTTTGCGTAACTGCCGCGAAAAAAACGGTCTTCCGTGAGGACTGAAATGGCATCAGCATACTGATTATAAATTGGCACAATCTGTTCAAGGTTGAAATCCTCTCGAATCAAACCTTTTGAGGGCGATGCCATCTTGCATTCCATAATAAAACCAAAGTGAGGCTGCTTCAGCGCATCATAAAAACTTTTGACGCTAGGCACTAAGCCAGTCACGTCAGGGCTATTAGCTAGAGTTTCACGGCGATGCTCCACAATGGCTTGTAACACATTAACCATTTGATAGCTCCTTAATTGTATTCAGATGACTCAAGCCTTGACCACTTTGAATAATGTGTTTTGCCTTGGTGTAACCTTCTTTAAAGTCTTGCGCGAGACCATTAAGCACTAATAGTGCGGAGCAATTAACCGCAACCATATCAACATGGGCTTCTGGCGCGTCACCACTCAAAAGCTGAAGAGCCGCCGTAACATTATCGACGCCTTCAGACACTTGAATCGCCGCTAAATCATGGCGCTTAGCTGAAAAGTCTTCTGGCGTAAGCTCAAAGCTTTCTATCACACCATGATTCAATGATACGGCTTTGGTTGGACCGTGGACTGCAATTTCATCCAAGCCCGAGCCATGAACAATCAAAGCTCTCTTAGTACCCAGTAAATCTAGAATCTTTGCAAACGGCTCCAAATACTGCTCATCATACACGCCAAGCAACTGGGTATCAGGTAAGGCGGGGTTTGCCAGAGGGCCAATCAAGTTGAAAATAGTACGGGTTTTCAGTGAGCGTCTAACTGGCATCACATGCCTTACTCCTTGGTGATAATCGGGCGCGTACAAAAAGCAAAAGTTTGCATCATCAAGCAACGCTTTACTTGTGGCAGCATCCAAATCAATTTTGACACCGAGCTGCTCCATCAGGTCCGCAGAGCCACACTTTGAAGATACAGAGCGATTACCATGCTTGACAATTTTAACGCCTGCACACGCAGCTACAATCGCTACTAGGGTAGATACATTAATTGTGTTCAACCCATCGCCGCCGGTACCACAACAATCGCTAACTGAGTATTCGCATGGAGGGAAGTATTGAGCTTCCTGACGCAAAGCTGCGGCAGCGCCAGCAATCTCTTCAACAGTCTCCCCTTTCGTTTTTAGTGCCGCTAACATTGCTGCAACGACAGGTAGTTCTATATCACCCTGCAATACTTGTCGGAAAGACATGCTAGCCTGCTCAAAGTTCAGGTGCTGACCTTGATACACATTCTCAAGCAAATTCAGCATACGACACTCCTTCCTTTTTGATTTTTTTGTTTAATGCCAAATCAATAAAGTTATTCAGAATCTTAGTCCCGTCACGAGTCATAATACTTTCTGGATGAAACTGAAGACCAAAAACATGATGCTCAATGTGTGATATCGCCATAACTTCATCATCACTAGTAATAGCATCGACTCGCAAATCATTGGTCAGCTCTATTGCGGCAAGAGAGTGGTAGCGAGCCACCGTGATCTTTGCCCCCAACACATCCAGCAAACCAGACTGAAAAGACTGTAAAGTCGCCGCTTTGCCGTGAACGATTTCTTTAGCTGTGCCAACCTTTCCGCCAAATGCTTCAATGATGACCTGATGGCCAAGGCAGACCCCTAAAATAGGCTTCTCACTGGCAATTTCTTTAACCAGTTTGATGCAGTGACCTGCTTCACGCGGCGTTCCTGGCCCCGGAGAAATAACCACGGCATCGACCGACTTGGTCAGCTTTAACAGATCGCTGTAAGGTATATCATTACGACAGACAATGACTTCGCCTCCAGCAAGCTCTAGTTCATATTTAAGGTTATAAATAAACGAATCGTAGTTATCGATAAGCAATGTTTTCATGACAGTAACTCCGATTGAGGCGGTTGAGAACGGCAAGCATCAATCACAGCTTTCGCTTTATTGACCGTTTCTAAAGCTTCTAAATGTGGCTCAGAATCATGCACAATACCAGCACCAGCGGTTATTTTGGCCATTCCGTCTGCGACTACAGCGGAGCGGATAATAATGGCGCTATCAAATTCATCATTGGCGTTTAGAACACAAACGGCTCCACCATAATACCCTCGCCCGACTTCTTCTTGATGGCGAATGATCTCCATAGCTTTTATCTTTGGTGCCCCGGTTAAGGTTCCCATGTTGGCGCAGGCGCGGTATGCAATGATGGAATCAACACCTGGCTGCAACACACCTTTAATTTCCGAAACCATATGTTGAACGTGTGAGTACTTTACGATTTGTTTTAACTGAGTAACTTGGCGCGTTCCAGGGACCACCACTTTGGCTAAATCATTCCGTGCCAAGTCGACCAGCATCATATGCTCTGCAGATTCTTTTTCGTCTTCGAGCAGTTCAAACTCAATTCGCGAGTCTTGGTCATGATTAATCTCACCTGTACAACCATCAATCGCCCGCTTGCGAGTACCGGCTATAGGATACAGGTAGATATCACGCTGCTGATTAACTTTTAAGGCGCTCTCAGGACTGGCGCCAAAAAGCTCTTTATCACCAAAATTAATGAAATACATGTAAGGTGAAGGATTGGTTAAGCGTAATTTTCCATAGGCTTTGTAAGCATTTGAACAGGTAACATTAAATGTTCTAGCTAGTACCACCTGAAAGATATCGCCTTTGATAATTCGTTTTTTGGCAGATGCGACAAACTCATAATAATCATTATCAGAGATATTCAGCGCCAAAGTGGCGGCTTCGTGGTTATCATTAAAGCTTAGAAGGTCACTAGACGACTGAGTGACTAAGACATCATAAATACTTTCTAGATCCACGCCTAAACGAACCGTGTTATCAGCGTTAGTTCCAAAGCCTTTAACCACGATTTTTGCCGACTGACTATCACGCTGCTGTATTACCAGCTGATCCGCCACATAAAAGCAGTAATCTTCTTGCTCTTTCTTGACCTCAGGCAAGTCTTCATACTGATCCACCAGCTCATAGCTAAAAGCACCGATGAGCATCGAGCTATCATTATCAGCATGGCTATCGTTTTTGAGCAGATCCCGCAAGTACTGTAGAACCGACACCGTCGTGGTTTGAGAAAGTCTCAGAGTTTCATCATTAAGGGATTGGGCTTTAGTAAGAGTTAACTCTGTTACATGACTACCCTTAATGACCTCAAAAGAATGGTTAAGAGACTCTAGCTCATTGATTGTCTTAAGTAGCTCCTGCCCATTTGGGTTTAAAGCCGTCAATGTCACCTTATTATCCAGCGCTTTGATTTGGAGTGCCGCTGACACCATGATGACGCTTTTTTGGTGTTGATGAGTACCCGCTTCGGCTGTTTCTAATAATGCAGTATGCTTAATCTGCCCCTTATCGGCTAAGACGCCGTAAACCTGAAAGGGGCTTAAACTCAGCGGAAGCTTACGAGTTAACGTATTAACTTGCATTGAGGGCCTCCTGATAGGTTCTACCGCTCGCTTTGATAAACGGAATCAGCTGCTGCATTAATTGAGCAAAATCATCTGGCGATAAAGCCTGTGCTGCGTCTGATACAGATTCGCGAGGATTGCGGTGAGACTCAATGATTAAACCATCAGCCCCGCAGGCCACACCAGCTTTAGCCATAGGACCGACTAAAGTTCTAACACCTGTACCGTGCGAAGGATCGACGATAACCGGCAAGTGGCTTTTCTCTTTGATATAAGCAACAGCATTCAAATCTAAGGTATTGCGTGTGGCTGTCTCAAAGGTTCGAATTCCACGTTCGCAAATCATGACATAAGGATTGCCCGTAGCAACAATATACTCCGCCGCTAAAAGTAACTCTTCTATAGTCGCTGACAAACCTCTTTTTAGCAGCACCGGATGTTTGGTTTCACCGACAGCTTTAAGAAGAGTGTAGTTCTGCATATTGCGAGCGCCAATTTGGAAAGCCGAGGTGTAACGAGCAACATCATCCAAGTCATTCACATCCATGATTTCAGTGATCGTATCCATACCAACTTCTTTACCGACCTGCTCCATGATTTTAAGTCCTTCAACACCTAAGCCTTGGAACGAATATGGGCTGGTGCGTGGCTTAAAAGCTCCGCCACGCAAAACGGTTGCTCCTGAAGACTTAACTTGTTTGGCGGTTTCAAGTAGTTGTTCATAGCTCTCGATAGCACATGGCCCGGCCATAATCGTAAATTGATCACCACCCACTGGAGTATTACCAACATTTACAACTGTGTCATGAGGATAAATTTCACGACTCACCAACTTATATTTACTCAGTACGGGCTTTAAATGCTCAACCTGAGGATGGTTATCGAAGTGCAGCGACTGTAAAATACGTTCATCACCCAGAGCGCCAATAACCGTCCGTTCAACACCTGGCATATGTAGCGGCTTAAGCCCAGCCTCTTCAATCTGATTTAAGATTTCTTGAGCGTCTGCTTCAGTAGCTGTTGGTTTCAAAATAATAATCATGGTTCATTTCCTTTTAATATCAATATTTAAATTCAAAATTTTATAGACACAAAAAAACCCGCACGAAGGCGGGTTTTGTCATATTTCATAGACAATAACCCGCCCTAGCAGATCCACCACCATTGATGTTGACTTGATGTTTTAGCTAAGCTGATTATCGTCATGTTCGTTTACCTTGGTTTTATCTATCAAAAAGTTATAAAAAATTAGGCATAAAAAAAGCCCGCACAGTGCGGGCTTTAGAAATTCTATTTTGCTTTTGTAAAAAACGCAAAGAAGCCCGCTACTTAAGTAACGTGCCACCACCAAATGTTTTTTACATATAAAGTTTTCATGGGTGTTAACATAATTCAATTGTTATGCTGGGTCAAGCATTAATCCATACTTATTTTGATTTAACAAACTTATCAACTTGGGCTTCTGTCTTCATCCGGTTCGATTTTTGCGAAGCCAACAAGCGTTCAATGCTTGAGGTTAGCGCCCAGATTTCAAGTTTTGCAGCAGGATCGTGCCATTCGGCAACCGTCAAACCATCTGCAAAAGAGTCTAAGTAGGCTACACGATTACCTAACTTCGTCTGAAAGTCATCCAAACCAAGCTCTTTTTTAGCCACAGCAACGACATCTTCAGCTGAATTAGTCCTCACTCGATAACGGTTCCAGCAAATGCGTGCTTCTAAGTTCTTATGCTGTTGTTTCGCTTCATTAATGATGTCAGCCAAGTGCTTTGTGGACCACACCTCAACTTTAGACGGTGCCATTGGAATTAACACCATATCGGAAAGCATGATAACGGCACGGGTAAGGTTAGTAATTCTAGGGTGACCGTCAATAAGGATATAGTCGTAATCATTGACATTATCACGGACCAGTTTTTGAAGGTGGGCAACGTTTTTTGCAACTAAAACATTAAGATTTTCAATAACATAGTTTTCATTTCGAATATCAAACCATGTTTGCAAAGAGCACTGAGGGACATCCGTATCAATCATCAGAACTTTACCGGAGTCGGACAAAGTCGATGCGATATTGGTACATAAGGTGGTTTTACCAGCCCCGCCCTTCATCTGAACAAAACTTAATACCTTTGCGCGCACAGTATAGCTCCTTATATCTCGTTTTGAATAATTTTACATGACATAAGGCATTACGCAAGAGCCCCTCATTTGAGGGGCTTTAGCATCATCAGTTATTCTTGATCTTATTAAGTTCTTCTCCCGTCAGCTCTCGCCACTTCAGCGTCGTCAGCTGATCAAGGAAGTCACAGTCGGTCCCACTACAGATAGTTTCTAAAGCAACCAAGCCTGCTCGATCACCTGAATTGCCACTTCCGTCAATTGGATAATAAACTGAAAAAGTTGGGGCAATTCCTTCTGTGTTCAATGTCATGGCCCTAACAGTCTCTATTGTACCGTTAGCTTGTGTTTCTCTAAAAAATGCAGCTCTTCCATCGAGAACGCTAACAGCATACAGTTTATTGCTCCCGGTCGATGCACCGCAGGTTGCAGGAGTATTATTGCTTCCAGTAGGAGAGTAGGTCGTTATAAAGAGCCTATAATTGATGGTACTGGAGTCGGATAAAACTTTTTCACCTTTCGCTAGGCGTAAATACCAGCCATTATTTTTTGTTTTGTCGGATAAAATATCAAAAATGCTGACAAAACGTTTCTTAGTTTGGCCCGTATTAGGATTTGTGTCATCAATTTTTTCAGTCACATCATACAGGGTATTTTCCGTGATGACGTCGTCTTCAAACTCTCTAGTCATGACCTTCTTATCATAGAATAAGTAAAAACGGTCGTTAATATCCTCATTCAGTGGATGTGCGCGATAACCGGAGCCCAGCGCAATCATTCCCATGGTACGGTTTTGTATTTTGACAAAAGAGATATCGGGCTTGGTAAAGAACCTCCGATTACCAGCCACGCCTGTTCCTTGTATGTCTGCTAACTTAGCACCTTGTATGGTTGTCTGCTGCGAGGTCTTTTCTTGAATGACATCAAAACGAAAGACTTGGCCACCGGTATCAGATGCATAAAAATGCTCGATAGTTCCAGTACCTCTTAAGTCACCAGCAGCAATATCGGACGGGAAGCTGTTGGTTAACAATGCATCAAAGTTACCTGGTCGCATGTGAGTTGTATCACCTTGAGCGTTCCAAAGCATTTGTCCGGAAACGGCATCTGCGATAAAAATATTATTACCGACAGTATCTTCCTCGCCAGCCTCTAAGTTTTCATTATCTTGGGTCTCTGAGTCATAGCCACCACCGAATATCATGACCAGCTTTTTTCCGCCTCGCCATTTAATATGTCCGATATAAGGCTTAGACCAAGTTTCGCCAAGGCCTTCATAATAATGTACTGAGTCCCAGCTTAGCCCAGCTGTAACTTCATTAGCAGTGTCCTCGTCACCGGTGATAGTAAACATAAGTTGAGGTTTATTAGGTAATGAGATGTCTAGTCCGTAATAATTACGTCCGCCTCTTCTCATTCCAACATAAAGATAAGCTTTGTCTCCGTTATTAACAATGCCGTCTTTATTTTTATCCTCATGATAAACCGTAATATCACCATCCAATCCATAGATACGATCTTCGACTAATGCTAAACCACTGTTGTTATACAGCTGGGAAGTATTTTTAAGTAGCTGCCTAGGGATAAACGCCCATTCTTCTTTACCGCTATTATCTGACGTGTTGATGGCATGTAAATAACCCTCATTATCGCCTACATAAAGAAGACTCTTCCCCTCATATTGAACAGTAACGGGTTGAGAATGTAGAAGATCACCAAAACGGTTGACTGTTACTGTTGTATTGTTTTCGGCATTGGGTTTGTAGTCATACTGATGATTGATTAGCCATGAAATATGTTGCGTCACCTCAGTATCAGTAGCTCCAGATGACAACCCTAAATGTTGGCTCTCTATTTTATTATTTGTATCTTCAATCTTGTTCTTATTAGTCCACAAGTTTTTCTCTAAAATATTGGAGTAAACATTCCTTGGTAAGTCCATGTTTTGAGCAACACCACCTAGGGTGACATCATTACCATCTGACGAGCTCCACGCACTCGAAGCAGTTGACACGAACTCACCTTTGGTTGTTGTAGCCGCTGAACCATTTTTATCGACAATAACACCATTTTTTAAATAGTATTTTTTTAGATTCCCAGGCCACAGCTGCGTCTGTACTGGCTTAAAAAGTGCCAAGAACAGCTCATCGCTGGTACTTAAACGGTTGCTTTGACTTAAAGGAACGCTTGGCGCCACCAGCATGCTTTGCTCAATATCGGCTTGAATAGAAGTTTTGAACGCGTCAACTAGTTGCTCTCTATCGCCCGCTTCATTGTAGGTCCCCTTTCCCTCACTAGCCACTTCCTCTAAGAACGTTTTTGAGGTTAAGTCTCTCGCAAAGGCAATGGTATGAGTTTTTACGCTTGAATCAGCAACACCTGAAATCTGTAAGTTATTCGACATGAAGTTTGCTAATTTCTTGGTACAGTCTTTGCCATCCGTTTCTTTATCACAACTAGCATTAGTCTCATCTAACAAATCTTCGATGTCGTTGTAATACTGCCAACCATTTGAGTTTAAACTGTTAGGTTCTCCATCGGTTAAGAAAACGATGTTGCTAGCACTTCCGCAGTTACTGTACTTCTCTATAGGTGACTGATAATCACCATACTCACCTCTAAAGTACAATGCGGCATCATATATTGCCCCAGCTGCTAACGTCCCGCCATCAGCCTGTAAGCCATCAACACTGGTCAATAAATCATTTTTATGGCTGCCTTCCTCTAACCCTCTAACCTCATGTAACAGATTAATATTATTAGCCGAAGAGTAAGTTAAAATTCCAATTTTAGCATTTGAAGGTAGATCATTAATAAAGTCATTAAGAGCATCCTTCATTACTTCTAATCGAGACTGCTGTCCGCCACTAGGATAACAGCTGTTTTTGGGACGCCCCCATCGATTGTACTCACAAGCATCCATATTAAAAGCCATAGAGCCAGAGACATCTAGAACCAATAAAACGTTGACTGGTTTTGGCTTGCCGAAGTAAATTTCTGTGTCATCTGCTTGTACACTTCCAAATAAAAAAGTGAAAATAAAGACTGACAGCAGCCATATTATAAATTTCTTGTTCATAAGAATCACACTTCCCCTACAATGACTTGTTGCAACTACGGACGACACTCACCCACTCTTCAACGTGGGTTCTTGCTTCTCCAGTATCTGCAACATCATTCTGACTAATATCAAGGTGTCCCTCTCCAACTAACTGGAATGTATGACATCCAAGACCATTGTTGTCCCAAGAATTTCCTAAGCACTTTAATGCTGACGTTTCGCAGCTATGATAAAAAGCTTCAACTTTTGCTTTTACCAGCCCATCTGACTCGATACGTGGGTTAGGAGCGCATGGCACTAGTGCTCCTTTATCATCAACACAGCGCGTGTAACCTGTTCGAGGTACAGTCAACTCATCCCAATAAGCATCTTCGGCGGTATTAAAAAGGTGCTCTGTCCCGTATTGATAGCTACTTTTATATGAGCCGTTAGCGGACTCAGCCGCGTGAAAAACCACTGCGTCTTGCTCTTTTGCTGAAGCGTTTTTCTGAGATGTAATACCCGACGACATCATAGTGACACCCAGCGTTGCCAATATACTCAATATAATTAGAGCAACTATTAATGAAAACCCTTCTTGATTATTCTTCATATTTTTACTCCGACACTAACAGTTCTGCTGGAGGCAGACCGCCAGAGTTATTGATGACGACGGTGTTGGTAAAAACCTGCCTATATCGACCATCGGTGAAGGTATATGGCCCTTCATCCAAGACCTCGTCAACAGTAACCGTTGAGTTTGAAGTCACGCTTTTTTGGTTAGAAGCTACGGTAAAGCCTACTTCAACAGTTTTGATAATACTTTCATTAGTCAAAGCCTCAGAATTGATATACCTAAGACCCTGCTGAGTTAAAACACCGTATCTAATCTGAAAACTTTCAACATTGCTAAGAAGCGTCACTCCATTACACTGAAGCTCCGATAGTTCAGCTCCAGGAACTAACCGATAAGTGTTTTCAATGATTCCACTCGAAGGTGCAGCTGCACCAGTACAGTCCGTATCATCGTAATACCTTACCGTTATGGCATCGGAATTAAGACCGCCAGAAACAGACTGGTTGTTGAGCAAGTTAATCAAAGGCTCATTCAAAGCATAGCCTTCACTAGGTACAACATTGGTATTTACCCAACCAGCTTTTTGGATATCTTTAACCAAATAATTAATGGCAAATCGACCGTTATCATGAACATTCACCATGTTTGAACCAAGGTTAAATGTTTGCTTATTAGATAAGTAGACAACATAAACACCGGCGATGATGATTAATCCAATAAGCATTGCCACCATCATTTCAATCAGAGTGAAGCCCTTTGCCACAGTTTTCTTTAGTTTCATGGCACAAGCTCCAGTTGAACACAAGAATAGTCGGAACCAAGCCCCAGCTCCTGTTGGCAACGAGTATTTTGCGCATACGCGGCTTTACCGCTGACATCTTTTCGCTCAACACCTTGCCAAGACATGTAAAGGGACAATCTTGAGCCATAACTGCATGAATCAGTATCCGTGGTATCGAGATCAAAGCAGGTTGCGCCTATTCGAGCAGCAGGGAATTTGGTATTTTCAAGTGAGCGACAGACTTCATAGATATCTTGCTTTGCTAACTTGTCGCCCGAGCAGGCATCACCCGCACCGCACTCGGCTTCAGGAAAACTATTGTTTTGCGTATCACACCAGGTGTAAGGAGTTCCTGACGCTTGATTTCCAACATAGTGATTAGGAGAGGAAAGGCTATCTGTGCGTAAGTACTCGGTATTATTACCAATACGTGCAGCTGCATTTTCTAGGAGAGTTGTTGCCTGGGAACGTGAGAATGAGTCTACAGAGCTATTTAAAGCCCCCATTTGTAATGCAGCATACCCCAATAAGCCAATGCTAATGACCAACACTGTTATCAATGCTTCTAACAGTGAAAATCCTGATTCGTTATTCATAACTAGCGCAATCCCTAAATAAAAGGTGACGTATTCTAACAAAAGCGCGTATTAAAAACGTGATATTTTAGATATAAATACGATATTTTTACAATTTTGATACAGATTGATACAAAGTATCAATCCCAATAAAAAAGGGCCGTTAAGCCCTTTTAAAAATTTTGGTTATCCAGCGAGTTAATCTGGCCACTTAGTGGCACCCTTATAGGTTTTTTCTCCCGCTTGATTAATCGTCAAATTACCGTCACCAGCCATACTCCCGGTTGCTGTCGCAGTAATCGTGTAAGTTGTTGCGTCAGCAGCTATAGACAAATTGTAATACGCTGCACCGCCATCAACAGGTACTTGAGTACTAAAGACACTACCTAAGTTTCCATCCAAGCCTGCATAAGAAAAGTTTGCTGCTTTAAAGCGCTCTGCAGCTTCTGATGCTGCTAACAGGGCTTGCTTCGCATCATTACGTTTAGCTTTCTCAACGAAATGGCTGTAGCTAGGAATTGCAATAGCTGCCAAGATCGCCACTATTGCAACCGTAATCATCAACTCCATTAGAGTAAATGCTTTGTTTTTCATCATTTAGTTAAACTCCGCTTATTTAACAACCGCCAACATCGATTTTTGTCACAGACACTATTCCAGCACCAGCTACATTAATACTGCGTCCAGCACCACGATCGTCACACATTTTCAAAGTACCCCAACCTCCAAGGTTCTCCATTGTCCCTTTAGAGTTGAAAGTTAAGTTACTTCCAGGAGCAGAGTTCACTGATAAAGACTCGGGATATGCGTCTACTGACTTAAGTTTTTCTTCACCATTATCATAGCTACCATTAGCATTGCTATCAACAAACACCAACCAACCATCAGACCAGTCACCGCCGTTTGGTTCAACCGCCACTGACTGCCTTGTCGAAATGGCTTCATTTCTCGCCGCTGATACAGAGCTAATCATATCATTTGAGAAAGCCGCTAAACGGTTATTGAGGATCATGTTCCTCAACGAAGGAGTAGCAATCGCAGCCATTACAGCCACAATTGCTACCGTTGTCATCAGCTCGATTATAGTAAAAGCTTTTACTTTTCTATTCATCATCTGGTTTTTTCCGCCAATTTACCCTGATTACACCATCATATCCTTTGGTCAAAGCTTTAGTAAAGTCATCCTGAATTACCTCATTACCTACTAAACCGATAAATGAAGCAGTCGTTGTATCAGCACTACCGCCGCTTGTGTAAAGCAACTGGAAGACTGGAGGTATACCGCTACTAATCAAATCGATCACTCGGGTATTTTCATCAAAGAACGATGAACCATCAACCACATCCACACCGTACAGTTTCGCACTACCAATTACTGGCGCACACTGCAGTTTCGTTAAATCAACAGTAGGAACATAACTTGTAAACACTACCTTACCAAATAATATACGGGCTTCTGAGATAACTTTCTCACCAGCGTAAGTATCTGTGACAGTGTTCCCATTTGCGTCTGTGGTATTGATTTCACCATTTAGCTCAATAAACCATCCGCTTTTCTCGCCTGATACAATAGCATTCCTCGTAGTAGTATTACTTGAAACCGTATCTGTTACGTTTAATAGTTGCTGCTCAGCATCTGGATTTGTTCCGTTAAAGGCTACATCGTTGAATGTCTTCGTAGACTGAAGAACCCCTTGGTCTTTTACCATAAAGAAGTAATCATCAATTTTGGCATTCAACGGATGGGCTCTATACCCCGACCCAACAGCAACAGCGACGAATGACTTGCCTTGAGGCTGTGGTATAAATGCAACAGAAGGTGCATAGAAGAAACGGCGATTCTCAGACTCCGAGTTATTGCCACGAGCTTTAAAAATTCGACCAGCTTTAACATCCATACCAGTCTCTGTTGGATATAAATCAAAACGGAAGATCTGTCCCCCCGTATCAGCTACATACAAGTGCTCTGCGATAGCGATGTTTGTTTTAAGTGACAAGGCTCTAATTGCTCCAGGCACACTATTGATTTGGCCTTTTACAGTTTGTAATGCAGAGCCTTGTAGATTCCACAAGACCTTTTGGTTGGCGATATCGTAAATAAAGACATCATTACCAATATCATCTTTTACAAATGTCGTTGCATCATCTTGATCTTTGTCATAACCGCCACCAAAAATCGCAACGGTTTTGGTACCTTCACCAAAGTTGATGTTTGTTACCGTGACAGGTGACCAGGTATCGCCTAATTGACTGAGGTCTCCGATTCCTCCGCCCTGTATTCTGAATAAGAATTTAGGACTACCAATATCACTAATATCTAGTACATAGTAACGGTTACCACCACGGCGCATACCGATAATAAGCAAGGCTTTCTCGCCTTCATCCACTAATATATTGCCATTGCTATCTCCGTGAGCGATGTGGATTTCCCCATCCAAACCATAGTTATGAAGAGTAGGATCACCACCAATTTTAACGTCATCCAAGAACTCCTGCATTTTCTTCAACATTTCTTTAGGAACATAACCCCAGTTTTCAACACCGGTATCTAAATCGACAGCATGTAAATAACCTAGGTTGGTGCCCATAAAGCCTACTGACTTAGTGCTATCACCAACTTTATATTGAAGAACCTTAGGTACGCTATGCAAAGGATCGCCCATTAAACGGGCTGGCTCTGCCACATTCTCGACAATAACTTCGGTGCCGTCGTCTCTGGTTACGGTGACATCTCTTAGGCTATACCCTAACGTTTCAGTAAAGACGGTCTCGAATGCTTGCTTCTCTTCTTCTGTAGACACAGGCATATCAAAGTCAGCGGCAGTTGCTTTCGTCGCAATTGGCGATAACACATCACTAGAATCAAAATATAAGTTACGGCTGTATGAAGCAAACGTTTGATAGATGGTTCCATCAACTTCCTGAGGCGTTGTCTTTAAAAATCCATCAAGACCTTCCAGTGTCCCACCGCGCTCTACTTGGTTGCCATCAGCAATTAAGTTGCCATTCCCATCTTTAGGAGCCCAGAAGCTAGTCGAGTTTGTAATAAAACCATTCGCATCTCGCTCTTCCAAAAACAAACCAGTATCAGTATCAACAGCTGGTTTTTGATTAACATCAACTAACTGACCGCCATCAATTTTGTATTTTTTCAAGTTGCCAGGCCAGCGAGCAATATCATCAGCCTGAAACTGTGCAAAATATAAATGATTATCATGGTTTAAACGGTTTTGTTGACTCACAGTCACACCCGCTTGAACAAAACTGGTACCTTGGCTTGAGACTTCTTCAATGACTTTCTTTAGAATGGCACACAAACCAACGGGATTACCTTCTGCATCGACCGCATTACAGTCAGTCTCATCGTTCCAATCAAAAGCTTTCTCAGTGCCACCGGCATTTGCCCAGTTGTCTAGATTTTGTTTGTTATTACCGGATGAGCCAGGACTAATGGTATAAGTATCAACGTCATGAGTACCTTTCATGTATGAAACCATCTCAGTATCCGTGCTTGAACGCCCTACAATGGATTGAGTTGCATTTCTCCACTCGTTACCATTGATTTGACCGTGAGCAAGTACTACTAACGCCTTTGCAGCACAGCCTGATGTGTCAGAAAAGGCGTATCGCGAGTTGCTCACAGCAGAGGGGTGTGTTGAGCTGGAGTTCCAGTAGTAAGGAGTTCTATTTAAGAAGTAGCGATAGGCTTCCGACATGCCTTCGATCGTCGGCGTACTACCGGGTACGGTACCTTTCAAGCTTAACAATGTAACTACGGTACTAAAGTTAGGTAACTCCGTTGCTGAGTTAAGTTTTGCGATAGGGTAGTGTACAGTTCCTTCAGCTTTAATCGAACCACTTCGGCTTTTTGCAAAAATAGCAAGACCGAAGTCTACTTCAGAGTTCACTTCGGGATCATTAGCTAACTGAAGCAAAGCTTGTTGAATTTTTGCTAAGCGTCCACCACCATTCATTGCAGAAGAAAACTCCAGCAACAACATTACTTTTGGACGGCCTGTATCAATTTTACTGCCGTCAAAAAAGTAAACTTCGGTATCATCAGCTCTGGCGGTATTAGCAGCCATTAAAGGGATTGTTAGATACAGTCCTAATAGAACCCCTTTCATCATTTGTGTGAAAAAATTTCTCATAACAATCACCTTAAAGTGTTAAATCTAAACTTTTGCCAGCTGAAAAGCAGCCACCAATTTTCGTTACCCAGCTTTGCACCGCAACATTGGTGCGCTCTGCAACCGTGCTGTCACCGGTTATTTTCCAGGCATTACAGCCAATACTTGGCGATACCCCTAGCTCAAAGTTGGGACAAGTACCACAACCGAGATACTCAACTCTAGCGAAAGCGATAACGTTAGCATGACCTTCAAAAGCCGTTGTACAGCTCGCGCCATCGTCAATAGCGGCTAAAGTACCGTTATCACCAACACAGTATTCCTGTCCAACCTTGGTTTCTGCTGTTGCGGTTCCGTACAGTGCCTCACCTTCAATCTCATCCCAGTGAATCGCTGCACTCACAGCGCTTTCTGCGGTATGAAAGGCCTCGTTTTCTAAATAAATATTAGTAGAAGATTTTTGCTGGATAATTGAGTCGGACATACTCGCAACACCAAGTACTGTCAAAATCAACAAAAACACTAAGACCAGCGCTAAAGTAGCACCTTGGTTTTTTTGTATCTTTAATTGCATCTTATCCAACCTCACTAACTTGAAATAATAAACGCCGGTTTATTAGGCACTGAAACCGTCGTTGTGAAAATTTTACGAGCCTTACGATCCGTTATCGTCAATGTCCCTTCATTTAAAACCTCAAACTTTTGCTCTTTATCTGTACTATGGACATTGCCATCTGAGGCCAATACTAAAATAATCTTTACAGCGGATATCGACTCTTGCTCAGACGCCGCCACATCACTCGCTTTAACAAACTTGTTCGGTGCACTGTTACCATCAGTATCAATACCGTATAAGAAGTGCATTGCATCAATATTGCTAATCAACGGCTCTGTCCCACCGCTGCTTCCGGTACACTTCAACTGGTTATCTTCAACGAAATAGCTATTCTCAACGATCCCTGTAGAAGCTCCGCCGACACAATCTGTATCATCAACATATCTCACCGTAATTCTGTCGCTGCTGCCAACGCTACCACCATCTGAACTAGCTGTTGCTCCAGCGAATTGAAATGCAGGTGATGTATATACACCATAACCACTGGTTTCTACGTTTGCCCAGCCGGCATTTTGAATATCATCACTCAAAAAATACAATGCGAAGCGACCGTTTTCTTGAAGTGATGAAATGGCTGATTGAGTTGTAGTCGACTGCTTCATCCCTAAAAACAGGTAAGTCAATCCAGCCAATAAAATTAAGCCGATCGTTATCGCGACCATATACTCAATAAGTGTAAAAGCTTTTTGTTTACTCGCTAATAATATCTTCATGGCATAATATCCAAAATAATACAGTCATAATTGACACCTGGGTCGTCTGCTAAGTTAGCACATCGTTGATTACGAATAACCGTAGCATCTTGCCCCACATCGTCTCGTAAAGCCCCTGTTTGCCAATAAGTAAAAATACTCAAGGTCGATCCCGGAGAACAACTATCACCATCAGCAGCGCGATCATCGCATGTCACAAAAAGTTGTCCATCAATCAATAAGTCTGAATCAGCGGTAGCAGTATTAAAACCAGCTTTAGACTGGCATACCTTGTACACGTCAAACTGAGCTTGCTCTTCATCAGTACAGTTTGCTGCAGCTCCCGTACATACTGTGGCTGGTAACGCTGAGCAGCTGTTATAGTCACCATCGACATAAACATTGCCAACATTAGCAGTGCCATCACCTTGATTAATGTATGCTCTGTTAGCACGAATTGATGCCGCTAAATCTTGTGCAATAAGGTTCGCTTGCGACCTTGCCATACCCTCTTGGTTTGAGTTGATAGATGCAAGTTGCAAAGAAAGGTACCCTAAAAGGCCTATCGCGATGACCACCATGGCGATTAAGACCTCCATTAGAGTAAAGCCTGAGTTTTTACTTTTTCCCATTTGGACTCCGAAACCAAATTATCAGTCATTACGTTATATAACGATTTAATTCAAATTGCTTGGGAGTTTAGACAAACGGTATAAAAAAACCGATAAGCGGTCACTTATCGGTCTTAAGTAATTCATTATAAAGGGTTTTAAGGAGAGTTTAGCTTGGTCGTAACTCACTGGGTAGGACGAAAACGATGTTTTCTTCAACGCCGTCAGACTCTTGTGTGTTAGTGCCGCCTTGGGACTCTAGGTAAGCAATGACGTCTTTAACCAGCACTTCTGGTGCAGACGCTCCGGCGGTAACGCCGACCTTGTTAACACCTTGCAACCAGCTGGGATCAATCTCAGTGGCATTATTGATAAGGAAAGAGCGTGTTCCTTCATTTTCGGATAATTCTTGAAGGCGACTTGAGTTCGAGCTGTTTTGAGCACCAACCACCAAAATCAAATCACAATCCACGGCTAATTGTTTAACCGCATCTTGGCGATTTTGTGTTGCGTAACAGATATCGTCTTTCTTAGGGCCTTGAATTTTCGGGAATTTATCTTGTAAGGCCTTCACTAAGCGCTGCGTATCATCCACCGACAAGGTGGTCTGGGTGACATAAAAAAGCTGCTCAGGATTCTTGACCTCAAGTTCTTGCACATCTTGCTCATCTTCAACTAAATAGATCCCAGAGTCAGGGTTATCATACTGCCCCATTGTCCCTTCAACTTCAGGGTGCCCTTTGTGTCCAATTAAAATACATTCCTCATGGCGACGGCTATGACGCGCGACCTCCATATGCACCTTGGTCACCAGTGGGCACGTGGCATCAAAGACTTTTAAATTACGCGCTTCAGCATCGCGTCGAACTTGCTGCGACACACCATGAGCACTAAATATCAGCGTTGAATCTCTTGGTACATCATTTAAATCTTCAATGAAAACCGCCCCTTTATCGCGCAGGCCATCAACCACAAACTTGTTATGAACGACTTCATGTTTGACATAAATCGGCGCCCCAAACAGCTCAATGGCTCGATTCACGATCTCAATCGCTCGATCAACACCGGCACAGAAGCCACGGGGGTTTGCTAATACTATTTCCAAGAGATTACCTACTAGATTCGTCATTCCCGCGAAGGCGGGAATCTGTATACCCTATCAACAACTAGGATTCCCGCCTTCGCGGGAATGACACCTTATATACTTGACCTATTGTCTCACTTCGACAATTTCAATTTCAAGGATTATATCCTGATCTGCCAACGGGTGGTTAAAATCGACCTTCACAGAATGCCCTTTCACTTCTCGAATCATACCAGGCACAGTACCACCCATCATATCTTCGAAAGCGATAATCGAACCTTCTTCCAGCTTTACATCAGCAGAAAATTGACTGATATCCATAAAGTGCACATCATCAGGATTCGCAGGCCCGAAAAAGTCCGAACCATGAATCTCTAATTTTTTTTCGTCACCAGCTTTCAAGCCAGTCAATGACGTTTCAATAACCTCCGTCAAGCTACCATCACCCATGATAAACCACACCGGTTTACCGTTCACGCGAGTACTATCCGCCGCGGAGCCATCTTTTAACAAAACATTAAAATGAACTAATGCTTTAGAGTTAGCCTCAATAGCTAAGTTGGTATCAGTTGTCATACAAGCCTTTTAACGTTTAAAAGTCAGTATTAAGCAGCTTTTTTGCTGGCCTTTTTTGAGGCTGCCTTACCACTTTTCTCATCGGGGTTTTTAAAGGTATCGATAATTAAAAGCCCCACACCAATCAAAATAACACTGTCTGCGATATTGAATGTCGGCCAGTGATAACCGTCTTTTGACACGTACCAATCAATAAAATCAATCACATAACCATAAGCCAAGCGATCATACAAATTGCCAATAGCCCCGCTCAGTATCAATGCCATACCGATATTCGGCAACTTATCGCTTTTCGGTGTTTTATACATCCAAACTAAAAGAGCGACACTAATACCCGCAGCGATAGCCGTAAACAGCCAACGTTGCCACCCTCCAGCATCGCCCAGAAAGCTAAACGCGGCGCCATAGTTATAGGCCAAGTTCAAATCAAAGTGAGGCATCACCTCGATCACAGGCCCTCCGTAGACAGGCGCTAAGTTGGTATTCGCCCAAATTTTGGTCACCTGGTCGAGTACTAACAAAATGATCGTAAGCCACAACCAAACCAGTCCAGATTCTGTTATTTTTTTCAAAATATATTCTCTATCTGTTTTATTATTACAGTCATCCCCGCGAAAGCGGGGATCTTTCATCATCTAATGACTAGATTCACGCTTTCGCGGGTATGACGTACTCGCTTATGCGTAATGACGAGTTTCGCCATCACCCACCACGTTCTCAACACAACGATTACAAATGGTCGGATGCTCATCGTTTGAACCCACATCCTCGCGGTAATGCCAACAACGCTCGCACTTTTCAGCTTCAGAAGCGGTAATCGTCAACTTTAAACCTTCGATATCGGTAGCTTCCCCACCATCATCTTTAACCAATTTCGCCTGCGAAGTAATAAAGACAAAGCGTAGTTCATCTTCCAACTTGCTCAAAACAGAATACAACGTCTCATCGGCATGAATGGTTACTTCAGCCTGTAGTGAGCCACCAATAGCGCCATCTTTACGTTTAACTTCAATCGCTTTATTAATCGCGTCTTTGACGTTAGAGATTCTATCCCAATCTTCAGCAGTAATGGTGGCATTCTCCATTGGAAACAAACCGTCATACCATTCTGAAACAAAGACTGTTTTCTCACGCGCACCATTCGCTGGTTGCGGCAATAACGGCCAAATTTCATTCGCCGTAAAGCTCAAGATAGGCGCGATCCAACGAACCAGCGCTTCGACGATATGATACAGAGCCGTCTGACAAGAGCGTTGTGCGTTAGAGCCACGCTTTGCTGTGTACTGACGATCTTTAATGATATCGAGATAGAAGCTACCCATATCAATAGAACAGAAGTGATGGATTTTCTGCGCCACCACCCAGAAGTTGTAGTTATCGTACGCATCAACTATCGCTTCTTGCGCCTGATAGGCAGCATCCACAGCCCAGCGGTCGAGTGGTAACAAGTCATCTTTAGCCAACAAGTCTGTTGCCGGCTCGAAACCTTCAAGGTTTGCCAGTAAGAAACGTGAGGTATTACGCAAACGTCGATAAGTATCGCCCGTGCGCTTCAAAATTTCTTCTGAAACCGCCATTTCACCACGGTAATCTGCAGATGATACCCACAAACGCAGAACGTCTGCGCCTAGCTTGTTGATCACATCGTTTGGCGCCATGACGTTGCCTTTCGACTTCGACATTTTTTCGCCTTTACCATCAACCACAAACCCATGAGTTAAACAGTGTCTATAAGGCGCATGACCATGAATACCCACAGATGTTAATAACGATGATTGGAACCAACCACGGTGTTGATCCGAGCCCTCAAGGTACAAGTCAGCCGGTTGACGCAAATAGTCTCGTGCTGACAGCACGCAATAGTGAGTCACGCCCGAATCAAACCAAACGTCCAAAGTATCATCAATTTTTTCATACTTGTCAGCGTCGACAAAGTCAGAAGCATCTAAGTCATACCAAGCTTGAATTCCCTTCTCTTCAATCAAGAGAGCAACTTTTTCCATTAACTCAGCAGCATCAGGGTGCGGCTGACCATCCTTCTTATCGATGAATAAACATAACGGCACGCCCCAAGTTCTCTGGCGTGAAATACACCAGTCTGGACGATTTTCGACCATCGATTCAATTCGCGCCTGGCCCCAGTCTGGTACCCACTTTACTTTTTTAATCTCTTCCATCGCTTGCGGCTGCAAGTTATTTTGCGTCATGGAAATAAACCATTGCGGCGTCGCACGGTAAATAAGAGGCGTCTTAGTTCTCCAGCAGTGCGGGTAGCTGTGGCGAATTTTATCTTGATGCAACAACTTTCCACTTTCAACCAAATGTTCAACAATTGGTTGATCCACTTTATAAACATGCTGCCCATCAAATAATGGCGTGTCATCTGAAAAAACACCGTTAGCCATAACGTAATTCAATAAACCAATGCCGTACTTTTTAACCACTTGGAAGTCGTCAGGGCCATGATCTGGCGCCGTATGTACCAAACCAGTACCGGCGTCGGTCGTTACGTGGTCACCAATGATCACAGGCAATGTTTTATCATAGAAAGGATGATGGATTTGCAAGTTTTCAAGCTTAGCGCCTGTCGTCGTCGCGATAACTTCATAGTCGCTAATTTCAGCCTCTTCCATCACCTGCTTATACAAGTCTTCAGCTAACACGAACTGCTCGTCGCCCGTTTTCACTAGCACATAACGGAAGTCCGCATGCACTGTAACCGCTTGGCTTGATGGTAGCGTCCAAGGCGTTGTGGTCCAGATAACCACTGAGGTATTGCTGCATGAGGCCCCGTCAAAAGCCTTCTCAAAGCCATCAACGTCCGCAAGCGGATATCGCACATAAATCGAGAACGAGGTTTTATCTTGGTATTCAACTTCAGCTTCCGCTAACGACGAACCACCAACCACACTCCAGTACACAGGCTTCTCGCCTTTGTGCATGTGACCGTTCTTTACCAGCTTCGAAAGTGCACGAACAATGTTTGCTTCAAAGCTAAAATTCATCGTTTTATAAGGGTTGTTCCACTCGCCTAAAACGCCCAGTCGAACAAAATCCTTCATCTGCCCTTCAACTTGCTTTTCAGCATAGTCGCGGCACTTTTGACGGAAATCCGCGTGAGACACTTTCTGCCCAGCTTTACCAACTTTCTTTTCAACCACATTCTCAATAGGCAAACCGTGACAATCCCACCCAGGAACATACGGGCTGTCAAAGCCACTGATGGTTTTACTCTTAACCACGATGTCTTTTAAAATTTTATTAACAGAGTGACCAATGTGAATATTACCGTTGGCATACGGAGGGCCATCGTGCAAAATAAATTGCTCACGGCCAGCACGTGCTTTACGGATTTCGCCATACAAATCGTTCTTTTCCCACTCGGCCAACATTTTTGGCTCACGGTTGGGTAAGTTCCCGCGCATTTCAAACTTAGTCTTCGGTAAGTTTAAGGTGTCTTTATAGTCACTCATCGAAATGATTACTCTGTTTTGGTTAATTCAAACGTTTAAATCTTATGAAAAATTTCTCGTGCAGCTTCTATATCTGCTGCGATTTGTGCTTTAAGCTCATCCACCGAAGCAAACTTATGTTCACCACGTAACTTTGCGATAGGCTCCACTCGTAAGCGCTGACCGTACAAGTCGCTGTTGAAGTCTAAAAGATGAATTTCTAATCGTTCAGGGCTGTGTTTTAGCGTTGGTTTATGACCAACATTTACTACCGCAGGCAATCTCTTCGAAGAAAGCCCCTCAAGCCCTTTACTCTGCGCCAAACTAGCACTTATACCATACACCCATACCGCATACACCCCCTTTAACGGACTTTTCAGTCGTTTCAGCGGGATATTCGCAGTGGCGAAGCCAATCTCACGGCCCTGCTTGTCGCCATGGCTAACTTTCCCTTCAATATAATAGGGTTTATCGAGAAAGCGCTGCGCTAAATCAAAGTTATTCTGCGCAATAGCATCACGTACTAAGCTGCTGCTAATTCTCTGGTGCTGCCCCTCAACCGCCAAGGTAACCGACTGATTTGCTTCAACCGTGAAATGCCCCGCCCCGTGTGCTTTCAGCATCTCAAAGTCACCCCGACGCTGGTACCCGAAGCGGAAATCATCGCCAATAAAGAGGTGCTGCACATGCAACCGCTCGACTAAAACCCGGCGGATGAAATCTTCCGCTGTTAATTCGGCGAACTCTTGATTGAAGCGGAAGCACAACACATAATCGACTCCAAGCTTTTCCAGCGCTTGTACTTTATCGGTTAACTTGAAGAGTCGAGCCGGAGCAGCCTCAGGACGAAAATACTCTTGGGGGTGCGGTTCAAATACGATAACCACACTGGGTAAGTCGAACGCTTTAGCCTTTGTGGTTAAGCGGCTAATAATGGCTTGATGACCGCGGTGGACGCCATCGAAATTACCAATGGTCGCCACACAGCCCTGCGCAAACAGTGCTTTAGGACAGTTATATAGGCCACGCAATAAACGCATTATGTCTCAGTAATTCCGCTGGGCTGGTGCCAAAGGCGGCAATTATAGCGGACTATGGCCTAAGAATTAACCATAAATCATTGATTGGGCTCATAGAAAACATAAATCCTGCAATAATAACAAGTTAGCAACTTGCCTATCGCTCAAAAATCAAGCAGGATGAGAACACCTTTAAGCCACCAGATTTGTCATGACATTAACCATGAAACCAACATTTAAACCGATCATCAGCGCCCTTCTAGCCAGCCTCATAACAGCTTGCGCCTTTAACAGCAACGCGCCAGCAGCTCATACCGAAGTAGCACTCTCGAAACAAGAAGCTAACTTTTTCAAGCGCCTAGAGTCCATGTGTGGCGAAACGCTAGTCGGAACAACCGTTTACCCTGACGATCCCAGTCATGATTTTGCCGGTAAAAAACTGATCGCTACGATTAGTGAATGCAGCGATCGAATTATCCGCATTCCATTCACCGTTGGTGACGATAAATCGAGAACTTGGATTATAAAGGCGACGGGGCAAGGCTTATTGTTCAAGCACGACCACCGCTATCCTAATGGCAAACCCCATGCAGTCACCAACTATGGTGGCTATGCTGGAAGCTACAAGAATGCTCATGGCACCGAAACCAAACAATTTTTCATAGCGGATGAACATACGGCAGATATGATTCCCGAAGCTAAAAGTAACGTCTGGATGCTGGAACTTAAGCCCGAAACTAACGAGCTTATTTACTATTTAGAGCGTCACCAAAAACCTCGTTATAAGGCTGTTTTGACGTTACAGAACTAAGAAGTCGTAATTAAGCCCCCGCTCTCGCGGGGATTTCTGTGCCAAAAACACTTTAACGCTGAATTTTGAAGTCTCTTGGGCGTAGTCCCATTACACCTAACAAGGCCCCGTAGACAAAGACCGTAGCGACAATAATGACGCTAACCATACCAATCGCTTCAAAGCGTGACCATGATTGCCATTGATCGATGCTGAAGTCGGTATACCAAAGGCCAACTAACAACAAACCGCTAGCAATCACCAACTTGAGGATCCACACCTTACTTTTCCGCGAAAGTTGCAAGTGCTGCTCTTTATGCAAGTAACGGTACAGGAAAATCGCGTTGATAAACGCTGAAATACTAGTGGCGATCGCCAGTCCAACATGGCCAAAGGGTTTAAACAACGCCAAGTTTAGGACGATGTTACTAACGATGGCGAACAAAGCAATTTTGACGGGGGTTTTGGTGTCTTGACGCGAGTAATAGCCCGTCAAAAAGACTTTGACCATCATAAACCCAATCAAACCTATCGAGTACGCCTGCAAGCTCTGCCCTGCTTTGAACGAATCTTCTGCGGTAAAAGCACCATGCTGGAATACGCTAATCATGATAGGCTCTGCTAACCAGAAAAGACCTATTCCCGCTGGAATGCCGATCATCAGCACCATCCGTAATCCCCAATCCAAGGTGCCCGAGAAGTGCTCCATATCCTTTTTCGAGAAGAATTTTGACAGCGTTGGTAACAATACTGTGGCGATAGCAATGCCGAAAATACCTAGTGGAAACTCCATCATACGATCGGAATAATACAGCCACGAAATACTGCCCTCTTCAAGAAATGAAGCAATCTGCGTATCGATCAATAAATTAATCTGACTGGCGGATGCACCAATGATGACAGGTACCATCAATTTGATAATGCGCTGGACCGCTGAATCTTTCCAAGCCCACTGTGGTTTAGGTAGATACCCAGCTTTCCATAAGAAAGGAAAGTGTAAGAAGAGCTGCAAAGCACCAGCAATAAATATCGCCCAAGCCAGCGCAACGGTTGGTTGCTCCATAGTTGGCGCCCAGATAATAGCAGCGGCAATGATGGATAAGTTTAATAAGATTGGCGCAAAAGCTGGTACGGCGAACTTATCCAGTGTATTCAGTACCGAACTATACATGGCCACCAGCGATATAAAGAAAATATAGGGGAATGTGATTTTTAATAAGTCACTGCCTAACTGAAATTTCTCAGGGTCGGCGATAAAACCGGCACCAAATAAAGCGATCACGCCCTGCGAGCCGAGCACACCTAAAACGGTAATAACGGCAAGTACCACGCCTAAGGTGCCTGACACTTTGCTTAATAGCGAGACAGTCTCAGCTTTGGTGCGATTCGAGTGGTATTCTGAAAAGACTGGCACAAAAGCAGTGGCAAAAGCGCCCTCGCCAAAGAGTCGCCTTAGGAAGTTAGGGATTTTCTGAGCCACTAAAAATACATCTGCTTGACCGCTTGCACCTAACAAGTTTGCTAGAACAACATCTCGAGCCAACCCCAAAAACCGGGACATCATGGTCCAAAAACTAACGATGGTACTGGAACGTAAAAGACTGCCCATAATGCTGAAATATCTTCCTAAGTAGTGTTAGAATACTGTTCTTATGGGTCGCAAGTTTAAGTCAAAAACCGGCTCGTCACCATAGATATGCTGGAAAAGCCCTAAAATTGACAGAATTCTACTGTTTTTCGCTGTTTTCACTTGATACGACGCGTTAAAACAGGTATATTTCGCGACCTTAAATTTGTGATTATTGTTTATTAACCAGTTGTTAGGAGTTCACCTTGGCTAACATTAAATCTGCCAAAAAACGTGCTCGTCAAGCTGAAGCTCGTCGCCAGCACAACGCAAGCCGCCGCTCAATGATGCGTAGCTACCTTAAGAAAGTTGTATATGCCATTGATGCAGGTAACAAAAAGGATGCAGAAGCTGCATTCCAACGTGCTGTATCTGTGATTGATAAAGCTGCTAACAAAGGCCTTATCCACAAGAACAAAGCTGCACGTCATAAGAGCCGTTTAAACGCTCGCATTCAAGCGCTATAACACCCGCTTGAAGTAGCACAGATTCTTGAAGCCGCTGCTGAAAAGTAGCGGCTTTTCTGTGCTTGCCCACCGAAAAATATTAAAAGTTTACTTACCCGCTGATTTAACCTCACATAATCGCTCGACAGCCTTTGCTATCTGCTCTACCTCTTCGCTGGACTTCCCCTGCAATAACCCCTCTATGTATCTCTGCTGTTTTAGCCGCAACGCTTCAATAACCTGCTGGCTTTTTCGCGTTGGTGCAACAAAAACCACCCGCTGGTCGGTTTTTGAGCGAGACTTGATAACGTAGCCATGTTTCTCTAACCCCTTGATGGTTCGGGTAATCGCAGGCGCACTCACTTGCTCTTGCTCAGCGAGTTGATTAATGGTTTTGGGCCCTAAGGTCACTAACTGACTCAATATTTCGAGTCGCTCTTGGGTTAAACCGGTTTCCTTTTCTAAGGTTTTAGAGTGGGCGTGAAACCCAGTGAGTAACTGATACAGTTTTTGAGCGGTATCTTGCTGATAATTCATGACTTATTCTATTCAATCGTTGAAAAATATAGTACCCCTTATAACTTAACACCTATTAATCATTAACTAAACTAAAGTATTATCTTTGTGCTCATAACTTGTACTATTGGTCAAATTACAAACTCTGGTTGTACCAGTTGACACTAGTGGTCTGATGTGTAAAATGCGCACAACCTTAATGAGTGAGCATGTTTGGAAAGGTGACCATGAAACCAATTATCATCGTACCAATAATCTTAGCAGGGCTTCTTAGCTCTACAGCGCAAGCAAAAGTAACGTCAAAAGAAGCTGCAAAATTACACCTCGAACTGACGCCCATGGGTGCTGAGCGTGGTGGCAATAAAGAAGGGACTATTCCTGCTTGGACTGGCGGTATTCAGCAAGTACCACAGGATTACAAGCCCGGTGAGCATCATATCGATCCTTACGCTGATGAAAACCCTATCTTAACGATAACGGCTAGCAACTATCAGAACTACGCTGATAAACTGTCAGAAGGACAAATTGCCCTTCTTAAACAATATCCTGACTACAAAATTACAGTATACCCAACACACCGCAGCGCATCTTTCCCGCAGAAGATTTATGATTTCAGCGTGAAAAATGCCACGACAGCAGAGTTAACTCAGGACGGCGCGGGGTTACGTAACGCAGCCGTTGGCGTTCCTTTCCCTATTCCACAGAATGGCTTAGAAGCGATTTGGAACCACTTAACGCGCTTCCGTGGTGAAGCCATTAAGCGTGAATATGTCCAAGTAACGCCACAAGTTGATGGTAGTTTTAACCCAGTAAAATTCGAGCAAGAGTCACTGCAGTATTATGCTCAGGAGCATCCTGAAAAGGAAAACTTCTTGTTCTTATACAAACAGCGTATCACCTCCCCTTCAAGCATGGCAGGCGAAGTGTTGCTAGTACACGAAACCTCGAATCAGGTTATTGATCCTCGCCGTGCATGGCGTTACGACCCAGGTCGTCGTCGTGCGATGAGAACGCCGACTGTCGCGTATGATGCGCCAGCGCTGGCGTCTGACGGCTTATCAACAATCGACAATTTTGACATGTTCAGCGGCTCACCCGATCGCTACAACTGGACGATTAAAGGCAAAAAAGAAATGTTTGTGCCTTACAATGCTTACCAGCTACACAGCGATAAGTTGACGTATGAAGATATCATCAAGCCAGGCCATATTAACCAAGACTACGCACGCTACGAGTTGCACCGAGTATGGGTTGTGGAAGCCACGCTTAAAGAAACAAAAGAAAATGTATACAGCCGCCGTACTTTCTACTTGGATGAAGACAGTTGGCAAGCACTTTTGGTTGACCACTATGATCAAGATGGCGAGCTATGGCGCGTTGCTGAAGCACACGCACTCAACTACTACGAAGTTCCAGTTTTGTGGTCAACCCTGGACGTGATTCATGACCTTCGCGCAAAACGATACATCGCTTTTGGCTTAGACAACCAAGAAGATATGTACGACTTCTCTGAGAAAATGAATTACAGGCAGTTCACGGCCTCTGCATTGCGTCGTGAAGGTCGATAAGGATGAAACCTGAAACCCCTGTGTGATATTAGCCACTCATTGAGTGGCTTTTTTTTAGCTTGGAGAAGATAGGAGTTTTTCCTGTAGCATTAAAAAAGCCGCTAAAGGCGGCTTTTTTATAACGTGTTAAAGCTTCGTGCGACTACTTCTTATCATCTGGCACTTGGTTAGGATCGACATAGACAACTTCTACGCCGTCATCTTCCATATCTTCAACCCACTCTGGCTCCAAACCTTCAAATGGATCCTCCTCGGCTTCATCCATAGAACCTGGTTCTGGCCAGTGGAAGTCTTCTTGGGTCTTTTCCGCTATAAACTTACGGATTTGGGGATGTTCAATGAGGTAATCCATAATCGAGTTACAGATTTCACGTGTACCTTCTTTCTTAATCGCCGACATTTTAAATACCGGGCCATCCCAGTCCAAGCGCTCTAACACATCGTTCATCTTTTCCTGTGTTTCTTCTTCACTCATCAAATCCGTTTTATTGAAGACCAACCAAACAGGTTTGTCTTTTAAAGAAATGTCCTTGCTGTCACTGTATTTATACAGCTCGTTCATAATCCCTTTAAAGTTCTCAACGGGATCGGACTCATCATAAGGCATTAGGTCAACGATATGGAGTAAAATCCTTGTGCGCGCTAAGTGGCGCAAAAAGCGAATACCTAATCCAGCACCTTCTGCCGCGCCTTCAATAACGCCCGGGATATCCGCCACAACAAAGCTCGATTCCGTATCAATACGAACAACGCCAAGGTTAGGAATTAGTGTCGTAAAAGGGTAATCGGCAACTTTAGGCTTAGCCGAAGAAACCGCGCGAATAAAAGTCGATTTACCAGCGTTTGGTAGGCCTAACAACCCAACATCCGCCAATACTTTTAGCTCCATACGCAATTCACGCATCTCACCAGGAGTACCATGGGTCGCTTTACGGGGAGCACGGTTGATCGAACTTTTAAAGCGTGTATTGCCTAAACCATGGAAACCGCCTTTAGCCACTAAAAGTTGTTCACCGGGTTTGGTTAAGTCACCCACGATCTCGCCCGTCTCTTTATCCGTAATTTGCGTGCCGATAGGGGCTTTCAAGACTAAATCTTCACCTTTGGAGCCGGTCATATTGCGCCCTTGCCCATTTTCGCCACGGGTCGCCTGATAAAAGCGAACATAACGATAATCGACTAAAGTGTTCATCTCTTCATCAGCAACAATATACACATTACCGCCGTCACCGCCATCGCCACCATCAGGGCCACCTCGGGCTACATATTTCTCACGACGGAAGCTGACGATACCGTTACCACCATCGCCTGCTTTTACTTTTACTGTTACTTCATCTACAAATTTCATAGGTCTATTGTGCCATAGTTTGATGGATAGTCACTTCTAACCATCAGAACGATCAAATTTTATTGCAGATACGATGACCTACAATACAAAAAAGCCCCAGCAAAGGCTGAGGCTTTTTCTAAAACTCAAGCTTGATTAGGCTTCGATTGAAACGAAACGACGCTTCTCTTTACCTTTAACTTCAAACTTAACTTTACCATCAACTTTTGCAAAAATTGTATGGTCACGGCCAAGACCAACACCGTTACCAGCGTGGAACTTAGTACCACGTTGACGAACAATGATGCTACCCGCGCTTACTTCTTCACCACCAAAGCGTTTTACACCAAGGCGTTTACTTTCGGAATCGCGGCCGTTACGAGTACTACCACCAGCTTTCTTATGAGCCATCGTTTACTCTCCTTTCATCAATTCTTTAGCTTGGTCAATCCAGTTTTCACGCTCGATACGACCTTTAAAGCTTAATTCTTCGTCAAAGTGTTCTACGTCTTTAGCAGTCCACTCAGCGATTTGTTTGAACGTAGTGATACCAGCTTCGTTTAGTTTCTTAACGATAACTGGACCTACACCTGATAATTTCGTTAAATCATCACCGTCTGTTTTCTTTGCTGCAGCTTTTTTCGCTGGAGCTTTTTTAGCTTCTGCTTTCTTCGCAGGCTTTTTAGCGCCATCAAGAGCAATACCGTTGATTTTCACTTCCGTGAACCACTGACGGTGACCTTGACGCTTCATGTGATGCTTACGACGCTTGAACTTAATGATGTTCACTTTCTTAGCACGACCGTGGTTAACAACCTCAGCTGATACCACAGCACCAGAAACAACTGGCGTACCTAAAGTTACGTTATCGCCGTCAGCGACCATTAAAACGTCTTCAAAATCGATTGTTGCACCAGTTTCCGCCTCGATCTTCTCAAGACGCACTACCTGGCCTTCTTTTACGCGGTGTTGCTTACCACCACTTTTAATTACTGCGTACATATTGATTCTCCGGTTATAGACCCTCTTATATATCTCAACAAGAAGGTTAATATGTATTGCTCAATGGCTTTCATATTTGAGGGCGCGAATTTTAAGCCAAATTCAGTTGTAAAGCAAGGCTTTGAAAGGAATTTACTCCGGCTCCCATCAATTTTAGCTAATTTTGCTCATAAACTCGCCAAAAGCGCCTTAAGTCATCGAAATATCACCAGAAAAGCTTGACCGCAAGGACAAGCCTAACTAGGATTGCCAAGCAATTATTATAAAGCAGTTGGCAGTTGTAGCGTGATCCAAGTCATAGGATACCAACGTTTCTTCGCCTCTGACAGTACATTTTAAGGTAGACAATGACTCTCGACGATATCCGAGCCTTGGTTGACAGTGATTTCCAAGCAACAAACCAGATGATTCTAGACCGACTCAAGTCAGATGTGGTACTGGTGGATCAGGTCGGGCATTATATTGTCGCCGCAGGGGGTAAGCGCCTACGTCCAATGCTCGTTCTGTTGGCTGCCAAAGCCTTAGGTTACCAAGGCCAAGACCACGCTAAACTTGCCGCGGTTATTGAGCTTATTCATACCTCAACATTACTGCATGATGACGTGGTGGATGAATCCAGTATGCGTCGTGGTCGTGAAACGGCTAACGAATTATTCGGCAATCAAGCATCGGTCTTAGTCGGGGACTTCTTATACAGTCGCTCCTTTCAAATGATGGTCGAAGTCGACAACATGAAGGTCCTCAATATCTTAGCCGACACCACCAATGAAGTGGCTGCTGGCGAAGTGCTGCAGTTGATGAATATCAACGACCCAAAAGTATCAGAGGACTCTTACTATCAGGTCATCGAGCGTAAAACCGCTATTCTGTTTGCTGCGGCAACCCAGCTAGGTGCAGTATTGTGCAACGCATCTGCTCAAATAGAACAAGGCTTACGTGATTACGGCTTACAGTTAGGTATTGCATTTCAACTGATTGATGATGCGCTTGATTATGCTTCCAATGCTGAAGACATGGGTAAGAACGTTGGCGATGATCTTGCCGAAGGTAAACCGACTCTTCCATTAATTTATGCGCTAACTCAATCTAACGACGACGACCAGGCAGTCATCCGTAAAGCGATTGAGCAAGGCGGCCTTGATGATTTAGAGCGTATTCTTGCGATTGTAAACTCAACCGATGCCATCGAATACACCTACCAAGCGGCTGAGAAAGCTGTCAAACGAGCAATAAATGCCTTAGCGCCGTTACCGGATAATGAGTTTAAAGTGGCTTTGATCGAACTTGCGAAACTGTCTTTAGCAAGAAGCGCTTAAACGCGACTAAAAAACTGTAAATCACTGTATTGTCGGCTAACGTTGTTAATTATCCACCCAGAGTGAAATGGTCTTAATTCTAATATGTACGGCACCATAACAGGCTTGTAATAAAAACTGATGAAATATTGCAAATAAGTTTCATTTAGCCTCGCCAGTACACTATTTTTTTGGCATAATTACGTGCAATTTTCAAATAGCAAATTGTTATTAAACTATTGCAGCGCAAAGCCAAACTTTGCAAACGAGGAGTACCACCATGTCTCGCGATGTTGACTTGAGCCAATATGGCATCCATTCAGTCCACGAAATCGTTTACAACCCTTCCTACGACACATTATTTGAAGAAGAAACCCGAGATGACATTAGCGGCTATGAACGCGGCACTGTCACTAATATGGGTGCGGTAACGGTCGATACAGGTATTTTCACCGGTCGTTCGCCTAAAGATAAGTATATCGTTGAAGATGATATTACACGCGATACTGTTTGGTGGTCTAAAAACGGTGTTAATGATAACAAACCCATCACTCCAGCTATTTGGGATGACCTTAAAGAAACGGTCACTGAGCAATTATCTGGCAGTCGACTGTTTGTTGTTGATACTTTTTGTGGCGCCAATGAAGATACGCGTCTTAAAGTTCGCTTTATTACACAAGTTGCGTGGCAAGCTCACTTCGTCAAGAACATGTTTATTCGCCCTTCTGACGAAGAGCTGAAAGACTTTGAGCCAGACTTTGTGGTAATGAATGGCTCTAAAGCTGTGAATGATAAGTGGCAAGAGCATGGGTTGAATTCTGAAAACTTCGTTGCTTTCAATTTAACTGAAAAAATTCAACTGATCGGCGGTACTTGGTACGGTGGCGAGATGAAGAAAGGCATGTTCTCGATGATGAACTACCTACTGCCATTGAAAGGTATTGCGTCGATGCACTGTTCAGCCAATGTCGGCAAAGAAGGTGACGTTGCGATTTTCTTCGGCTTATCAGGCACAGGTAAAACAACACTCTCTACCGACCCTAAGCGTGCTTTAATTGGTGACGATGAGCATGGCTGGGATGATAATGGTGTCTTCAATTTTGAGGGTGGCTGTTACGCCAAAACCATTAACTTGTCTGAAGATAATGAACCTGATATCTACCGCGCGATTCGTCGTGACGCTCTTTTAGAAAATGTCGTTGTCGATAAAAAAGGTAACATAGACTTTGATGACAACAGCAAAACTGAGAACACTCGCGTCTCATACCCGATCTATCACATTGATAACATTGTAAAGCCAGTCTCTAAAGCCGGGCACGCGAAGAAAGTCATTTTCTTAAGCGCTGACGCCTTTGGTGTATTACCTCCAGTGGCTAAACTAACCCCTGAACAAACTCAGTATTACTTCCTGTCTGGCTTTACAGCGAAATTAGCAGGAACTGAGCGCGGCGTTACAGAACCAACACCAACCTTTTCGTCGTGCTTTGGTGAAGCCTTCTTGAGCTTACACCCGACTCAATACGCGGAAGTGCTTGAAAAACGAGTTCGTGATGCTGGTGCAGAAGTGTATTTGGTTAACACTGGTTGGAATGGCTCTGGTAAGCGTATCTCAATTAAAGATACTCGCGGTATTATTGATGCCATTATGGATGGTTCCATTGAAAGCTGCGAATTCTCTAACCTTCCATACTTCAACTTAGCGATTCCAACAGAGTTGAATGGCGTCGATACAGGTATCTTAAACCCGCAAGATACTTACAAAGACCCAAGCCAGTGGGATACTAAAGCCAAAGAGCTTGCCAGCATGTTTATTGATAACTTTAACCGCTTTGCTGATAACGACAAAGCAGAAGAGCTTATTAAAGCAGGTCCTAAAGTTTAAGCAGCCTACTCAGCAAAAAGCCGCTCTAGTAGCGGCTTTTTTATGGCGTGTATATTTCTCTTAAAGTAGAGTCACCGAGTATTACGGCCGATTATACACAAGTGCCAGTTTCGTTTTGTCCGGGCTAAGCGCCAACCGACTGATGCCATTGACCTGTAAAGATGCCAAATCAATGAGTAGCTCACGCCCTTTCGAGCTGACTAATTCTAGTGCTGAATTGTTGCCGACAATCACTGTCTCATCATCAAGCCAAACGTAATCTTGAACACCTTTGGGTAAACTTATGTCCAAAGATTGAAGTTGATGCTCTTGGTTAAGTTGATAAAGCTGATGTACACCATCTCTTTCCAAGGTAAGAGTAACATCACCACTTGGCAGTCGCTCAAAGCAACGACCAATATTCGACGCCAACACATCGGGCTTAGCGTCTGACTCAGTGTCTAGAACCTGCAACGTCATCACGTCACCTAACACGAACACAGCAGCCTGAGTATCAGTCATCCATGCATGGTAACCTACTGGCTCGATATCGGTCCTTAAAGATTGATGTTTCTTCGTGTCGAGATTAACCAGCCGTAAATGCTGTTGTCCCGCTGGGTTAACCCCAATGATCGAAATATGGGACTTATCGTACGGCGTCGCAGAATACTCACTATGCTCTTCCGTTTCCGTAAGGTTTGATAGCT
>NZ_BAABFV010000001.1:1500000-1759231 GCF_039541235.1 Kangiella marina | reverse complement strand
TAAGCGCTTGGCGATGACCTACTCTCACATGGGGAAGCCCCACACTACCATCGGCGATGAGTCGTTTCACTTCTGAGTTCGGCAAGGGATCAGGTGGTTCCAACTCTCTATGGTCGCCAAGCAAAAATTTTTGGATATTTAACCTCCACGGATGGAGGAAATACTAGAAATTGCACGGAGCAATTTTCAGTAGACCTAAGTCTTAATAATCTGGCAGAAGAAGTTTTAAATCTGTAAGTAAGATGTTGCAGTATTCAACACGCTTTGTTTCTTTGTTTGCTGACTCATATATTTAAGCTTTTCAGCACCCCAAAACGCTTGGGGTTATATAGTCAAGCCTCACGAGCAATTAGTACAAGTTAGCTTAACGCCTCTCAACGCTTCCACACCTTGCCTATCAACGTCGTAGTCTACAACGGCTCTTCAGGAAACTTAAAGTTTCAGTGAGATCTCATCTTGGAGGGGGCTTCCCGCTTAGATGCTTTCAGCGGTTATCCTGTCCGAACATAGCTACCCGGCAATGCCACTGGCGTGACAACCGGAACACCAGAGGTTCGTCCACTCCGGTCCTCTCGTACTAGGAGCAGCTCTCCTCAAATCTCAAACGCCCACGGCAGATAGGGACCGAACTGTCTCACGACGTTCTGAACCCAGCTCGCGTACCTCTTTAAATGGCGAACAGCCATACCCTTGGGACCGGCTACAGCCCCAGGATGAGATGAGCCGACATCGAGGTGCCAAACACTACCGTCGATATGAACTCTTGGGTAGTATCAGCCTGTTATCCCCGGAGTACCTTTTATCCGTTGAGCGATGGCCCTTCCATTCAGAACCACCGGATCACTATGACCTACTTTCGTACCTGCTCGACGTGTCTGTCTCGCAGTTAAGCTGGCTTGTGCCATTACACTAACCTCATGATTTCCGACCATGATTAGCCAACCTTCGTGCTCCTCCGTTACTCTTTGGGAGGAGACCGCCCCAGTCAAACTACCCACCACACACTGTCCTCGATCCGGATAACGGACCTGAGTTAGAACTCAAAAGCTACCAGGCTGGTATTTCAAGGACGACTCCACATCATCTAGCGACAATGCTTCAAAGTCTCCCAGCTATCCTACACAAATAGGTTCTAAGTCCAGTGTGAAGCTGTAGTAAAGGTTCACGGGGTCTTTCCGTCTAGCCGCGGGAACACTGCATCTTCACAGCGAGTTCAATTTCACTGAGTCTCGGGTGGAGACAGTGTGGCCGTCGTTACGCCATTCGTGCAGGTCGGAACTTACCCGACAAGGAATTTCGCTACCTTAGGACCGTTATAGTTACGGCCGCCGTTTACCGGGGCTTCGATCAAGAGCTTCTCCGAAGATAACCCCATCAATTAACCTTCCGGCACCGGGCAGGCGTCACACCCTATACGTCCACTTTCGTGTTTGCAGAGTGCTGTGTTTTTGATAAACAGTCGCAGCCACCTGGTATCTTCGACCAGCCTCAGCTTAGGGAGCAAGTCCCATCACCAAAGCCGGCGCACCTTCTCCCGAAGTTACGGTGCTATTTTGCCTAGTTCCTTCACCCGAGTTCTCTCAAGCGCCTTAGTATTCTCTACCTGACCACCAGTGTTGGTTTGGGGTACGGTCGGTGTTTATCTGAAGTTTAGAAGATTTTCCTGGAAGCATGGCATCAACCACTTCTCACCCTTGGGTGATCGTCATCAGCTCTCGGCCTTAAAGAGACCCGGATTTACCTAAGTCTCAAGCCTACCACCTTAAACGCGGACAACCGTCGCCGCGCTGGCCTAGCCTTCTCCGTCTCTCCATCACAATAAACACCGGTACAGGAATATTAACCTGTTTCCCATCGACTACGCATCTCTGCCTCGCCTTAGGGGCCGACTCACCCTGCTCCGATTAACGTCGAACAGGAACCCTTGGTCTTCCGGCGTGCGGGTTTTTCACCCGCATTAACGTTACTCATGTCAGCATTCGCACTTCTGATACCTCCAGCAACCTTCTCAAGTCACCTTCAGCGGCTTACAGAACGCTCCTCTACCGATGCACATAAGTGCATCCCGCAGCTTCGGTGGTATGTTTAGCCCCGTTACATCTTCCGCGCAGGCCGACTCGACTAGTGAGCTATTACGCTTTCTTTAAAGGGTGGCTGCTTCTAAGCCAACCTCCTAGCTGTCTAAGCCTTCCCACATCGTTTCCCACTTAACATACACTTTGGGACCTTAGCTGGCGGTCTGGGTTGTTTCCCTTTCCACTACGGACGTTAGCACCCGCAGTGTGTCTCCCACGCTGTACTCCTAGGTATTCGGAGTTTGCATCGGGTTGGTAAGTCGGGATGACCCCCTAGCCGAAACAGTGCTCTACCCCCTAGGGTAATACGTGAGGCTCTACCTAAATAGATTTCGAGGAGAACCAGCTATCTCCCGGTTTGATTAGCCTTTCACTCCGATCCACAGTTCATCCCCTCATTTTGCAACATAAGTGGGTTCGGTCCTCCAGTTGGTGTTACCCAACCTTCAACCTGACCATGGATAGATCACCGGGTTTCGGGTCTACCTCCAGCAACTCAACGCCCTATTAAGACTCGGTTTCCCTACGGCTCCCCTAAATGGTTAACCTCGCTACTGAAGAGTAAGTCGCTGACCCATTATACAAAAGGTACGCAGTCACACGACTAAATCGTGCTTCCACTGCTTGTAAGCATGCGGTTTCAGGGTCTATTTCACTCCCCTCACTGGGGTTCTTTTCGCCTTTCCCTCACGGTACTGGTTCACTATCGGTCGACAGAGAGTATTTAGCCTTGGAGGATGGTCCCCCCATGTTCAGTCAAGATAACACGTGTCCCGACCTACTCGATTTCACTTCTAATTCGTTTTCGTGTACGGGGCTATCACCCTGTATCGCGTCACTTTCCAGAGACTTCCACTAACTCAAAAGAAGCTTAAGGGCTAATCCGCTTTCGCTCGCCGCTACTAACGGAATCTCGTTTGATTTCTGTTCCTACGGGTACTTAGATGTTTCAGTTCCCCGCGTTCGCCTCTTACACCTATGTATTCAGTGCAAGATAACCAGCTTATACTGGCTGGGTTTCCCCATTCGGAAATCCTCGGATATAACGTTTGTTGTCAACTCCCCGAGGCTTATCGCAGACTACTACGTCCTTCATCGCCTTCTGTCGCCAAGGCATCCACCGCATGCTCTTATTCACTTGACTATATAACCCCAAAAATATTAGGACCATACAATCAGCAAACATAATTGCTAGCTATCCGACTTCGATAACTAACTACGTTTTCTAACATGATGAAT
Source organism: Kangiella marina (assembly GCF_039541235.1). Classification (NCBI taxonomy): domain Bacteria; kingdom Pseudomonadati; phylum Pseudomonadota; class Gammaproteobacteria; order Kangiellales; family Kangiellaceae; genus Kangiella; species Kangiella marina. Next base: position 1,755,917 of record NZ_BAABFV010000001.1, on the reverse strand, counting down.
ACTATTCGCTTACAAATTTATTACTCGCTTCTGCCAAATTGTTAAAGAACTTGTTCTGGTCAATATCCAGATGTATAAGTCTACTTATACATCTAAACACTGCGTCATAGTGACCCAACCAATAAATGGTGGAGCTAAGCGGGATCGAACCGCTGACCTCCTGCGTGCAAGGCAGGCGCTCTCCCAGCTGAGCTATAGCCCCATTTTGATATCGGTGAATTTTGCTTTAGGCAAGGCAGATAAAAAGGAAGCTTAGTCTTCTAAGCGACGTTTATCTAACGCAGCATAAACCAAAATTGGTAGGTCTGGGCAGACTTGAACTGCCGACCTCACCCTTATCAGGGGTGCGCTCTAACCAGCTGAGCTACAGACCTATAATCTTCTAGGTTGCGCTCAACTTAGTCGGCTCGCCGACCTCACCACACTCTTTTTCAGAGGGGTGCCTGTAACTTGCTGAGCTACAGACCTATAAATCTGTCTTGTTACAGACACTACGGCCTGCACAACCGATCACTATTCCAGATGATTTTAATAAGACAATTTGTGTGAACACTTATGTAATGAGAACACTGTCGTTAAGGAGGTGATCCAGCCGCAGGTTCCCCTACGGCTACCTTGTTACGACTTCACCCCAGTCATTGGTCACACCGTGGTAACCGCCCAATGTTAAGCTAGCTACTTCTGGTGCAAACAACTTCCATGGTGTGACGGGCGGTGTGTACAAGGCCCGGGAACGTATTCACCGTGGCATTCTGATCCACGATTACTAGCGATTCCGACTTCATGTTCTCGAGTTGCAGAGAACAATCCGGACTACGAACAGCTTTGTGAGATTAGCTCCCCCTCGCGGGTTGGCAACCCTCTGTACTGCCCATTGTAGCACGTGTGTAGCCCAGGTCGTAAGGGCCATGATGACTTGACGTCGTCCCCACCTTCCTCCGGTTTGTCACCGGCAGTCTCCTTAGAGTTCTCAACTTAATGTTAGCAACTAAGGACAAGGGTTGCGCTCGTTACGGGACTTAACCCAACATCTCACGACACGAGCTGACGACAGCCATGCAGCACCTGTCACAGAGTTCCCGAAGGCACCAATCCATCTCTGGAAAGTTCTCTGGATGTCAAGACCTGGTAAGGTTCTTCGCGTTGCATCGAATTAAACCACATGCTCCACCGCTTGTGCGGGCCCCCGTCAATTCATTTGAGTTTTAACCTTGCGGCCGTACTCCCCAGGCGGTCTATTTAAAGCGTTAGCTGCGCCACTAAGTATCTTAATATACCCAACAGCTAATAGACATCGTTTACGGCGTGGACTACCAGGGTATCTAATCCTGTTCGCTACCCACGCTTTCGCACCTCAGCGTCAGTATCAGCCCAGGGGGTCGCCTTCGCCACTGATGTTCCTCCAGATATCTACGCATTTCACCGCTACACCTGGAATTCCACCCCCCTCTGCTGTACTCTAGATGACCAGTATCAAATGCAGTTCCAAGGTTAAGCCCTGGGCTTTCACATCTGACTTAATCATCCGCCTACGCGCGCTTTACGCCCAGTAATTCCGATTAACGCTTGCACCCTCCGTATTACCGCGGCTGCTGGCACGGAGTTAGCCGGTGCTTCTTCTGCGAGTAACGTCAATCCAAGCAGGTATTAACTACTTGGCCTTCCTCCTCGCTGAAAGTGCTTTACAACCCGAAGGCCTTCTTCACACACGCGGTATTGCTGGATCAGGGTTGCCCCCATTGTCCAATATTCCCCACTGCTGCCTCCCGTAGGAGTCTGGGCCGTGTCTCAGTCCCAGTGTGGCTGATCATCCTCTCAGACCAGCTACAGATCGTCGCCTTGGTAGGCCATTACCCCACCAACTAGCTAATCTGACGCAGGCTCATCAAATAGTGAAAGCTTATAAATAGAGGCCCTCTTTACACCGAAGTGCACATGCGGTATTAATCCGGATTTCTCCGGGCTATCCCCCGCTACTTGGTAGATTCCCACGTGTTACTCACCCGTCCGCCACTCGTCATCAAAAGAGCAAGCTCTTTCATGTTACCGTTCGACTTGCATGTGTTAAGCATACCGCCAGCGTTCAATCTGAGCCATGATCAAACTCTTCAGTTTAAAGTTTTACAAAAGTACCGAAGTACCTTTAAATCTTTGCTCGATGAATCACCAACTTATTAAAAAATAAATCAATCGAATTAATTTTTAGGGTGTTGGTCACTGCATCGTTGTTGTGTTTCAACATTGACACAAGTGCCCACACAAATTGTCTTATCAATCTGTTAAAGAACGTCTTGGTGAAGAACTCGCTTCACTCAAGTGGGCGCACATTATATATCGCCCCAACCTCCTGTCAACCGTTTTCGATAATCTTTTTAACGTTTATTTTCAAAACCTTAAATCCACTTATCGAACCCTCAACTCCCTGAGCGGCTTGCCTGAACTTTTCGTTCAAAGCGGCGCGCATTATAAAGCGCCTCAACTTCCTGTCAACACATTTTTTAAAACTTTTTAAACCGTCTTAAAAACCGCTCCTCCTGAGCTCCCTCAAGGCCGTTCTAATGTTTCGTTTGCCTCGAAAGTGATGCGCATTATAGACACTAAATCAAACCCCGCAACCCCTTTTTGAATCTTTTTTTAAATTAATTTCAATTTGGTTAAATTCCGGCTAAAACTTGCTCAAAACGATGACAAAACAATCAATTAGATCATGTTATTAAGCTTAACTATTAAAAAAGGCCGCCGAAGCGACCTTTTAAACGAGCATTCTTTACAATCAGATTAAAAACCTGATGAAGCTCGACCTTTACCATGCTCAGTACTGTTTCCAGAGCCTACCGCACGGGCGCGCAACTCTTTTTCAAGTTGTTGGACGCTAATATTACCGCCGTACTCGCTGATAATCAGTGCTGCAACACCTGCAACATGCGGTGATGCCATACTGGTACCGGCATTCCAACCCCAACCGCCAGGCGTTGTACTTAACACCATGTCATAAACATAGCATGGACGACCTGGAAGTACGGGACCGTTACAAGGAGCAGCGCCGAAGTCAAAGAACACGTCGAAATCACCACCAGGACCTGAAATATCGATCCCTTTACGGCCATAGTTTGAGTAGGAGGCCAACTCGTCTAATGCTGTCGTCGAGTCAATACCCCACAAGTATGGCGCCGTAGACGATACCGATACAACATGGTTGGCTTCAGCTGGTAACGCCATGGTTGGTCCATCATGACTCATATCGCGTGCATCATTACCTGCAGAAGAAATGATGATTGTGCCTTTGCTACGAACATACTGAGTAACCCTATCGTAAGTACGAATCAGCTCACTACAATCTTTAGCTGGGTAATGAGTCTTTTCACCAGTATCCGAATCCGTAAAGGTACAGTTCTTAGGGAAACCACCGCTGATACCCAAACTCATGTTAATCACATCAGCACCATTATCGGCAGCGTAAATCATCCCCTGCCAAATGCCTGAAGTGCTGCCGCTTCCTGTGACTGCAGAAAGTACTTTAATCGACATAATTTCAGCTTCAGGCGCGACACCAATGGTACCGAAAGCATTATCTGCCGCCGCAATCGTTCCAGCAACGTGTGTACCGTGGCTGCCAGGTGGGTTATCGTAATCCTCACCAGGTACAAACGATGTTGACAGTGCCATGTTGAGATTTGGTGTTAAATCAGGGTGTGAAGAATCGATACCGCTATCCAATACCGCCACACGAACGCCTTGTCCACGAACGCCCGCTTCCCAAGCTTCAGTCGCATTTACTGAATCGTGGCCCCACTGTAAATCAAAAAAGAAGTCATCATCACCAGTGTTCGGAGGGCTCGCTGCCATTTCTTCAAAATTGATATCGTATTCCGCAGCTTGATTGGGAGCGACATAATCTAGTGTAAAGTTCGCAAACGTTGAGCTTACTCCTGACACCCCCGCTAAGCGCTCACGGATATCCATGTTGTCACTTTCAATGACAAGCAAACCAACTTGTGGAATTTTGTGAGTCACCTTAGCTCCCATCGACTCAACTGTTTCCACGAAATGATCGTTAATGTTATTTTTTGCGACAACGACGAAAGAGTCAGCATAAGCTGAGACAGGTAACGCTAATGATGCGCCGACCAAAAGCGTCATTGCGCTTTTCTTAAAGGTATTTTCCATTGTTTTCTCCAGAGTTCAATAATAGCTACCCCACGTAGCCTCCTTAGATACTAATAAATACTGACGAACTCTGGTATGGCCTATCTTAATGAATCGACGATTATTTGATAAAAAAGTGTATCAAATTGTAGCTTTTGTAAAGTTATTTGACGATTTTTTAGACAGGTTTGGTGCAGAAGAGAAAACTTAACAATATTTCGCTAGAACGAACATAAAGAAAAAAGGCCGCCGATGCGACCTTTTATCACGACTCAAGGCAACTGATTATTGAGTCACAGTAACGTAAGCAATTTTCTTCTTGCCAGCCTGCATTAAGTACTTACCAGGCTTGACCATATAAGAAGGCTCGACAACTTCCCAATCAATCTTAACACGACCATTCTTTAACATGTCTTTGGCTTGCGCTGAGTTTGCCGCCAATCCTGCGCGGTTAATCACGGCCCCAACGGGGAATTGCTCTGCGCCATCCAAACTGACTTCCACCTCTGGCGTGCCTTCAGGCACTTCACCGTCCCTGACAATATTACCTGCGCCTTTATGGGCATTCTCCGCAGCTTCTTTACCATGGAATCTTTCGATTATTTCTAAGGCAAAAGCCTTCTTTATATCCTGCGGATTCGCTCCCGCTTCGACATCTTTTTTCAGCTGTTCGACTTCTTCCAGCGACTTGAACGACAACAATTCATGGTAACGCCACATCATGCTATCCGGTAGCGATAATAACTTCTGATACATGACGCCGGGCGCTTCCGTGATACCCACATAATTATCCAGCGACTTCGACATTTTATTAACACCATCGAGTCCTTCCAATAAAGGCATCATCAATACGGTTTGCGGTTTTTGGCCGTCGGCTTTTTGAAGTTCACGCCCCATCAGTAAGTTAAAACGCTGATCAGTACCGCCAAGCTCCACGTCCGCCTTCATCGCTACCGAATCATAGCCCTGTACCAGCGGATACAAAAACTCATGAATCGCGATGGGCTGCTCACTGGCATACCGTTTCTTAAAATCATCTCGCTCCAGCATTCGTGCCACCGTCGAGTTGGAGGCGAGCTTAATCATTCCCGCAGCACCCAACTGTTCACACCATTCTGAATTGAAGGCGATGGTGGTTTTGTCTGGGTCGAGAATTTTGAAGACCTGCTCTTTATAGGTTTCAGCGTTTTTCATCACATCGTCACGAGTCAGCGGCTTACGCGTTGCATTTTTGCCCGTGGGGTCACCGATCATGCCGGTAAAGTCACCAATCAGAAATACCACGTTATGACCGAACTGCTGAAATTGACGCATTTTATTAATCAATACCGTATGACCTAAATGTAGATCAGGCGCGGTGGGGTCAAAACCCGCTTTGATGGTCAACGGACGCCCTTCTTTTAGCTTCTCTAGTAACTCTTCTTCAGGCAGAATCTCATCAGCTCCACGTTTCAGCTCCTCAAACATGGTCTCAATATCACTCATAAGGGTATTTCTCTCTAATTTTGATGGCTCAAAGATACACGATTTGTCATAGTATGCAACGCTTTCAAGCCAAAAATCGACACTGGACACTTTTCGACAAAGGGTCGCTCAAAAGTGTAAAAAATCCTGACTCTTTCACATTTCTCGGACAAATATGGCGAAATTATGGAATTAGCACCTTAAAGCATTGACCAAAACTCGTGATAAGGTTATTGTTATTGCGCAAAAACTACTCAACTTCAACCATTTCCTTAAGTTAACTATGATAAACCGTGATTATAAAGGGTTTAACAGAAGCAAGCCCCTGTTTGCCCAAAAGAAAACTCGACGAAAGAGCACGATCATCACGATCGCAACGCTATCCGTCGTATTCGCGGCAGTTTCTTACTTAGCATTGACTCCTGGAAAAGAGTCTTCAACTCAAGAAAACCAACAACAAGAATTACTTACTTTACAATTATCATCGGACGATACTAACTCAACAACTGAACAAACAGAGTCTGACACTTCATCAGGCGAATTGACGTTGTCTGAGAAAAGCCTTGAGCCTGCCGAGCAGACACTCGCTGAGAGTACCGACGAAGAGTCAGCATTGAATCTTCAGAAGCAAGCCAGTTCTAAGTTGAATGGCGCTACTGACGCTATAAAGAATTTCGTAAAGAAGACCACAAAACCTAGATATGATTGGCAAACCATTACCGTTGCTAAAGGCGAAAGTTTAGCGCGTATTTTTAATAAGCTAGGTTTCAGCTCTAAAGATCTGCACTACATGATGCAGGCCGATGATCAGGTCAAGATTTTAAAGAAGATCAGACCCGGCCATACCTTAGAGTTTGCTGCCAATGAAGAAAAAGCATTCCACAGCTTGCGTTATCCGTTTAATTCTAGCGATACCCTTGTTATCACTAAGCTTGATGATAAGCAGTTCGACGTTTCGCTCGACGTTAAACCGATTGAGTTTAAGCAACGCTTCGCTACCGCGACTATCACCAGCAGCTTTTATAACGCAGGTAAACAAGCAGGGCTTCCTGATGGCGTCATCATGGAGCTCGCAGGCGTGTTTGAGTATGACATCGATTTTGCGCTAGAAATTCGCAAAAACGATAGCTTCTCCGTGTTGTATGAAGAAAAATATATTGATGGCAAAAAAGTGGGCTACGGCAACATTTTGTCAGCCGAGTTCAACAACATGGGTGAGCATTACGCCGCAGTGCGCTATACCGACACTAACGATCGTACGGCTTATTATACGCCTGAAGGTAAAGCGCTAAGAAAATCGTTCTTGCGTGCGCCGTTGAAGTTTAACTACGTCAGTTCAAACTTTAACCCTAAGCGTTTCCACCCGATCCAAAAGCGTGTAAAACCACACCGTGGTACTGACTATCGTGCGCCAATCGGCACACCAGTGCGTGCTGCGGGCGATGGCCGCGTCATAAAGTCAAGCTACAACCGCTACAATGGTAACTATGTTTTCATTCAACATGGCGGCAATATCAGCACTAAATACTTGCACTTCTCTAAGCGTGCAGTAAAAGCTGGTCAGCGTGTTAAACAAGGGCAAATCATTGGCTATGTCGGCTCAACGGGAATGTCACAAGCACCGCACCTGCACTATGAATTTGTGGTCAATGGTGTTCACCGCAATCCACGCCGAGTGAAATTGCCACATGCTGCACCAGTGCCTAAAGCTGAAATGGCTCGCTTCCAAGAATTATCGAAGCCATTAATGAAGCAGCTTGAAACCGAACGTACGACCTACTTTGCGCGTCTGAATGATCAAGAATCATCTGGCACGGCAAGTAATAGCAAATTGCAAAAATAAACTGGTCACAGAGCATTAACCTGTGACTTTGTTTATCGGACTTATCTCAGGGACCAGCGTCGACGCTGTTGACGCAGTCCTCTGTGATATCCAACCTGATAGCAAGATCCAACTGCTTCACTCTCACAGCCAACCCATCCCAACGAAACTCCAGTCAGAACTACTGGCTTTTGGTCAATCTCGTTACTCTGGCGACGCTATCGATCAGCTCGGTCAACTCGATCATCAGGTCGGCTTATTGTTCGCTGAAGCTGTGGAACATCTTTTATCGCCAACAAACTACCAACCGTCTGATATCACAGCCATTGGGAGTCATGGGCAAACCGTTCGACATCTCCCTGAAGCGCCATATCCGTTCACATTACAAATCGGCGACCCCAGCATTATCGCAGCACAAACCGGCATTACTACCGTTGCCGATTTCCGGCGCAGGGATATGGCTCACGGTGGTCAAGGTGCGCCTTTTGCACCGGCTTTTCATCAGGCATTCTTCAGCAGCGACACCGACACTCGCGCAGTGGTCAACTTAGGCGGTATTGCAAACGTAACGCTACTGAGCCCTAACCAGCCGCCAATCGGCTTCGATACAGGCCCTGCAAACACACTGATGGATCAGTGGATTTCGCTACACCAACAAAAAAGCTACGATCAAGACGGCCAATGGGCGTCTAGTGGTCATATACATTCGGAGCTTCTTGAAAAACTACTGTCAGATCCTTACTTCTCACAAACCGCCCCAAAGAGCACGGGCTGTGAATATTTCAACATGGAGTGGGTCAAGGCCAAAGCAGGCACCATCGATCTGGCATCACTCAACGCAGAGGATGTCCAAAGAACGCTACTTGCATTAACGGTTAGAACCGTCACGGACGCCATTCATCAGCAGCCTAATGTGGACGCTGTTTATCTCTGTGGCGGCGGCGCTCATAACCGTTTTCTGGCTGGAGAATTGCAAAAGCAGTTGCCGAGAACTCAAGTCCAAACAAGCGCAGCGCTGGGTATTTCTCCTGACTGGGTCGAAGCCATGACTTTCGCCTGGTTTGCCTCGAAAACACTCAAGCAAGAACCTATCCATCTCAACTCCATAACTGGAGCTAATCATAATCATGTTCTGGGCGGCGTATATTTCAGCTAAGCCCTAACACCCAGCAACTCATCAGATAAGCTCAACTTATGTAATTTTAATGCATATTTGCATTAAGTTTGGCATACTGATTTCATGAAGCTATTAAATGACATCAGTCAATTTAGTGAATGGGAACGAATCCTAGTACTTTCTATTAATAAAATCTTAGTGATTCTTTCGATATTTAGTGTTCCAGCTACCATAGCTTCTTTAAGTAGAATCACGCTATCAGGATTCCAGATATCGATGGCATTACATTTACTTGTTACGGTTAGTTTAATCGCGCTAACACTACTTAGGCACCGCTTCCCCATAAAATTTAAACTTAACTACGTTCTGTTATTAACGTCATTAATTTCAGTGGTAGGTGTTTATAATTGGGGATTGTTAGGCAACGGTATCTTGTGGTCAATCTTAGCCATTATTTTTGTCACGCTATATTATGGAATAAAACTCGGCATAATCGCGTCACTATGTTTCTTTTGCTACGTCTCATTTATCGCATTCCTTTATATCCAAGGCATCATAGTCCCCCAAGCTGATCCTGCTGTTTACGTAGTGTCCTTGAGTGGATGGCTAACAGGAGTTATTGGTGCTCTGTTACCACTATCCATCACAGTCGTGGTTATTGGGACACTTTATGAGGCAGCCCGTGATTCATTAAAAACATTAGAAAAACAGAAAGTTGATATTACCATTCTTGCTGAACGTGATGATCTTACTGGAATATATAACTCTAGAGTTTTCCATAACATGCTGGACCAAGCGATTGAGCGCTCTAAGCGGCATGGCTCGTGGGTTTACTTGGTGAATATCGACCTAGACAACTTTAAAGACATTAACGATAGCTATGGACACCATGCTGGAGATGCGATTCTTCGTTACATGGCCAAACAGCTTTTGAACGTCACCCGTGGCGAAGATACCCTATGTCGAGTTGGTGGGGATGAATTTTTAATGCTGATTGATAGCCCAGAAAAGCATAGCAAGGAAGAGTTAAATGTTGTGGTTGAACGCCTCAAGGCAGCCATTGAAATTCCTTATATTTATGAAAAAACAAAACTGAGTATCCGCGGCAGTATTGGCTATGCTGAATATAATGCTAAAGCAACGCCTAGTATAAAGAATAAGGATGACTTACTAAAACAGGCTGATAGAGAGATGTTTAAGGATAAAGAACGAACTCGCGCTCAACAGACCAGTTGAGCGCTATCATAAGGGCTATATTGAAAACGATGAACCACAACCACAGGTTGTTTTGGCTTGCGGGTTATTAATAATAAAACGAGAGCCTTGTAACCCCTCGGTATAATCCACCTCTGAGCCCATCAAGTACTGAAAGCTCAATGAATCTATTAAGATTTTCACACCATCTTTTTCGATGGTCATATCGTTTTCCTTTTGATTCTCATCAAAAGTAAAACCATATTGAAAACCAGAGCAACCGCCACCTGTTACGAATACACGCAACTTCAGCTGCTGATTTTCTTCTTCATCAATCAGTTGCTGAACTTTCTTGCTGGCTGCTTCTGTTACGGTAATCGACATATTGTCACCTATCTAAAACTACACCTTTCTATTATAGCCGAAGATGGGGGTTGTTCCGCAACATCTCAAGGGCTTACTTATGCTTTTGCTGGCTCAGCCTCAACCGATTCATGGTGACTGCTGTCCTCTTTCGCCGCAGCATTGTCCGACTGAGCCTCTTCAGCTTTGTGCTCAAGGGCTTTAGGATCACCCACCACCACCATTTTACCATTCACTTCAGCACCAGCATTCATTTCGATAACCTTGTAGTAAAGGTCACCATTAATTTTAGCCCCTGGTTTCAAATCAATTTTCTCAGTGACATAAACGTCACCGTCAACCTGACCAAAAATAATCGCGTACGGTGTTGAAATATTGCCTTTGATTTTACCGTGTACACCAATCGACAGGACTGATTGCTTTTCGGTATCACCTTTCACTTCACCAGAAATTTCGCCATCAACAAACAGCGCGCCAGAGAAGCTCATGTCTCCGTTAATACAAGTTCCATCTGCAATTAAAGTATCGACATTTCCGGATTTACGTTTATTTTTTCGCATTCGTTTCCTCAACCTCATCGCTCGAATTTGTGTTTGTCCAAGTAAAATCTTGGAGTACAGACTTTGCATCACGGCCCGATGTTGCAGCTACCACTCTCACAAAACTAGGCTCGAAACCTTGCGGAAGCTGGAACGTCCCTTGGTGGGTCGAAACATACGTGAAATCAAATGTCTGATTGTTACTATCGGCTCCCTGCAGCTGTTCAAAAGTATAGCTTTTGCGCTCGCCAGCCTCCTCGCCAACGATAGATATCGTAATCGTGCCTTTCAAAGCACCCGATTGGCGCTTCGCTTGGATCAACATTAAGCGGTAACGATATTCACCACCCAGCCCCTGCTCCCAGACAAAGCTCGCTATCTGTAACCCCGACTCTACCGCATCAGGATCGAAAATACGTTGTAAAGCTTCACGCTCTTTTTCTAAATTTCGGTTTTGACGGTGAAGTTTATCGAGTTCAGCCTTAAGTTGCTGAGTGATTTCATGTTCGACTTGATATTGTTGCTGCCAATGTGTCTGGCCGGCCTGAGCATCACCCAGTTGTTCTTGCAGCACAAGAAATTGTTGCTGAGCTGTCGCTGTCATGCCATGCTGACGCTTGTTTAGCCAGTAGCCAAGGGCCATTGCAGCCAATAACATCACGAGGATGACAAATGTCCACACCCAATACCAAGTGGCTGAGCGTCGCTTTCGGATAATATAATCGGGCTGATTGGGATCTTTAGTCATAAATCATTGAAATCGTTTGTTCTTTAGGTCACATTTTCTTATTATGTAAGTCATTGATGACGCTGGCTATTTGCTATCTATTTATTATAGAGAATACGGCACTTACAATCCGCAACCAGAAGTCGACTCCTGTTGCATTAAAACAGAAAATATAGCCAAAGGAAACAGACTTGAGTCTGTTGAGTGACGAATGACGCTAATTGATCGTTTAAGATTACGCCTCGGGGGCTTTGATGCTTTAGCCCTAATGGCGGTTATTGGCCTAATTTGCGGTATTTTGGCGGGTGGCTCCAATATTCTCTTCCGCTACTTCACAGAAAGCTCTTATGTTTTATGGGCGACTGATCAGTCCGGCAACACTGATTTTGAAAATGCTGACTGGTGGGTAAAACTCTTATTGCCCACCGCTGGCGGCTTGATTGTGGGCCTGTTACTGCAACAGTTAAAGCCTGAAACTCGCCGCGTGGGGGTTTCCCATGTGTTAGAACGAATGGCACATCACCAAGGTCATTTACCGGCCAAAAACGCTATTGTGCAATTTTTCTTAGGCGGACTGACCATCGCTTCAGGGCAATCAGTTGGTCGAGAAGGCCCGGGAATCCACCTTGGCTCAACCACCGGCAGCTTAATTGGTCAACGCTTAAAGCTGCCCAACAACAGTACCAGAATTCTCGTCGGCTGTGGCTGTGCGGCGGCTATTTCGGCTAACTTTAATACGCCTTTGGCTGGCGTTGTCTTCGCCATGGAAATCGTCATCATGGAGTATGCGGTGGCGAGCTTCATTCCGATTATTTTGGCGTCAGTTGCCGGCGCCGTGATGAGCCGAATCTTCTTTGGCTCCGATCCCGCGTTTATTATTCCAGCGTCCATGGACATCAAGTCCTTATGGGAAATGCCCTACTTTTTATTACTTGGTTTCTTTTGCGGTGTAGTGGCGAGCCTCTTTATCATGCTCACCAGCCAAGTGCGTCGGCGCTCAAAGGACTGGCCGGTGTGGATCAAAACCACGGTTGGCGGCACCAGCGTCGGCATCATTGCCCTCGCCGTTCCGCAGGTTATGGGCATCGGTTATGACTCGGTAAACTCTTCACTTCAAGGAGAGCTACTGTTAACCATCTTGGCGCTGAGCCTTGCCGGAAAGTTTATCGCAACCAGTATATGTTCAGGCTTATCCATGCCCGGCGGGGTATTAGGCCCAACACTCTTTATGGGAGCCATGCTCGGTGGTTTGCTCGGCACTGTCGGCAGTTTGGTTTTTCCAAACCTCTCGAGCGACACTGGCTTTTATGCCATTATCGGCATGGCAACATTAATGAGCGCCGTGCTACAAGCCCCCCTTGCGGGTCTAATGGCATTACTGGAGTTAACCAATAACCCCAACATTATTCTTCCTGGCATGTTTTCTATCGTGATTGGTAACTTGGTCGTGAGCCAACTCTTCAAGCGTGAATCCTACTGGGAAACCCAGATGAAAGACCGCGGCATGCGCTTGAAAGTCAGCCCAATGAAGCAGGTGTTGCGCAGTATTGGCGTTGCCGGCGTCATGACACGACGCATTGCGTTTCTGAACACGGAGTCATCACCGCAAGACATTTCCATCGCTTTACAAGATAAACCGCGATGGATTTTGATCAAGGACCATACAGGCGAAGTCATTTCATTGATGGTAGCGAGTGATTTAGGTCGATATCTGATTGAAAAGGAAGAAGAGCAAGAGCGCAAGAAGGCGAAGTCTAAGGCAAAAGACAACGATGATGAATCGTTGGAGACTAACGTCGAACCGGCTCAGGCAGCGGAGGAAGAATTTGAAGAAGAAGCTTTCGACGATGTGATTAAGCTCATGGAGATTCCAGCCAACCGTCAAGACATCGTCGCCATTGATCTTCAGGCAACATTAGAAGAAGCTTATGACAGAATGGAGCAACGTAAAATTTCCGCAGCTTATGTCTATCGGATCACACATAACAAAGAAGAACGTATTTACGGTGTTGTGACCCGCGATATGATTACAGACCAATACATTTTCTCTAAAACACAAACAGGTTAGCGCAATGCAATGGGTTAAAACGTTCCATCTTTTCTTTATGGTTGCTTGGTTTGCAGGGATTTTCTATCTACCACGAATTTTCGTTAACTTGGCTCAAACCGAAAATGATGGCGCTTTTAATCAACTCAATATCATGGCGCGTAAACTCTATCGATTCACCACCCCGTTTATGGTGTTAACCATTATTTTTGGACTATGGTTAGCGTCCTATAACTGGGAATACTATTTAACCGCTGGCTGGTTCCACGCCAAAATGGCCATCATCGCTTTATTAGTTATTTACCACTTTATTTGTGGCGTCTATCAAAAACAGTTTGCTGATGGCCGTTGCAACAAAAGTCACACCTACTTCCGAGTCTTTAATGAAATTCCTGTTTTGTTCTTGCTTGGCGCCGTGATCTTGGCAGTGATTAAACCTTTTTAGGTACTTTTGACTTTTACTCCGTCACTCTTGCTTTTCTTTGAATGACGATAGGTTTGTGGGCTTTGATTCCCTGAACGACAGTCACCATAACAAAGCTAAGTAACATCAATAAGTACCACGAAGATAACTTCGCTAGCGACACCATTTCCCAGCCGTTCGTTTGGTTTGGATAAATCCAGATATTGGCAAAAGTCGCGATATTTTCCGCAAACCAAATAAACACCGCAACTAAAAACCAGCCCAACAACAACGGCATGCTTCGATGAGTCTTAATGACTTTGAAGTGGATATGCGTTTTATAAAAGAGAACAACCGTCGCCATCAAAATCACCCATCGCATATCGATGATGTAATGGTGGCTGAAAAAGTTAATATACACCGCAGTGACCAAAATTAGGGTGTAGGTTTTTTTGGGGTAGTGGGTATATCTAAAATCGAAAATTCTTGAAACGCGCGCTAAATAACTACCAACCGCACTGTACATAAACCCAGTAAATAAAGGGACGTTGCCAATACCAAAAATAAACTCTTCGGGGTAATACCACGATTGAATCGCATCCGACGTTTTGAACAACTCCATAACGGTCGCCACGATGTGAAACAACAAAATAATGGCGGCTTCTTTTAATGATTCAAGTTTAAATAAAAGTAACGCCAGTTGGAAGACGATGGCTGCGATAAAAATAAAGTCATAACGATGCAGCGACTCGATAGGATACCAGTATCGCGTGAACAGCATGACCAACAATAAAAAACCACCGAACACACAGGCATAAGCCTGTTTCAGTCCGAACAGCCAAAACTCATGAATAAATGTTGTAAACTTTGATGGAGATGGTGTCATAGCCACGTCTTATTAGTTCGCCCCTTATCATAAGGCTACCGAACAGAAGTGGCTAGATTATTGTGGGAATATGGCTAATTGTGTGTGTTGTCATCCACCACAGAACAAGTGCCTATGGTGAATGACAGTTTAACCTTCAGAGTTAAGAATTCTCTCTCGGCACAAACTCTAACACCGTGGCATTAATGCAGTACCTAGGCTGTCCGTTTGGGCCATCGTCAAAAACATGTCCTAAGTGAATGCCTGATGACTTAGAGCGAATTTCAGTTCGCTCTAATCCAAACGCATTATCTTCATGGTAAGTCACGGAGCCATCAACAGCTTTAGTAAATGACAACCAGCCAGTTTTCGAATTAAACCTATCTTGGGTATCGAACAAGGGCTGCCCACTCAACTTATCAATAAATACGCCTGGCGGTGTGTCTTTAAAAATGTCGTACTCTTTACAAAAACGACTATCGGTTCCTTGTTGGAAGGCTACTTTATAAGCCTCGGTATCCCCTAGCTTAAACTTGCCCAGTACGGCATAAAATTCTTCCGGCGTTAAATAGCCTTGGTGACCAAACACCTCTTTACCATTTTCTAGGAACAAAATAGTTGGTGTTGCCCAAGTTTCGGTTTTCACGTCTAAGCCATCAAGCTGACTGCCATGACGCCACGTTAACGGAATCGTTCCTTGGTAATCATTAGTAACGTTCTCTTTAAATTTTTCGCAGTACGGGCAGTATGATTGCGGCTCAATCACGACAATCTGTTTACCTTGTTGAAGCGCCGTATTATCGACCTCAGGCGCTTTATCTTTTTCGTTAAAAACCACGCCGGTGGAATGATCAGGACAGTAACCGTTTGGGTTTTTAACTAAATAATCTTGATGATACTCTTCTGCCGGGTGAAACGTATCAAGCGGTTTAATAATGGTTGCGATCTTACCGTAATCCGCTTCTGACAATAAGACTTGGTATTCAGCCGTAATTCGCTGGGCAATATCCTGCTGCTCAGTAGAGTTCGTTAGAATCGTCGAACGATACTGAGTACCGATATCATTTCCTTGGCGATTAACCTGAGTCGGATCATGTCCTTCATAATAATTTTTTAGGATCGCTTCTAAGCTGACTTTATTACGATTAAAAGTAACTTTAACCACTTCGGCGTAATTGTTGGGGTCTAATCGATATTTTGATTTGATAATTTCACGGTATTGAGGCTCTATGCCTTCACCATCAGCATAACCAGACACAGCATCCACCACACCCGGAATCGCCGCATAACGTTTCTCCGCACCCCAGAAACAGCCAGCACCCAGAACAATCGAGTCCAGATGCTTGGTCGCGGACATATCATCTTTGAGATCCGCTTTTTGAGTGACCAAAGTAGACGGTTGAGGATGATTAATCCCACCGGTCAAAAGGTATGCCACGCCAACCGCGCTGGCAACGAAAAGAATGGTTTTATATAGCAACTTCACAAATATCACCCTCACTCAATGAATTCAGGAGCTTACTAGGATTTAGCATAACTCCTACCCTGTTTAGATGATGTGAAGGTGAATTTGTTACAAAGTGACAACCTCAAAAGTCCAACGCACAACATCATGCTTGGGCTTGCTAGTTAACGATAATTCTGAGATAACGCCTGAAACAGGCAATTCGTTTACTTTGCCTTGTATCATTTGCATCACTTGAGGTGCCGCGCCTTTGTTTAACACAAACTCGACAATGTATATCTCGTCGTTCCATGGACTACACTCCTCCCAAATATCTATGTTATAAGTATCAAGCTCATCAGCGCTGCAAATTTCTGGTTCTTCATCATTAGGGAAGTATAACGTCCCATTATTGTCCATACCTACCATGTACCCATCGATATAGTATGACTGTGACTCAAGCTCTTCCCATATAGCAAGTCTCATATCGAGCATGAGCCGTTCCCTCATACCAGAAAACGCTGTATCAGCATCAATGCACTTTTCTTTTAACTCCTCAGAATATTCGATATTTGAGCCAATATACGCCTTAAGCCCCTGCTCAAAGCAAAATTCAGACTTCTGAACACGCTGTTCTATGATCATATAATTAGCCCCTAACACTCGCTGATTTGCATCTTCTGCAATAGGCTCTAATACAAAAATATAATCATCTGAACCTCGATAATAAAGAGGACCATGATGATAGTTTGCAGCTTGAATGATTTTTGGTGACTGGTCCGTGAGGCTCTCTAAAACTTTAATCGTGTATCTATAGTAGCTATTCATGCATATGATATTTTTATCATTACATATTACTCGCTTGGCTTCTGGAACCGAGACTTGGTTTAAAATATTCCCTTTAACGATTAAATACTTTTCTTCTGCAATACTTACTTTCGATTGCGCGAAGAGCACAACAAAACACATTAAACTAAAATACTTCATTGTCATCCTTCTAATTCTTAAAGTTTACTCTTTACTCAATACCACCGCCGTACCAAAAACCAGCAATTCCGCCGCCGAGCTGGCGACCATCGAGGTGGTAAAGCGCGTGCCGATGACGGCATTTGCGCCCAAGAGTCGAGCTTCATCAAGCAGACGATCAATCGCTTGTTCACGGCTTTCAGCCATCAGCTTGGTGTACTCGCTGACTTCACCGCCCACGATATTTCGTAGTCCAGCTAAAATATCCCTACCGACGTGACGCGCTCGAACCGTATTACCCCGCACTAAGCCTAAAACCTTTTCGACTTTGTAACCCGGTACCTCTTCCAATGTGTACAACTCAACATCATGACTCATAGTTTTACGTTCCTATATTTATCAGTTTTTCTTGCGATTAAGCGCTGTCTTAGCACACTTAAGAATAAACCTAACGCGCCTAGCTCAATTAATAACACCCCAATTTTTGCCCATGTTGGCACTACGGGTTGGGTAAAAAAAGTAAAAGCCTGCCACCCCATAAATCCAACTAACCCTATAATAAGCATAATCCAACCAACAACTCCTAAGGTCTTGGCAACAGGTTCATTCATAATCTTGTTCAGTTTTGCTTCTTCACACTCTGGATATTGAAGCTGTCCCATTTCTTTTCGAATGGCCAGCAAGTCCTCGTAAACAGCCTTACAGCTGTCGCAACTTTCAATATGACGACGCACTTGTTGCGCTTTTTGCTGGGTTAGCTCTTGGTCAATATAACCACTGATCAATTCTTCGATATCATGACATTGATTCATTTTGTACCTCGCTCAAGCTGTAAGTCACTTAAGGCTTCTCGAAGCGCCAATCGTGCTCGGTGCAATCGAGACATTACCGTGCCTTTCGCTATCGATAAAATGTCGGCAATATCGTCGTAACTGTGCCCGTGATAATCTCTCAGGACGACTAGCTCTCGGTGATGCAGGGGTAATGCGTTTAGCGCCTGACTCAGTCGTTGCTTGATTTGTTCACTTTCCAGATGTTTTTCCGGCGATAGGTTGTCGCGTGCTACATGGCTCTCTTCTTCAAACGCTGTTTCACGCGACTGTTTGCGCAGGCGATCAATCGCCGCGTTTCGTACCACTCGATACAACCACTTCTGTAAATCGACTCCACCTTTCGGTGCTTTCGGGTGTGCCAATGCTTTCTCTATGCTGGCTTGCACCACATCTTCGGCATCCGACTGATTACCCAATAGCTGAACCGCAAAAACTAAACTTTTACGACAATAGTCATCGAGTTGTGACACTGTGTTCGACAATAACGGCTCCTTAGTCTTTATTTGGTACCATCCTGCTCACGCAGCACGACACCTTTTACTACTTAACGACCAGCTTACGGTTTTATTCCAATTATTTTTATTTCGGAAACAGTTATAGCATGATGCGTTAAAAATCCTAAGCGGCGCTTGAGAAATAACCGCCAATGCAAAACCCTCATAGTAGCTATTCGCTTGGCTGAATTGACAGTCACGGTCGATTAACGCTTCAATGGTGTTACAAGTTTTCCAACACTAGGCAATATTATGAGCAGCGACAGTAATCATAACCAAAATCAATACACGCCACCAAAAGTATGGACTTGGAATCCTGACAATGGTGGCGAGTGGGCGAGTATCAACCGTCCAACGGCTGGCTCACGCCACCAACAAAAGCTGCCTATCGGCAAACACCCCTTCCAGCTTTATTCGTTAGCGACGCCTAATGGCCAGAAAGTGACGATTATGCTGGAGGAACTTTTGGCCTTGGGCCACAAAGGCGCGGAGTATGATGCGCATCTCATTAAAATTGGCGATGGCGATCAGTTTGGTAGCGACTTTGTCCACATTAACCCTAACTCCAAGATTCCAGCGTTGATGGATCACAGCGACGATCTAAAAGACAAACCGCAGCGGGTTTTTGAGTCTGGCGCAATTTTATTGTACCTATCAGAAAAATTTGATGCCTTACTTCCTAAGGAGCACAGTAAGCGCACAGAAGCTCTGTCGTGGTTGTTTTGGCAGATGGGCAGCGCTCCTTATATAGGCGGTGGTTTTGGTCATTTCTATAAATATGCACCTTATCCGATGGAATACCCTATCGATCGCTTTACCATGGAAGCCAAGCGACAGTTGGACGTACTGGATAAACATTTAGCCAATAACGAGTATATGGCTGATGATGAATATTCGATTGCCGACATTGCGATTTTGCCATGGTATGGCAACTTAGTCTTAGGCAACGCTTACGATGCGGTTGAGTTTTTAGAGGCAAACTCTTATAAAAACCTACTGCGCTGGGCCAAGCAGATTGAAGACCGAGAAGCGGTTAAGCGCGGACGGATCGTTAACCGCACCTGGGGCGAGGATAACGAGCAGCTTCATGAACGACACAGCGCAGCTGACATTGATCATAAGTTGAAGGATAATTAGAGACATCAATCCAACCCTGCTCTGAGGTTTTGCGATGAAGGTTTATGGTGATACACGTTCAGGAAATTGTTATAAGACTCAGTTAATCATGTCGCTTTTAGATATTGAGCATGAGTGGGTTCACATCAATATCTTAAAAGGCGACAACCTTAGTGACGAGTTTCAGGCTAAAAACCCCAATGGCAAGATTCCAGTTTTAGAGCTGGATGATGGGCGCTTTATATCCGAGTCTAACGCCATCATCAATTACCTCGCGGCAGGTTCTACTTACTACCCATCTGACCGCTTCGCTCATGCTGAAGTGTTGCAGTGGCAATTTTTTGAACAGTACAGTCATGAGCCCTACATCGCGGTCGCGCGCTTTATTGCAAAATACTTAGGTATGCCCGCGGAAAGACGCGATGAGTTTGTGTCGAAACAAGAAGGTGGGTATAAAGCCCTCAAGGTGATGGAGCAACATCTCAACAAGCACGATTACTTCGTTAACAACCGACTCACCACCGCGGATATGGCACTGTTTGCATACACCCATGTTGCCGATGAAGGTGGCTTTGAACTCAATCAGTACCCGGCTATCCAGCGTTGGATTAAGCGCATACAGTCCGAACCGAAATTCATACCCATGGAATAAAAAAGGCCTCCTATGCGGAGGCTCTTTTTTGGTAGAACAATTATCAAAACAGCTTATCTGCAACGCTCAGGAGTAATCACTGCGGACACGGTTTCACCCGCTCTGCCATCATCCTCTTGAACGGTATATTGATACTCAATTTTTTCAAAGTTTAATGAAAAGCTCTCGGTCGGTAGCGTGTCCCCTGCTGAGTTCGAGGTTTGAAACCGACTGACCTGAACGTTGCTGAGGGTAATGACTAAGTAGTCGAGATGGGCATCGCCACTGTCTCGTCGCACCGAGATCACCGCCGTTGGGTAGACCATACGATTGGCTTGCCCCATCAGTAACTGTGGCGAACTTTTATCGATACTTTTTAACAGCTCGATGTCCGTCAAACAGGCTCCTCGACGATTAGACTCAGCGCCCCAAGACCAGGCCAGAATATCAATCTCGCCTTCGTGCCCCGCTCTTTGACTCTCACCCTCAATATCACCTATCTTTAAATAAGCGGTACTGCCAGCTTGAGCACATGGAACTGCTAACAATAATAAGACACAGCATAGAAGTGATTTCATCATAAACAACCTCCTTTTTAACAATGAAACCTTCTAAACATACGCCTCAACTCAAAAACACACCATCTTTTGACATCAGCTTTGCCTAAAATTGAGAGCTATGACCGACTTATCAACAAAAAAGCCTCCATTTCGGAGGCTTTTATTGCATTTTAGTCGCGTTAAAGACTTTTCTTAAATTCGTCCGTCATTAACTCGAAATCTTCCTTTCCAACGCCGCAGTCTGGGCAATACCAGTCGTCTGGGATATCTTCCCAACGGGTACCCGGGGCAATACCGTCTTCTTCCCAGCCTAATTCTTCGTCATAAATAAAGTCACAGACTAAACAACGATACTTTCTATATTCCACAAATAACCTCTAAACTTGGTACTTTTATAAGTTTCGCGCTCATTTTAAGCATTTCTGGCTGAATTTCCACTTTCCAACCCGTAAATTTGGCTACATCTGCGTCAGATCGTGTTAGAATTGCGTCCCAAGTAGCTCACACTCAGAATTTGGGAAATTGAATGGTATTCCAAGGGCAACACATACTCTCCATTGATCAGCTAGACAAAGAAGCGGTCGAACGGATTATTCAAGTTGCTGACGAAATGACGCCTTATGCCACTCGCGTAAAGTGCTGCAATGTCTTAGACGGTGCCATTTTAGCTAACCTTTTCTTCGAGCCTAGCACCCGAACTCGAATCAGCTTCGGAACAGCCTTTAATCTACTAGGCGGTCACGTTCGAGAAACCGTGGGCATGACCACATCCTCCTTATCCAAAGGCGAATCCCTTTACGATACCGCTCGCGTCACGGCAAATTACGCCGATGTTGTCGCTATGCGCCATCCTGAAGTTGGCTCAGTCGCAGAGTTTGCACGCGGCAGTAATGTTCCCGTTATCAACGGTGGCGATGGCCCGAACGAGCACCCAACCCAAGCGTTGCTGGACTTGTACACCATTCACAATGAACTGGAAGCGCTCGGCAAAGATAAAGGCGCCATCAAGATAGCCATGATTGGCGACCTTAAAAACGGACGCACGGTACATTCATTAACACGACTGCTGTGCCTATTCCCGAATATTCACTTTACTTTTATCTCGCCACAAGCGCTGGCGATGCCGGACAAGGTACTCGACGTTTGTGACAACGCGGGGCTTAACTACAGCATCTCCGAAGACTTTCACTACGGCCTCAAAGATCAGGACGTGATTTACCTGACCCGCGTCCAAGAAGAGCGCTTCACGACGCAAGAAGAAGCCAACCTGTATCGTGGCAAGTACTGTTTAAACCAAAACCTCTACAGCCAGCACTGTGATAAAAACACCATCATCATGCACCCGCTACCTCGTGACTCTCGACCTGAGGCAAATGAATTAAGCGACGACATGAACGACAATCCTAACCTTGCCATCTTCCGCCAGACACACTACGGCGTAAAAGTTCGCATGGCACTGTTTGCTCTTGTGCTCGGTGTAGAAGACAAGCTCACCCAATTCGAAAAACCGATGAACTGGTACTCACCACGTCACTCTTAGGGTCTTTACCCACAAGATTCGGTTACTCATTCAGCAAAATAATAGCGTGAACATTATGACGATTTCTGAACAACTTTATACTCGTGCCCAGCAACATATTCCTGGTGGCGTCAACTCTCCCGTTCGTGCCTTTACCGGGGTCGGCGGCACTCCTGTCTTTATTAAGTCAGCCAATGGCGCTTACTTTACCTCTGCCGATGATAAGCAGTATTTAGACTATGTTGGCTCATGGGGACCGATGATTTTAGGTCACAACCATCCGGCAGTATTAGATGCCGTGATCGATGCTGCCAAACGCGGTTTGAGTTATGGCGCACCAACTGAAATCGAAGCCGAGATGGCAGAAAAGATCTGCGAGCTCATTCCATCGATCGAGATGGTGCGCATGGTCAACTCAGGCACTGAAGCGACCATGAGCGCGATCCGCTTAGCTCGTGGTTATACCGGTAAAGACAAAATTATTAAATTCGAGGGCTGCTACCACGGTCATGCGGACTGCTTATTGGTGAAAGCAGGATCTGGTGCACTGACGTTAGGCGAACCAACGTCTCCCGGCGTGCCCGCAGACTTTGCCAAACACACACTAACCGCTGACTTTAATGACTTGGACAGTGTGGAAGCGTTACTCAAAGCCAATAAAGACGACGTTGCCTGTATTATCGTTGAACCCATTGCTGGCAACATGAACTGCATTCCGCCAGTTGAAGGCTTCCTACAAGGCTTGCGTCAACTGTGTGACCAATACGGCGCGGTGCTGATTTTCGATGAAGTGATGTCAGGTTTCCGTATGGGCATTGATGGCGCACAAGGTTATTACAAGGTTCAGCCAGATCTGACCACACTCGGCAAGGTCATCGGCGGCGGTATGCCGGTCGGTGCATTTGGCGGTAAAAAAACCATTATGGAGCACATGGCACCTGTCGGTCCGGTGTACCAAGCTGGAACCCTATCAGGTAATCCAGTGGCTATGGCTGCGGGGCTTGCTGCGTTAAATGAATTATCACAGCCTGGCTTTTATGAGCCGCTCTTCGCCTACACCGAAGCGTTAGTACAAGGCATGCGTGATATTGCCGAGCAAAAAGGCATCCCGTTCACCACCAACCATGTCGGCTCAATGTTCGGTTTCTTCTTCAATGATGCAGAGACCGTGACGAGTTACAAACAGGTGACTAACGGCGATATGGATCGTTTTAAACGTTTTTATCATGCCATGCTCGACGAGGGTGTCTATCTTTCTCCTTCTGCGTTTGAGGCAGGCTTTGTTTCAGCCTCACACGGCGACAAGGAATTAAAGCAAACGCTAGAAGCTTTTGAGCGTGCGTTAAGTAAGTAATTTTGCACTTTTTTTGATATATTGGGCCTAAGGCGCTGTACACTCCTTAACCATTAACCGATAAGGAATTAGCCGAATACAATGAGCCTTGGCCCATTTTTGAAATCGAAAAGATCGATCCTTTTTTGGATAGCGATAGTAAGCGTTGTCCTCTCTGGCTTTTTCTTTCAAAAATATCGACAGCTCGATAACAATTATCATATCTTGCCGATTCAAGGCAAAACGCCCACTTACGCTTCCGGAACGATTCAGTGGCTAGTAAAGCGGCTGCACCCAGACGGTTATTTCGTTAACAATCCTGATTTATTTGATGAACCGACCACACTCAATCGTGAGAGTGTTCGTCTTACTCGATTTGCTATCGAAGCGCTCGCTGAACTCGACGCGCTCGATCGGATCGATAACGATGCCGTGGTGACATTCCTGCTAAAAAACTTCAAAGCGCCGAGTAATGCTATCGGCAATCTCAAAGGGTTTTCAGCGTTACCCAATAGTTCCGTTAACATCCGCGCGACGCTCGATTCAGTCATCATTCTCGATAAACTCGATGCGCTTGGTACCATTGATACCGAGGCGGTAGCACAGCTGATCCTAGCTTACCAAAATAACGACGGTGGTTTTTGGGACCCAGGTTATCCAGAGTTTGGTCAGCAGTCGACGGTGAAAGCAACGGCCTTTGCGGTTCAGGCCTTACACCATATGGGCAAGTTAAATTCCCAAGTCGTGAACCAAGAGCATCAACAACAGATTAACCGTTTTGTGGAGAACAGTTGGTCGAATGATACCAACAGTTTCAGTCCATTTCCCGGCCACCCAGTCATTAGCAGTTATGATGCTCACAGAGCCTGGTTTAGTATTCATCACCTCCCCATCAACCAGAAAGCAGGCGACACAGTAAGAGAGATTCTGCATATCGAAGAACTGATCGCGACCTTAAACAGTACCTTTAAAACTACAGAGAATGTGTATAGCGAAGAGGGTCACTCAGAGCAGAACTCATTAAAGGCCACTCACTTAGTGGTCTGGATGCTTAAGGAAATGGGCCGCCTTGATGCTGTATCAGTACCAGACGTGGTGCAGTTTATCAAAGGCTACCAAGACCCCAAAGGCGCCTTCACCAGCGATATTTATTCGGTTCACTCAGCCGTTGACACTTTAAGGCTACTCTCCTCAGCACGGATGACCAGCCAGCTTGAAATCTATCGACTGCTTTTTTATGCCGCTTTAGTGACTGCCTTAATATCGATATTACTCTTTTTGATTTTGCACCGAAAATTAAAATCACAAAAGCACAGCGCCCTCGTTCGACGCGCCCAAACCGATCGCCTGACTGGACTGCACAATAGAGAGTTTCTTGAGCAACGATATTTCAGTTATCAGCAAGAATACTCTGACATGGCTTTCATTTTATTGGATGTGGATCACTTTAAATCAATTAACGATAACCATGGTCACTTAGCCGGCGATGACGTTTTAATCGAGCTATCGACCTTACTCAATAACAATATTCGTAAAACCGATACCTTAGCTCGCTGGGGCGGTGAAGAGTTTGCTATTTTATGTCCCGCAACAGAGTCTGAACATGCTCAAACACTATCGGAGAAGCTTCGGAGCTTGATCGAGCAGCATCACTTCCAAGCAGTCAACAAGTTAACTTGTAGCTTTGGCGTAGCCTGCACCTTGAAAAATGAATCACTCAAAGACCTATACGCACGTGCCGATAAAGCACTTTATCAGTCTAAACGTGATGGACGTAATAAAGTTACCTGCCTCTAAGCATCGTCAGCCCATTTCAGTCCTTGCCTAAATATGCTTAAATATTCTTTTTAAGCTAAAACAAGACACTACTATGAATTTATCGCTTATTGGAAAAACAGCACTCGTCTGTGGCTCTAGCCAAGGCATGGGAAAAGCTATCGCCAAACAATTATCAGAACAAGGGGCGAACATCGTGCTACTGGCGAGAAGCCGCGAGAAGCTTGAAGCTGTACAAAAAGAACTCGACCATTCGCAAGGCCAAGACCATCACGTTCTAGTCGCTGACTTCTCAAACCCCGATCAAGTTAAGCAAGTAGTTTATGACTTTTTACAAGAGCCGGAAGCCGCGATTCACATTCTCATTAATAACACCGGTGGCCCAGCCCCTGGCCCAGCGAATAGCGCGGAGACAGGAGACTTCTTGGCTGCTTTTCATCAGCATTTAGTATGCAATCATGAACTGATGAAGCTGGCTTTACCGAGCATGAAAGAAGCGAATTATGGCCGTATCATCAACGTTATATCGACTTCAGTAAAGCAACCGCTCAACGGTCTTGGCGTATCCAACACAGTACGTGGCGCCGTCGCTAATTGGGCAAAAACGTTAGCCAACGAATTGGGGCAGTTTAATATCACGG
The DNA here is from genome assembly GCF_039541235.1 of Kangiella marina. Lineage (NCBI taxonomy): Bacteria > Pseudomonadati > Pseudomonadota > Gammaproteobacteria > Kangiellales > Kangiellaceae > Kangiella > Kangiella marina. The sequence goes on along the minus strand of NZ_BAABFV010000001.1, from coordinate 1,729,917 downwards.
TCAATAATGTTCTCCCGGGCGCGACTAACACGGTTCGCTTAGAAGCCATTATTCAAAACAAAGCCAACAAAAAAGGCGTTTCAATCAAAGAAATGGAGCAGGAAGAAAAATCTATTATTCCAATGAAACGTTTTGGCACTGCTCAAGAGTTTGCCAATGCAGTAGCATTTTTAGCCTCACCTGCCGCGGGGTATATCACGGGAATCAACCTTCCTGTTGATGGCGGCCGAACAAGCTGCCTATAAAAGACTGAGGGCACATGCATGCAGATGCTAAAAAATTATATTGGCGGTGAGTTAGTCGATCCGGTTCAGGGTCACTATATCGATAATGTCGAGCCGGCAACTGGCCAAGTCTACAGCCAGATCCCTGAATCAACCTCAGAGGACTTGGAGCGGGCTATCAGCGCCGCAGAGGCTGCACAGCCTGAGTGGGCCGCTTTATCACTAGAGCAACGAGCAGCGATACTGACTCGAGTCGCAGATACAATCGATGACCACTCCAACGAGCTGGCGAAAGCTGAAGCAATTGATAATGGCAAACCCTTTATGCTGGCTAAAAATGTCGATATCTACCGTTCGTCCGCGAATATTCGTTTTTTTGCCCAAGCCATCACCCAGTTTTCCAGCGAAAGCCATGCCACTGGCAACGATGCCATTAACTATACCCTACGCGATCCGATCGGTATTGTTGGCTGTATATCGCCGTGGAACCTGCCGCTGTATTTGTTCACTTGGAAAATCGCACCAGCATTAGCCGCAGGCAATGCGGTCATTGCCAAGCCTTCGGAAATAACACCGATGACGGCTTACTTATTTTCTAAGATTTGTATTGAGGCAGGTTTGCCTAAGGGCGTGCTCAATATTTTACATGGCACAGGCCCTTCGATTGGCAACCCGTTGACGACGCACCCCAAAGTCAAAGCCATCAGTTTCACCGGAGGCACATCGACTGGTGCTCACATCAGCAGAGTAACGGCTGGTATGTTTAAAAAACTGTCACTAGAGCTGGGCGGAAAGAACCCGACCTTGGTATTTGCGGACTGCGACTTTGAAGACACGGTTGATAATGTAGTGAGAGCGGCATTTTCTAACCAAGGCCAAATTTGTTTGTGTGGCTCAAGAATCTATATTGAACGACCCATTTATGACAAGTTTAAGGCAGCCTTCATCGAAAAAGTTCGCGAACTTAAAATCGGCGATCCACTTGATGCAGATACGCAACATGGCGCACTGGTCTCTAAACCACATATGGAAAAAGTACTGTCTTATATCGAGTTAGCTCAAGAAGAAGGTGGTACGGTTTTAACTGGCGGTAAAAGAGTGTCTCTTGATGGTCGCTGCCAAAACGGTTTCTTTGTCGAGCCTACCGTGATTGAAGGACTGGATAATAGCTGTCGAACCAACCAAGAAGAAATTTTTGGCCCAGTCTGTACCATTATGCCGTTTGATAGCGACGAAGAAGCCGTCACACTCGCCAATGCCTCAGAGTACGGGCTCGCTTCCAGTATCTGGACCAGTGATTTAAAACGCGCTCACCGCGTTGCCAAGCAGATAGAAGCTGGTATTGTCTGGGTTAACTGCTGGTTACTGAGAGATTTGCGAACACCTTTCGGTGGCGTTAAAAGCTCTGGGGTCGGCCGCGAAGGTGGTTTAGAAGCATTACGCTTCTTCACCGAAACAAAAAATGTTTGTATAAAGTATTAATACGGCTACTATTAGCCTCAATTGAATCAATAGGAATTAACCATGCCCTCTTTTGATATAGTTTCCGAAGTCGATAAGCATGAAATCACCAACACCGTTGATAACGCCAACCGAGAACTCACGACACGTTTTGATTTTCGCGGCGTAGACGCCAGCTTCGAGCAAACGGGTGATAGTGTTAAAGTCACAGCCGAAGCCGACTTTCAGGTTGACCAAATGATCGACATTTTCTACCGCTGCTGCACTAAGCGCAGTATCGATGTCAATGCGCTCGACATCTCTGATGAAGCGACTCATTCTGGCAAGACGTTCTACAAAACCGTGACCTTCAAGCAAGGTATCGACAAAGACATCGCCAAGAAAATCACTAAACTCATTAAAGAGTCAAAGCTAAAAGTTCAAGCATCTATTCAGGGCGAACAAGTCCGTGTCACCGGTAAAAAGCGCGACGACTTACAAGCGGCAATGGGAGTTGTACGCCAAGCCGAATTAGGACAACCGTTCCAGTTTAATAATTTTAGAGATTAAGACATCGGGCAGGAAAGACCGCTTTCTTGCCTGATACACCCTTTATTTGATATAAATAGCGTCATGCAATATTTTCCACATCAAAAAACATCGGGATTCATCTTCGCTCATCAGGGCGGATGCAAGTGGATCTTAGATAAGTAACACTCCCCTCTTTATTTGTTGGGCGTTTGCACACGCCTGAAATACCTAGTATTTTTTATAGATTGCTATTGCAGCAGACCATCATTGATCAGACGTTAAAACACATCTTGTAGTCGTTGCTGGTCAAAGAAATCAAAGACTTGAGGAACTTATGTCAGAAAAAATCGTATCCAGTAAAGCTCCAGAGCCGGTTGGCTTATATCCTCATGCCCGCCGTGTGGGTAATCTCCTCTTTTTATCCGGCGTTGGGCCTCGCCAGAAAGGCAGTAAAGATATTCCGGGCGTCACTTTAGACGACAATGGTGTTATTGTAGATTACTGCATCGAAACTCAGTGTCGTAGTGTATTCGACAATATTCGTTGGATTCTAGAGGAGTCTGGCTCTAGCTGGGAACAGTTGGTGGATGTTCAAGTGTTCCTGACTAACATGAAAGATGATTTTAAAACCTACAATAAAATCTACGCGGAATATTTCGCGGACAACCAGCCTTGCCGTACGACTATCGAAATCAGTTCTCTACCAACGCCGATTGCGATTGAGTTGAAGTGTATTGCCACCATCGATGAGTCATAGGAGTCATAACCATGAGCGACCCAATCAGTAAACCGGTTCAGCCTTTTAATTTTCAGAAGTGGATTGATGAACACCGTCACCTATTGCAGCCACCGGTTTGTAATAAACAAGTTTTTGAACAAGATGACTTTATCGTCATGGTTGTCGGTGGTCCGAACGGTCGTCGTGACTTTCACTATGATGAAGGCCCTGAGTTTTTCTATCAGCTAGAAGGCGAAATGGAGTTACGCACCATTCAAGACGGTAAGCGTGTCGATTACCCTATCAAAGCTGGAGAAATCTTTTTACTGCCTCCTAAGGTGCCCCACTCGCCAGTCCGGTTTGAGAACTCGATTGGTTTAGTGGTCGAACGAAAAAGACTTGCTCATGAAAAAGATGGGTTGATGTGGTTCTGTGAGAGCTGTGACCACAAGTTGTATGAAGAGTACTTTCAGCTAACCAATGTTGAAAAAGACTTCTTACCGGTATTCGAGCGCTTTTTAGAAAGCGAAGAGCATCGCACCTGCGAAAACTGCGGTGACGTAATGCCCAAAGACAATAAATTGGATCTGTAATTTATGAACCAACTCAAAATTGATATACACACGCACATACTTCCAGAGAACTGGCCTGATCTAAAAGAACGTTACGGTTACGGCGGTTTTGTGCAACTTGACCACCATAAATGTGGCTGTGCGCGAATGATGGTTGATGGAAAGTTTTTCCGTGAGATCGAAGAAAACTGCTGGTCACCAGAAGTTCGCATGAAAGAATGCGATCAGCACGGCGTTCATGTACAGGTGCTTTCAACCGTTCCAGTGATGTTCAACTACTGGGCCAAACCGGAAGATACCCATGATCTTTCACGTTACTTAAACGATCACATTGCGGGGATTGTGAAGCAATACCCAAAGCGTTTTATTGGCCTTGGCACATTACCCATGCAAGCTCCCGACTTGGCGATCAAAGAGTTAGAGCGCTGCGTCAAAGAGATTGGATTGGCTGGTGTTCAAATAGGTTCGCACATTAATGATTGGAACTTAAATGCACCAGAACTTGCTGAGTTTTTTGCAGCGGCAGAAGAGTTAGACGCGGCAATTTTTGTCCACCCTTGGGACATGGTTGGCAAAGAGAAAATGCAAAAATACTGGATGCCATGGTTAGTCGGCATGCCTGCGGAAACTTCGCTAGCGATTAACTCCATGATCTTTGGCGGCGTGCTAGAGCGTCACCCTAAGTTACGAGTTGCGTTTGCCCATGGCGGCGGCAGCTTTCCAGCCACCATCGGTCGAATCGAGCATGCGTACAATGTGCGTCCTGACCTGATGACGGTCGATAACCCGCACAATCCTCGCAAATATTTAGACCAGATTTATTTGGACACGCTGGTTCATGATAAAGGCATGCTGGATTACATCGTTAACCTAATGGGGCCAGAAAAGTTAGCGCTGGGTACCGACTATCCGTTCCCACTCGGTGAGCTAGAGCCTGGAAAGTTAATCGCGTCGATGGACTATGATTCCAAAGTCGAAGATCGTTTATTACACGGCACCGCACTTGAGTGGCTCAAGTTGAATAAGCAGGACTTTGTGTCATGAATCCTTTTGTCGAGTTCGACGGCGATACTTATCAACTTGAGTTATCTCAAGCCTGCTCTATCGCCATTCCTCTGACTTTTGATGCGCACCAGCCTAATCATTTCGGTGCTGATAAAGCCACTTCATCAGCGCTAGAAGCCGGTGGTTTTGTTGGCGATACCCGTCGTGGCGGTAGCTGCAACGTGCGGTCGATTTCCATGGTGCCGCACTGTAATGGCACTCATACTGAAACCGTGCAACACATTGTCGATGAGCCCGCTCCCGTTGGCGACTCTCTATCTAGCTCTTTAGCCAGTTGTTATGTGTTATCCGTAACGCCAGAAACTGCTGACAGCAGCGATGAAACCTATCAGCCGAATCTTGAAGCTAGTGACAAGGTCATCACCAAACAAGCTCTAGAGGCACAACTTTCTACGGCTGATTTGGACTTAATGGGTGCGATAGCGATTCGGACCTTGCCTAATGATGAGACTAAAACCTCGTTAGTCTACGGCGACGATATGCAGCCACCTTTTTTCACCACCGAAGCGATAGAGTGGTTGAGTCAGTCCAACATTCACCACCTTTTGGTCGACTTCCCTTCTATTGATAAAATGTACGATCAAGGTCAGTTGCACAATCATCATATTTTTTGGAACGTTCCCGCAGGCAGTCATACACTTACGGACACCACGCTAGTCCACCGAACCATCACCGAAATGATTTTCATCAATGACGATATCACCGATGGTTTGTATTGGCTCAACCTTCAGCTGCCTCATTTTCAATTAGATGCTGCTCCAAGCCGCCCAATACTTTACCCTTTATCTGACGTTACTGATTTTGACAGTGACGAGTAAGTTGGAATTAACATGAGTACATTATTTTCATTAGAACATGCACAAAAACTTGATGCACAAGATCCATTAAACCACATTCGTAATGAGTTCCATATTCCTCGCCAAGACAATGGCGACGAAGAAATTTATCTTTGTGGTAACTCGCTAGGCTTACAACCCAAATTGGCCGCTGAGTATGTTAATGACGAATTATCGCAGTGGCGCAAACTTGGCGTTAAGGGTCACTTTTCGGGTGACTTCCCGTGGATGCCTTATCATGAGTTTTTAAGCGAAGGTTTTGCTGATTTGGTTGGCGCCAAAGTTAAGGAAGTGGTCAGCATGAACACCTTGACTGCCAACCTTCATTTTATGATGGTCAGCTTTTATCGTCCAACGGCAGAGCGCCACAAAATCATTATTGAAGATCATGCTTTCCCTTCGGATCATTACGCTGTCGAATCGCAGATTAAATACCATGGTTTTAATCCAGACGACAGCATGATTTTATTAAAACCACGCGAAGGCGAAGAAACCTTACGTGACGAAGATATTCTTGAAGCCATTGAAGAACATGGAGACAGCACGGCACTCATCATGCTACCCGGTGTTCAATATTACACTGGACAAGTCTTGGACATGGAAGCCATTACTAAAGCAGGTCATGCGAAAGGCTGTAACGTTGGTTTTGATTTAGCTCATGCTGCTGGAAACATCACCATGCAGTTGCATGACTGGAACGTCGATTTTGCTGCTTGGTGCACCTATAAATACTTAAACTCTGGACCAGGATCGGTGGCCGGATGCTTCGTTCACGAACGTCATCACACCAATAAAGACTTGCCACGATTCGCTGGTTGGTGGGGACACGACAAAGACTCGCGCTTTAAAATGCAAAACCACTTTACTCCAATGGAAAGTGCAGAAGCATGGCAACTGTCGAACCCACCTATTTTATCGTTGGCTGCCATTCGTGGCTCATTGGACACTGTTAAAAAAGCTGGTGGTATACATAAGCTTCGCCAAAAATCATTAACCCTTACGGGATATTTACGCCAACTGTTAGAGCAAGAGCTGGCAGAAGAAATCAATATTCTAACACCTCGCGAGAGCAAAGCCTCCGGCGCTCAGTTATCCTTAACCGTTAACTTGCATGGTGCCGATGGCAAACAAATATTTGATGCCATCGAAGCCGCAGGTGTGACCTGCGATTTCCGTTACCCTAACGTTATTCGTGTCGCTCCCGTTCCTCAGTACAACTCTTTTGTCGACTGCTACCGTTTCGTTAATATTCTTAAAGAAGCTATTGCAGGAGCAGCCTCATGAGTCAACACATTACGATGATCGGCGCTGGCCTTGTCGGTTCTTTAATGAGCATTTATCTGGGGCAGCGCGGCTATAAAGTCGATGTTTACGATAAGCTTCCTGATATCCGCAAATCGACCATTCCAGCGGGCCGCTCAATCAATTTAGCGTTAGCCAATCGCGGCATTCGCGCCTTGCAGCAAGTTGGCGTTATGGACAAGGTTGAGAAGCTTTTAATTCCAATGAAAGGACGCATGCTGCATGATGTCGAAGGAAAGTTAACGCTACAGCCTTATGGCCAAAAGCCGGAAGAAGTCATCTACTCCGTTTCTCGTGCAGGTTTGGTCAGTTTACTTCGCGACGAAGCCGAAGCGACTAACAACGTCACTTTCCACTTTGAAACCAAGCTAGTTAATATTGACCCCGACAAAAAGTCTGTCGATTTTAAAAACGAACAAACCGATGAAGTCACAACCAAGGATTATTCCATCTTATTAGGCACTGACGGTGCGGGTTCTAAAACCCGACGAACGCTTGAAAGCCTCGGGATGGAAGGGTTTAGTTCCGACCTATTAGAACACTCGTATAAAGAATTGACCATTCCTGCTGGCGACATCCAACCGTTCCAAATTGAGAAAGAAGCCTTGCATATTTGGCCACGAGGCGGCTATATGCTCATCGCCCTGCCCAACCTCGATGGTTCATTTACCGTCACGTTGTTTATGCCGAACAAGGGGCCGGTTAGCTTTGAAGAATTTAAAACTAAAAACCAAGTTGAACAGTTTTTTAAAGACAAGTTCAGTGATGTGCTTGAGTTAATCCCTGACTTAGCCGATCACTACTTTACCAACCCCACAGGAATTTTAGGAACGGTTCGTGCACAAAACTGGTCGCACGGCGAGATTTTGCTGTTTGGCGATGCTTCACATGCCATTGTTCCATTTCATGGGCAAGGTATGAACTGTGGCTTTGAAGACTGCTCAGAATTGTACCGTTTGCTTAATAAGCATGCCGATAATTGGACAAAAGTGATTGCTGAATTTACTTCGGTGCGTCGTGATAACGCCGATGCGATTGCCGACATGGCGCTTGAGAATTATATTGAAATGCGCGACTCAGTAAGAGACCCGCAGTTTCAACTCAAAAAATCGATCGCATTCAAACTCGAGCAGCAATTCCCAACTCAGTTTATTCCTCGCTACTCAATGGTCATGTTCCATCATATTCCTTATGCCGAAGCTTATCGCCGAGGCAAAGTACAGGCGGACATTTTGAGCCAGTTAGCGCTCGATAAAGACAGCATTGATGACATTAATTGGCAACAAGCAGCACACTTAGTTGAGCAACGCTTGGAGCCCATCTCTAAGGAGTTTTTACATTGAAAACCTTACATACCTTCATCGCATCATTCACTTTGCTCCTTGCGACAAATACTGCCTTAGCAGGAAGTTCAGAATCCGACGTTAGCGACAATGTAGAACTGGCTGATGCGTGGATGAATTATCTCGCCGCCGATGAACGACAAGGTCGTAAGACTGGCAGCTCCGATAACTTACAAGTCCAGCAATGGATAATTCAACGCTTTAAAGATATCGGGTTGCAAACAGTTCCAGGGCAAGACTCCTACCTTCAGAAGTTTACTGCCCACAGCCGTCAAGGTGAGCCTTTACAGGCGGCCAATGTTATCGGCTACCTTCCGTGCTCCTGCGAGTCAGATCGTTACTTTATTGTTGGCGCACATTATGATCATGTGGGTGTGAATACCAAACTCGAAGGCGATCAAATATTTAACGGCGCAGACGATGATGCGAGTGGTGTTGTAGCGTCAATGATCTTCGCGAAAACTTTAGCTCAGTATGAGCAGCTGCCGTTTAACCTTATCATCGCAGCTTGGGATGCCGAGGAAATGGGCTTGCAGGGTTCAAAATACTTTGCTCAGAACCCATGGATCCCGCTGAATAAAATAGAAAGTGGGTTTATGTTTGAACTAGTTGGTGTTCCGCTAGAAGACAAGTTAAACAGCGCTTGGATGACCGGTGACAAATACTCCACGCTTTACCCATTACTGAAAGCCGAACTCGAGAAACAAGGCTGGGCACTCGATCCGGTTCTGGATCCAAAGATGGGGTTATTTTTCCGCTCGGACAATGCGCCATTTGCCCTGCTTGATGCTGATGACGATACGCTCAGAAATGTTTTTCAAAACAAAGAAAAGGCTAAGGTCACAGGCATTCCGATGCACGCCATTTCTGTGTGGCGCGGACAAGGCCATTATCATCAACCTCATGATGATGCCTCGATCATCAATATCCCAAACCTAGTATCGCTAGCAGAAGCGTTAGGCAAAGCGTTTCAGGGCATGTCTAGCGACACGAGCATCGAGTGGTTGGACAACTCTCAGTTTGAATTTACCCGCCCTCAGTAAGCTCGATAACTCGGATGGTTACTGAGTGCATTATTAAGCTTAGTAACCATCACCTCTAAAGACTTTTCTGAATACGCTTTGGCTGGAACTTTTCCCCACACCGGTGCAGGCCAAGCCGCATCCTTTTCATATCGAGCAATATGATGAATATGCAGTTGTGGCACCATGTTTCCTAACGCTGCCTGATTCATTTTGTCGGCTTGAAATGCTTCGCTCATCATTTTCGATACGAAATTCGACTCACTCATCAGTAGCACTTGCTGCTCTTGGGATAATTCAAATGCCTCACGAATCGCATTAACCCGCGGCACTAAAATCAACCAGGGATAATGCTCATCGTTCATCAGCAGCACTAAGCACAGTTCGAACTGCCCCAAGGGTACGCAGTCTTTTTCCAAGACTGGGTGTAGCTTAAAGTCCAAAGAATGACTCCTCTTCTTCTGGCTGACACGGAGCTTCCTCGGTCGGAGCTGTGCCACGAATAAAGGGAATTTCTATCGACTCTTCACAGTAATCGTTCGACAACAATCCACTGTCTTGATCGATTAACTTCCATTCAATGTCTTCCTCATAACCTAACTGTAAAGTTTCTGTAGGAATACCATTAAAGATGTCCGTAAAGACTGGAAGCGCCGCTGATGAGCCTGTAATGTTCGCTTCCTGACTATCATCACGCCCGACCCATACGACAGCCAAGTGCTCTCCAGAAAACCCCGCGAACCACGAGTCTTTCAAATCATTGGTAGTACCGGTCTTGCCCGCAAATCGTGTGAATGGGTTTTGATTATGCAAGTAACGTGCCGTCCCTTTTTCCACCACCAATTGCATGCCCGCTTTCACCAGATAAGTATTCAGTTCTGAGGCAATTCGTACTGAATCAATCGGATATCGTTCCAGCAACTCGCCCTGATTATCCGTTACTGCGGTAATCGCAGCAGGCTTGATTTTTAACCCACCGCTGGCCAAGGACTGGTAAAGTCCGGCTAACTCAATCGGCGTTAACTCAAGGACTCCCAACGGCAAAGCATCGAGCGCTCGGACCTCACCTTCAACGCCTGCCTGTTCAATAAAGTCAGCCACTGTATCAATACCCACTTGCTGCCCAAGACGTGCCATAGCAATATTGTAAGACTCCATCAAAGCGACAAACAAGGGCACTTGCCCATGGTACTCGCGATCATAATTACGCGGCTCCCACAAGGTGCCGTCACGCTGCTTTAATGATAATGGCTCATCACTAATAATGGTGGCTAAGTCATACTGTTTACTTTTCTCTAAGGCAGCGAGCACAACATAAGGCTTGATCACCGAGCCGATTTGACGCTTGGCATCAATCGCGCGGTTAAAGCCAGCTTTATCAGAATAGCGATCACCCACAAGCGCTAGAATGTTTCCGGTTTGACTCGATGTAATAATCACCGCTGTTTGTAACGAGTCATCTTCAATGCCTTTCGACTTTTCGATACGCGTTAATGTCGATGCGACCTTTTCCTCAGTGTAACGCTGCATCACTGGATCGAGCGTGGTAAAGATTTGCAGGCCTTCCGACTTTAACTCTTCTTCAGAGTAAGAATCTTGTAAACGGCGACGTACCAGATCCATAAAAGCTGGAACTCTTGAGAGTTTGAGTTCTGGCTTATTCACTACCGATAAAGTGGTTTCACGCTGCTGCTCATACTCTTGTTTGGTTAAGAATTTCTGATCATGCATCAGCTTCAACACTTGGTTACGTCGCTTCAAAGCCGCTTCTTTCTTGCGGCGCGGATTATAACCACTAGGACTTTTTAACATGCCCACCAACAAAGCGGATTGCGCTGGCGTTAAATCCCTCACTCTCTTGTCAAAGAAATACTGGCTCGCCAAACCGACGCCATGGATCGCACGCCCACCATCCTGACCAAAGTAGACCTCATTATAATACGCTTGAAGAATGTCATCTTTTTCATACCGAATTTCAAGAATGACCGACATGATGGCTTCTTTAAATTTTCGCCATAGCGTTCTGTCGTTAGTTAGAAAATAATTTTTCACCAACTGCTGCGTGATAGTACTGCCACCCTGCGAGCGCCTATCGCTCGTGATGTTATGCCACAGCGCGCGCATGATAGCTTTTGGTGAGACGCCACTATGCTCATAAAAGTCACGGTCTTCGACAGTTAACAGCGCTTGTTTAAAGTGCTCAGGAACATCATCCAAGTGCACTAAAATACGGTCTTCTAATCGATTAGGATGGAACTGCCCAATTAATAAAGGATCGAGTCGAGCCATCTGTAACGTTTCACCGCTATCTCGATTTTTTAACTCAGCAATTCGCCCGGACTGAATATTGAAAGACACTGGCAAGGATTCTTGCTCACCATCCCAAAACTGAAACTCACGGATGTGGATAAAGAAGGAGCCTTTATAATTTTCATAATCACCTTGGCGAGTGGCTTTAACCACTTTACGATAGCCCAGCAGCTCAAGCTCTTGTCTTAAACGGGTCGCCGTCATCGGTTTACCATTAGCCAACTCCAATGACTGGGCATACACTCTAGCTGGAAGCTGCCAACGATTCTCCTTGAACTTGCTTTGGATCAAAGAGTCAAGGTAAAGGGTAAAACCCGCGAACAGCACAACAAAGACCAGCGCCAGCTTCCAAAATACCGAACGCCACCGCTTCCAGAATGATTGTTTAGTGCTATTTTTTTTGCTTGTTTTCTGACTAGCAGTTTTGCTGGTTTTCTTTTTAGGCTTTTTTGACATACTATGATTACAGTTAATGTTATTAACATCATCTTAACAAATAAATCGTCAAAGATTATATGCCATCTATAGCAAATTCTGTTAAAAATAAGGCAAGACTGTTTTTTGCCGTTGAGCTGGATCAGGCCACAAAAAACCAGCTGGAACTGTTGCAGCATGGCAACCCCGTATTTACTGGTCGAGCCGTCAGCCCTCATAATTTCCACCTGACCCTGCAATTTTTAGGTGCCGTTGACCGCCAACAGCTCCATGATATCGCCGAATCCATTGATGTGCCGAGCATCAAGCCGTTTGAAATAAGCGCTAACCACTATGCCTACTACCCCAATACTGAAATAGGTTGTGTTGAAATCAATCAGGGCAAGGCACAACTCAAAAACCTAAAGTCCCACATCAGTCGCGCTTTAGCGAGCGGGGGATTTCGCTTTCCCAAGGATAAACATGGCTTTCGCCCCCACATCACTCTGTTTCGAGAGTGCCAGCCAGTAGGCGATATACAGCAGCTACTGAGCTTGGAGTTTCAAGTCGAACGCTTTTGCTTGATAGAGTCGGTGCAAAATGAGAAAGGCGTTTATTACGAAGTGATAGAAGAATGGCCGGTGTATCAGCCCAGCATCAAGGAACAGTTTTTTGGGATTAAAGACTGATTGCGCCGCAAGAATACTTGCCATTCTGCGGCTTAACCGCAGAATGGCAGAGTGAAACTTCAGCTTTTCAACAACTTAGCAGCAATACTTCTAAAGCCTAGACCAGTACCGCCCGCAGACCATTTTGGTGTTGGACTATCGTTGTAAGCCGCAGCCAGATCCACATGAACCCAGCCTTGACCGTTATTTGGCACAAAGCGCGATAAGAACCCAGCAGCGTTGCTGGCACCACCAGGGCCGCCACCTTTTACCGCACGGCTATTCGCAGTGTCGGCAAAATGCGATGGACAGCGGTGTGCGTGGAACGCTTCTAGCGGCAATGGCCAATGACGCTCATGTTCTTCTTTTGAAATGGCTAAAAACTCTTCGCTGGCGTCATTATCCAAGGCAAAAACCGCATTGTAATCACCACCAACCGCCGTCACAGCCGCGCCTGTCAAAGTCGCTGCGTCAATAATGGTTTTCGCGCCAGACTGACCGGCAAGCAATAAACCATCCGCCATGACCACACGGCCTTCAGCGTCAGTATTTTGAATTTCCACCGTGACGCCATTCGGGTAAGTCAGAATATCGCCCAGCTTGTAGGCATGACCGCTAATAAGGTTTTCGGCACAACACAAATACAGGTTCACCGGTTTATCCAAACCACGCAAAATGGCTAACGCTAAACCACCGGTTACCGTAGCCGCACCGCCCATATCCGCTTTCATGTGCAACATACCAGCACTCGCCTTAATGCTGTAACCACCACTATCAAAGGTAATCCCTTTACCCACAAGCGCCGCAACCGGTGCCGCATTGTCGCCCTTCGGATCAAACTTCAGCTTCAATAGCGCTGGTGGACGCGTTGAACCTCGGCCAACTTCCCACGTACCAATATGACCTTGTTTCTCAAGATCTTCACCCGCGATAATATCGTAACTCACATGATCCGGCGCTAGGCCTTGGATAAACTGTGCCGCTTCTTGCGCCAACACTTCTGGGGCCAACACTTCTGGCGTTTCGTTAACCATCGAGCGCATCCAGCGGCTGACTTGAATTCGAGCATCCAATTCTTGCGAATCAGCTTCACTCAAATCAGCAAAGTCAATTTGCACATCCACTTTCGGCTCGTAAGCCCCTTGGAAAAATGCCCACTGTTGTTCCAGTGCCCATTCACCTTCTAAAGCAAAAAATGATAGCCCCTGAGTTAATAAACGTCGGGCTGCGACTTGGATTATTTCTGGATCGTCGGCGTGAATCGTGACGCTATCGTCTTTAAAGCTCAATAAAGCACTTTCGCCCCATTGCTCAGGCGCACTACTGCTGGAAAGAAATATCTTTAAAGTCATACAATTCCTTATACGGTATTTGGCCGGGCGAACCTGTTTCTAAGACACGCGTCTAAAACAAATGCCCGAGCTTTGATTGTTTGGTTGATAGATACATAGCATTGTGGGGGTTTTGCCCAAATTTCAAGGGCACACGCTCAACCACATCAATACCTGCACCCTTCATGGAACTGACCTTTCGCGGGTTATTGGTCATCAAACGAATTTTTGATACCCCTAAAATATCCAAGGCATCCGAGGCTACTTTAAAGTCACGCTCGTCGGCGCCAAAGCCCAAATGTTCATTGGCTTGAACCGTGTCCATCCCCTGATCTTGTAGCGAATAAGCACGGATTTTATTGGTTAAGCCAATACCGCGTCCCTCTTGTCGCAAATACAAGAGTACTCCAGCACCCTCTTCGGTGATTTTTTCTAATGCAGCTCTTAACTGAAAACCGCAATCACAACGCAAGCTAAACAGCGCGTCACCGGTTAAGCACTCAGAGTGAATTCTCGCCAATACGGCCTGCTCTTTATCCCACTCGCCATAAGTCATGGCAATATGCTCTTTGCCATCATCGGTTTCGAGCGCGTGGATCACAAAATCTCCCCAAGGAGTCGGGAGTTTGGCCTGTAGGCTATCTTGCTGGTTCATTCGGTCAGTATTACCACTCATTTTGGAAACGCGTCCATTTTACACGATGTGTCAACTAATCGACAGTCTGTATCTGAAAGCAAAAGCTAGACGGCTGTTTTCGGTTTAATAATCTCCGCGACCTTGACCCAAAAGTCATCCCAGTCATCAGGCGTGTCGGCATGACCGGTGGAATAAATTTGATGCTCGGCATCCTGTTTTGCAGCTAATAATTTACTCAACGCATTGATAGGAACGGTTTTATCAGCCTCACCATGCACCAAATAAGCACGTCCTTCATAGTTTTTTAACGCTGAAACATTATCAAACGGGTCTCTAACCAGAAAATGAGGAACCCAGCGCTGTTTGGCTAAATCCATCACACTGGAGTAAGTCGACATCAAAATCACAGCGTACGGTTTTTTCTGTGACAAGATACTTAGCACAGCACCGCCCCCCATCGAACGCCCCAGTAAAGAAATATGCTCATGGTCAAACTGAGGCTGCTGCTCGATCCAGTCATAAGCTTTAAGCATACACTCTTTAATCGTTCGGTAGCTCGGCTTACCATCCGAACGGCCATAGCCAGGATACTCCGCCAGAATCACACTAAAGCCTTGCTGACGGACGAAATCAAGCCTAGGCGCCCAATCATCAATAATATTGCCATTACCATGGGCCAACATAATAACTGGCGACTTATCACCGTAAGCCTCACTAAGAGGCGGCAGATAAGCCAGTTCAAACTCCCCTTGGGAAAAGGGCAATCGAATGATCTCGCCACCAGCTTGGGTGATGAGCTCTGCATTGTGAGTCGGTAATTCATGGACCGGAAACAGCATTCGTCGTTGCAGCAAATAAAAAAACAACACGTACAAAACATACGCACCGACGATGGTAATAAGGCCCCAGATAAGGATTTGCATATAGCTTAATATTGCGTCTATTATTGATACTGTTAGAATTCATACATTCTAACATCAAGTTAGTAAAAGTAAGCAGGCTAATATTTTTTAATCCAGTCTGCCATAAACCTGAATAGAACTACTTAATTGATGGGGCTTACAATGTCACATTTATGCTTAGTCACGGACATCAAAGACGGTCAAGCCAAAGCATTTCCACACCCTTCACCAAGCGAAGACCGCGACCTCATTATTGTTCGTCGCGGACTGAATGTTTATGGCTACGTCAACCGTTGCCCACACGCCGGAACCAATCTCAACTGGCAGGAAGACGAGTTCATGACCGATGACGAGCAATATTTGATGTGCTTTACGCATGGTGCCCTATTCGAACCCGACACCGGCCGTTGCGTCGCAGGCCCCTGCGCTGGAGCCCACCTTGGCGAAGTAAAGCTAGAGATTGAAAACGGCAAAGTGTTTTACGCGGAATAATCATTAAGACTCCCATTTGAAATTCTCTCCACCGTTAATAAAAACCACTTTACTCAAACGCTACAAACGCTTTTTGGCGGACGTAGTGAGCAATGAGCATGGTGAATTTACGGCGCATTGTCCGAACACAGGTTCGATGAAAAACTGCTGGCAGGAAGGTGATACCGCATGGCTGCTGGACTCAAAAAATCCCAAAAGAAAGTATTTATACACCTGGGTGTTAAACCAAAACCTGCAAGGCGATTGGATTTGTATTAACACCCACTTAGCCAATCAAGTGGTCAGCGAAGGTATCGAGAACGGTATTTTAGAAGAACTCCAGGACTATGACTCACTGCAACAAGAAGTGAAGTACGGTGAAGAGAATAGTCGCATTGATTTGCTGTTAACCGATCCGAATAAACCTCACTGTTATGTTGAAATTAAGACCGTAACGTTGCTTGAGTCAGGGGTTAATGAAAAGTCTGGCGAGGCGTTTAAGCCAGGCTCCGGCTTCTTCCCAGACGCAGTCAGTACTCGCGGTCAAAAGCATATTCGCGAACTCGTCACCATGGTTGAACAAGGCCATCGCGCCGTTTTGTTGTTCCTCGTTCAACACACCGGTATCCAAACCGTGAGCCCCGCCGCCCATATCGACCCAAAATATGCTGAATTATTGAGCGCTGCGGCTCAAAAAGGGGTTGAAATTTATGCATACAATACCCATATCAGTGCCGCAGAGATTAAACTGCGACAGGCCTTACCAGTAATTTTATAGCAATATCAACTGGTTAGCTGAAAACTGTGAAAAATTTGCCCAATTTTGGCAAATTTGGCTTTTCAATTGGTACTTTGAGGGCTAATATCCCTCTTTCACTTTTTTAAAAGTTTGTCAATGCACAAATGAAAAGTGGGCTGACCTTGAGTCGGAAGTTACCATAAAGTAAATGGAGCATTGAATTAGATGCCACGTAAAAAAACAGCTACAAACACAACCTTAGAAAAATTAGGAATTAAGCCTTACAACGAGAAGAAAGGCGAAGAATACATGAACGATGCTCAGTATGAGCATTTCCGTCATATCCTAAATGAATGGAAGCGTCAGTTGATGGAAGAAGTTGATCGCACTGTGCATCACATGCAAGACGAAGCGGCAAACTTCCCTGATCCTGTTGATCGCGCATCCCAAGAAGAAGAGTTTTCACTAGAGCTTCGTACTCGCGACCGTGAGCGTAAGCTTCTAAAGAAAATTATTCAGTCTATCGGTAAAATTGATGATGATGAATACGGTTACTGCGAGTCATGCGGTATCGAAATTGGTATTCGTCGTTTAGAGGCTCGCCCAACGGCTGAGCTTTGTATTGACTGCAAAACTCTCGACGAAATTAAAGAGCGTCAATACGGCAGTTAATGCCTGCAACACCGAAAGATTCAAAGAATTCCCGAACTCATGATAACAGTGAGTTCGGTCTATCTTCTGCAACCGCTACTAAGCCATCGCTACGAGGCCGTTTCGCGCCCTCACCTTCTGGCCCTTTACACTTCGGCTCATTAGTTGCTGCGGTGGGCAGTTACTTAGTCGCCAGACATTATGGTGCCGAGTGGCAAGTACGGATTGAAGACATTGACCCTCCTCGTGAAATTGAAGGTGCCGCCGATACCATTCTGCGACAACTTGAATCTTTTGGTCTGCACTGGGACGGCCCCATCATTTATCAAAGCGATAATATCCCTCGTTTCAACGACATTTTAGAAGAGTTGAAGCAGGCTGACTTATTGTATGCCTGCGACTGCACTCGTAAAAAAGTCAACCAATTAAGCGACGATGGTCGTTATCCGAATATTTGCCAGGACAAACGGTTGAGCTTTGACGGTGAGGTAGCTTGGAAGTTACGTCATGGACAGCGAGAGTATGATTTTTTTGATCAGATCCAAGGTCACTGCCAATTCGACAACAGTCTGTATCATGAAGACTTCACGGTTAAACGCAAAGATGGCCTGATTGCGTATCAGCTTGCAGTGGTGGTCGATGATATCGATTCAGGTATTGATCATGTCGTTCGCGGCATTGATTTACTCGACTCAACGCCACGTCAGTTACGCCTGTATGAGGTATTAGATAAGCCCGCACCGCTTTGGTATCACCTGCCACTCGCCATTAATGAAGACGGTAACAAGCTGTCAAAACAAAACCATGCGGAGCCTATTGAAGCCTCTCGCGCCAGTCATCAGCTGCACCAAGCCATTGCATTTTTGGGACAAAAGCCGCCGGTCTCACTTCGACAAGAACCTCCGGAAATTATTATCGACTGGGCGATTGAGCACTTTTCACTAGAAAGCATCCCGCGCCAACAACAAATACCTTATTTTGATTAGGGTCTATGCTATTATTGCAGCATTGAAAGTAACCCATAACTAATGAAGCGCATTGATCTCAACATTAAAACGGTGGTTCTCTGGTGCCAACAACAAGCAACAAAGCAACTCAAGCACTAACATGACTCAACCAAGCCACATCATTCCTCGTGACCAACATACCGTTTCACGTAAAAACATCAGTGACAACGCGCTGAAAGTACTCTATCGCTTAAATAAAGCAGGCTATGACGCTTATTTAGTCGGCGGTGGAGTTCGTGACATCTTATTGGGATTACAGCCCAAAGACTTTGATATCACCACCAACGCCACCCCCGAACAAATTCGCAGCTTGTTCCGCAACAGCCGCATCATTGGCCGTCGCTTTAAGTTGGTTCATATCATGTTTGGCCGCGACATTATCGAAGTAGCCACCTTTCGCGCGCACTGTGACAGCAATATTCAGCAAGCCAAAGATGGCATGATTCTGCGTGATAACGTTTATGGCACCATCGAAGAAGACGCTGAGCGCCGGGATTTCACGGTTAACGCACTGTATTACAGCGTCAAAGACTTTAGTGTTCACGATTATTGCAATGGACTGACCGATTTACGAAAGCGTCAACTGCGCATGATCGGCGATCCTGAAACACGTTATCGTGAAGACCCGGTTCGCATGCTTCGAGCCGTACGATTAGCAGTTAAGTTAGACTTAACGATTGAGCCCAAAAGTTTGGCTCCAATTTCAGAATTAGCACCATTATTAGAGCAGGTCCCAGCGGCTCGTTTATTTGAAGAATACCGGAAAATGTTTCTTTCTGGGAAGGGTGAAGCCACCTTTAAGGCGTTACAAGCACACGACTTACTGCAAAAACTCTTTCCGGCGACCGATACTTTATTGGCAGAGCATCAAGATTTTGATGTCTTTATTCACGCCGCACTGGAGAACACCGACAAACGCATCGCCAGTGACAACACAGTAAACCCTGCATTTTTGATCGCTGTATTTTTATGGCAGCCTCTGCTAGAGCGCGCTCACCAACTCGAAACGAAAGGCATGAATTTTAACGATGCCTTCTTTAAAAGCATGGGGCATATGTTGGGTGAACAAAGTCAGCATATCTCCATTCCAAAACGCTACAGTTTAGTGATTCGGGATATATGGGCACTTCAAGCTCGCCTTCCTCAGCGCCATGGTAAAAAAGTATGGTCAGTATTAAACCATCCACGTTTTCGTGCGGGCTATGACTTCTTGTTACTCCGCGCTGAATCCGACCCATCGCTGCGAGAAGTGGCGGACTGGTGGACCGAATTCCAAGACGCCGATAAAGACACTCAGCGTGCCATGTTACCCAAAAATAAACGCCGTAAATCGAAGCGTCGACGCAAGCCTAAAGGTAATAACTAGGATTTAAAATGCAGCAGCCAGTCGTTAGCTATATCGCTCTGGGCAGTAATTTACATCAACCGCTTGAACAAATTAAAGCGGCCTTGTTAGCGATTGATCAACTCCCTCTGAGCTACCTTCTGGCCTATTCCAGCTTTTACCAAAGCGCTCCTATGGGGCCACAAGATCAACCATCCTTCGTTAACGCGGTCTGCAAAGTACATACCCATCTTGAGCCTCTTGAGCTTCTGGATAGGCTACAAGCTATTGAAAAACAACAAGGTCGAGTTCGACATGAACACTGGGGGGCGCGCACAATTGATTTGGATATTGTGCTCTACGATCATACAATCATGCAGACAGAGCGATTAACTCTGCCACACTATGGCGCCAAACAACGCGACTTTGTGTTGCTGCCATTGGCTGAAATCAGCCCTGAGCTGACCTTTCCCGATGGCGAACACATCGACAAAGCACTGCAGCAGTGTGAGCATTACCAGTTAGAAAAGATAACGATAAAAGACTAGGAGACCCTGAGTCAGTATGAACATCAAGATTCCACATAACTTTATTGCGGTTGAAGGGCCTATCGGGGTTGGAAAAACCACTCTAGCTCGTAAGTTATCCGAAGTGCTTGGCAGTGAACTCATTCTTGAAGAAGCTGAAGAAAATCCCTTTTTAGAGCGTTTTTATCAAGATCCCAAAGCGGGAGCGCTACCGACTCAGCTGTACTTTTTATTTCAGCGCGCACGCCAACTGCAAGAAGTGCGCCAGTCGGATATGTTCACACCGCTTCGTGTGGCAGACTATTTGATGGATAAAGACCGTTTATTTGCTCGCTCGACACTGGATGAAGAAGAACTCCGCTTGTATGAGCAGGTCTACGACAATCTCACGATTGATGCGCCGAAACCGGATCTGGTCATTTACTTACAAGCTCCAGTATCAGTACTTTCAGATCGCATCAAAAAGCGTGGGCGTCGAGAAGAAGCACCGATAAGCCAAGAGTATCTGCAAACCATTTGCGATGCGTATACGGATTTTTTCTACTATTATCACGAATCACCACTGCTGATCGTGAATGCTTCAGGCATTGATTTAGTGGAAAACGAAAAAGATTTTGAAATGCTGTTGGAGCAGATCCACACGACAGACTCTGGGCGAAATTATTTTAACCCTCATCCAGCAGTTTAATTGAAGAAATAACAGAGAATTCTGATGAAATTCACGAGTATTAGTCACATTGAAAAGCTCAAAGCCGCCGGCGAAAAATTCACCTGCTTAACGGCTTACGACGCGACTTTTGCCAGCGTTATGTCGGAGGTTGGTATTGATACCATTTTGGTTGGCGATTCACTCGGCAATGTCATTCAAGGTCAGCAAACCACCGTCCCAGTGACGCTGGAGCAAATGGAATACCATATCGAATGCGTATCACGCGGCAATAAGAACTGCCTGATCATTGGTGACATGCCTTACATGACTTATAGCACACCAGAGGAAGCCTACGACACGGCTCGCCGCATCATGCAAGCTGGCGCGCAGATGGTCAAACTCGAAGGCGGTGCTTGGTTACTGGATACGATTCGCGGCCTGACTGAGCGAGGTATTCCAGTCTGTACTCACTTAGGGCTAACGCCACAATCGGTCGATGCGCTAGGCGGCTTTAAGGTACAAGGCCGTGATGACGCGACTGCACAAGCCATGCTCGATGACGCCAAAAGTCTTGAAGCCGCAGGGGCTCGAATGCTGGTGCTGGAATGTGTCCCGAGCGATTTGGCCAAACAGATTACTGAAGCGCTGTCTATTCCAGTGATGGGTATCGGCGCAGGCGTTGATGTTGATGGCCAAGTCTTGGTTCTGCACGACATGTTGGGGATTTCACCGTTTCAAGCCAAATTTGTGCGCAATTTTATGGCTGATGCTAAGGGTGACATCAAAGCAGCGATCCAGCTGTACCATGATGACGTTAAGTCGAAAACATTCCCAGCCGCAGAGCACTCTTTTGATTAAGTGAATCTCCTATCATGATTATCGTTAACACCATTGACGAGCTACAAAAGGCGCTTATAGCACACCGCAAAAGCGGGAATCGCATTGGTTTCGTCCCGACTATGGGCAATCTCCATCAAGGGCACTTGAGTCTGGTCGAAAAAGCCAAAACGCTATCCGACGTGATCGTGGTCAGTATTTTCGTCAATCCCACCCAGTTTGGGCCTAATGAAGATTTTGACTCCTACCCGAGAACTTTTGACAACGACTGCGAGCAATTAAAAAGCCAACAAGCCGACATCGTTTTCGCGCCGAACGTCGAAGAGGTTTATCCCGGCTTTGCACAAAACAAAGCGCGACCCAATCTAACCCGAGTTCACGTCGATGAGCTTGGCAAAAATCATTGCGGCGCATCCAGACCCGGCCACTTTGACGGCGTCACCACTATCGTCAGTAAACTGTTCAATATGGTACGCCCCGACGTTGCAGTCTTTGGTCAAAAGGACTTCCAACAGCTAGCGATTATTCGCCGCATGGTGAAAGATCTAAACATTCCCGTAGAGATCATCGGTGCACCTATTTTGCGCGAAGATAACGGCCTGGCCATGAGCTCGCGCAATGGTTACTTATCTCAAGAAGAAAAGGATCAAGCCGCCGCCATTTACCGCACTTTGCAATGGGCCAAAAAACAACTGGAAGAGCACGCTTTAAGCTTTGACTTAGTCGAACAAAACGCCGCGCAGCAATTAACCGACCAAGGCTTTCGTGTTGACTACTTCAACATCAGCCAAGCTGACAGCCTCAAAGTCGCAGAAACCAGCGATACCGATCTGGTGATCTTAGCGGCAGCGTTTTTAGGCAAGGTTCGCCTCATCGACAACTTAACAGTCCAATTATGAATCTTAAATCAATAATTATCGTAGTACTAATAATATTAGCTTTGCTTTGTCTACCTTTCTTTATTGAACTAAGCTTTCTATCTACTTATAACTCTTATGCCGCTGGTGTCTTATCACCCATAGCCATACTGCTTGCTATTTGGCAAATAAGAGCATCGAATAATCAAACTAATACACAATTACAAAACTTAAAAAATCAAATCAGCCAATCTTCGCTAATACAGTCACTAGAAAAAATAGACTCTGATATTCAAATTATTTTGAACAACATACAAATTACAATCAATGGTGATGAGTCCAACCTTTCTGAAGTTTTAATCTCTGATCCATTACCAGCATGGCAGTATATAATACCTGACTATTCTAAGCTTGATAGCTTTGCCAATGAACAAGAACTTAAGCTTCAAGAGCTTTTAAAAGATAAAACCATTAAGCTAATTATTACTGCCGTAAAACTATGTAGAGAGCTAAAAAAACTGCGTAACTACTGCGATGAGCTTCATTCAATTAGCAACAACAACGCGATTCAAGTGTATTACTCAACAAAATACAAGCTTTTAAACGAAAGGTTATGCACTAAAGGCTATCCAATAAAAGCATGGGACCCTAACGAATACAACCGATAGTTACAATTTCAATCTCTCCTAATTTGGTTTATGCTGAGACTTTGATTTACGCCAAAAGTATAAAAAAGATTGGTCCGAAGGAGTCAGCAATGTCAGAGGCGAAAACCTATCCCATTATCAAAAATCCTCAGCATCCCCCCCATGTTGATGAGGATACTTATCACCGCATGTATCAACAGTCGGTTCAAGATCCTGATAAATTTTGGTCACGCATGGCACATCAGTTTATTGACTGGTTTGAGCCATGGGATACCGTGAGTCGTGTCGATTATCATAAAGCTGACATTAACTGGTTCGAAGGTGGCAAATTAAATGCGTCTTATAATTGCATTGACCGCCACCTCAAGGATAAAGCTGATCACACGGCCATTATTTGGGAAGGGGACGAGCCGAACCAACAACGCTACATAAGCTTCCAAGAACTGCACGATGAGGTGTGCCGTTTTGCAAACGCTCTAAAAGCTCGCGGCGTCAAAAAAGGCGACCGGGTCTGCATTTACATGCCGATGATTCCTGAGGTGGGTTATGCCATGTTAGCTTGCGCCAGAATTGGTGCGATCCATTCAGTTGTCTTCGGTGGTTTTTCGCCGGAAGCCCTAAAAAGCCGAATACTCGATAGCGACTGTCAGGTACTGGTCACGGCTGATGCTGGCGTTAGAGGGGGCAAGCAAGTGCCTCTCAAAGCCAATGCCGACGAGGCACTGGCCGGTTGCCCGAATGTTCACACGGTAATGGTGGTTAAAAGTCAGGGCAATGAAACCGCGTGGGATAATGAGCGTGACGTCGATTACAACGAATTCAAAAAGGATATGGAAACAGAGTGCTCACCGGAAGTGATGGACGCTGAAGATCCGCTGTTTATTCTTTATACCTCAGGCTCTACCGGCCAGCCCAAAGGTGTGATGCACACCACGGGGGGCTACCTGCTTTACACCGCCATGACCCATCAATACATTTTTGATTACCATGATGGTGATATTTATTGGTGTACTGCCGATGCAGGCTGGATCACCGGCCACTCTTATATTTTTTATGGCCCATTAGCCAATGGCGCCACCACTGTAATGTTTGAAGGCGTGCCCAACTACCCTAATGCTTCGCGTTTTTGGGACATTGTTGATAAACATAAAGTCAGTATTTTCTACACCGCACCAACCGCAATTCGTGCATTGATGGCGGGCGGTGACGAGGCAGTGACTAAAACTTCACGTCAATCGTTGCGCATTCTGGGTACGGTTGGTGAGCCGATTAACCCAGAAGCTTGGGAATGGTACTACAATGTTGTTGGCGAAAAACGCTGCCCAATCGTAGATACCTGGTGGCAAACGGAAACCGGCGGAATCATGATTTCGCCATTACCCGGCGCAACAGCGCTCAAACCAGGCTCAGCGACGCGACCATTCTTCGGAATCCAGCCAGCATTACTCGATACCGACGCCAACGAGCAAGACGGTGCGGCTAGTGGCAGTTTGGTTATGAAACATTCGTGGCCGGGACAAATGCGCTCGGTGTGGGGTGATCATCAGCGCTTTTATGACACCTATTTTTCACAGTTCCCAGGATACTATTTCTCTGGAGATGGCGCGCAACGTGATGGTGATGGTTTTTACTGGATTACTGGGCGCATGGATGACGTACTTAATGTTTCCGGGCACCGAATGGGCACTGCCGAAATAGAAAGCGCTTTAGTGCTTCATCCTGATGTTGCAGAAGCAGCGGTCGTCGGTTACCCGCATGATATTAAAGGGCAAGGTATCTACGTTTACGTCAACCTGATGAAAGGCAGAACAGCGTCTGACGAACTCCAAAAAGAACTGATTGCTCATGTCGCTAAAGAAATCGGCCCCATCGCCAAACCAGATAAGTTGCAGTTCGCTGATGATTTGCCAAAAACACGCTCTGGCAAGATCATGCGTCGAATTTTACGGAAAATTGCTGAAGACGATATCGAAAACATTGGCGACACATCGACCTTAGCAGAGCCTGCAGTGGTCGAAAAACTGATCAAAGAAAAGCTATAACGCTCTCCCTATGATAGAGAAAGCTTTAGTCTGACGCTCGTAGCACTCGGGCTTTAGCTTTCTTTAACCAATCGGTAGTCACGACAAAGCCGCGCATAATTTCTTCTCCTTGGCGCACACCAACCACTTGTTGGACGCGCTGAAACTCGTAACGCTCGTTATGGCCATGCACTAAAATCGCTTTCTCATCCAAAGGAGTCAACTCAGCAGCCTCTTCTTCATTAACAGCCGCAAGCCAGTATTTCTTAGGTAATAGAAACCAGTCGATACTCGAACTGAGTTGTAAGTGAGCAAACTCTTCCCAGGTCGTCCAAAAACCTTTGAGGTGTTCGGGGTTGATCTCACGCGGAAATTTAAAATCTTCCTGCATGAAACTATCCAATGGATAAAATAAGCGACCACGGGTCAACACCTTGACGCTATCGACCGTGATTTCTTGATCTCTTAGCCACTGCTTTATGGTCGCGTCTTTGGATAGAGCCAGCTGATGCTCGAATAAACGCTGATGTTTGTGATCGAAACGGTCTCGCAAGTTAGGCCCAACCCAGTGACTCAATTGATCACCAGTTCCAATTTGCAAATAAAACTTAACAGCCAGCTCACAATGCAGATTACTGTTGAGTACCTTGTCGTGCAGTAAAGAGTCAAACTCGCCAAAAGTGTGCTTATTAATGATCACTTGAAGGTTGTGATGAATCACTTCTAAGCTGTCGCAATGACGCGTTAAATGCTGCCATAACTGTTCAAAATAAACCCCCAGACGGTGCGTATCTTCATAAATAAAGTCGTCAGAAACCCGCATACGGCTCATCAACTCATCCGTACTCATGTGGTGGGTTAAGGCCAGTAGCTCTGGCGAATGTAGCATCCAATCTAAATCATTGTTATAGCGATTCATTGACTCATTCAAGAAAGCATCCTTCAGGTATGGCCATCATAGCAGAAAAGTTGGAGTTTGCAGCAGCCCATAAAAAAACAGGGCCAGCATCATAACTGGCCCTGCTCACTAGAGGTATGAATTTCACAGGGGTAGTCTGTTCAAGGAGAGAATTCATACAAAGGCTAGAATCACTAAGGGGTAGTTACTGATTACCAGCGCTTACTTAAAACTATACCTGAAAATAGTGTTAGAATATTGTGGGTATAAGTAAAAACTAAGAAAAGATATGTAAAGGCTACTGACCATTCTTTACATTTGTCGCCATGACCTCGTGGTAATATTCAAATAACTAATTGTTTCACATCAATTCAATAGTCCGGTCATTACAATAGGAAGGATATGGTCAAATTATTAATTGCCGATGACGACACCGAACTTTGTCAATTGCTACAGGAGTATCTGTCGCAAGAGGGCTTCGATATCACTCTAGCCCACGACGGGGAGTCTGCGGCAAAGCTGATTTTAAACGATACCTTCGATCTGATGGTACTTGACGTCATGCTACCTAATCTTAATGGCTTTGATGTCCTAAAGGAAGTTAGAAAAGAATCACAAATTCCTATTCTTATGTTGACCGCACGAGGCGATGAAATTGATCGCATCGTTGGTCTTGAATTGGGCGCTGATGATTATATTGGTAAACCATGCAATCCAAGAGAATTAACCGCTCGCATTCGATCCATTTTACGTCGTACTGAAACAGACTACAGCCGCAAAAAGAAAAAACTTCGCTCCATTCATATTGACGATCTATACATCAACCCTGGCTCGCGCGAAGCATTGGTGAATAATGAAGCAGTAAAATTAACTGCCACCGAATTCGATATTCTGTACTTATTGACCAATCAAGCAGGTGAGCTCGTTAAGCGGGATGATCTGTCTGAAAAATGTTTAGGCCGCTCGTTGGAAGCTTACGACCGAAGTATTGATATGCACATCAGTAACCTGCGTCGAAAGTTAGGCACAGACATTAAAGGCGAAGAACGCATTAAAACCGTCCGTGGTGTCGGCTATCAATATGTTACACACGATACGTAAGCTTCTTAAACCCAATCTTTTTTGGAAAATCTTTTTATGGTTTTGGTTGGCAACCCTGCTCACCCTTATCAGTGTGATTTTTCTTTATAGTCTGACGTCACAAGATACCAGACTGGTGCCGATTGAAGCCAAAGAATCTGAACTCCTTCGCCAAACCGCCATTACCATTCAGTTAAAACATGTGATCGAGGAGTACCAAAACGGGCTTCCGATCCAACCCAGCGGTACCAACAAAGAACTGGCCAACACTTTTATTATCAATAACCAAGGTTATGAAATTTCCGATAAAGAAGTCCCTGAAGTCATTTATCAGCTCAGTGCCTACTATAAACAACGTAACCGCCCCGCTACCGTCACCATCAACAACTATTCTTACTCTGGCCCAGAGATTGTTTTCAGTCGCGGCCAATATTATTTGTTGTTCATCAAACAAAAAAGCCAGCAACACTTTAGCACCTTGGTCACGGAGTTTTTTCATTCGATCAGCATCTGGCAAATTCTCGCCGTTTTAGGGATTAGCTTTTTCGTCTGTTTTGCCTTAGCTTGGTATTTGACGCGCCCAATCCACCAGCTGCAAAAAGCGACAAAAGCCATTGCTAAAGGAGACTTGCAAGCTCGAGCAAAAGATTTCATTGGCAAGCGCTCCGATGAATTCCACGATCTGGCGGAAGATTTTGACTTAATGGCAGACCGCATCAACCGTATCATTATGTCCCAAAAGCGGCTATTAAGTGACGTTTCACACGAGCTACGCTCACCGCTTACGCGAATGCAAATTGCAGCCAGCTTGGCGCAGAAGCATAGTCAAAAAGAGTGTTCTAACCACATTGAGCGCATTGAAGTCGAAGTTGAACGGTTGGATGAGCTCATTGGTGAATTACTACAAGTGGCAGCGCTAGAGCGTGGACAACAACATCAGCAAGTTGATACTTTTGTGATTAACGATTTATTAGACGTCATTATCAGTGACGCTCAATTTGAAGCCTCAGCCAATAACAAAGAGGTGGTACTGCACGACAGTCCGATCATTAGCTTTAGAGGTTACTACAACCTGCTAGCTCGCTCTGTGGAAAATGTTATTCGAAATGCCATCAGACACACGCCGGATAACACTCAAGTCTCGGTCATCGTTAAAGACCTTGGCCCGAAATTTAGCATTGTTATTAGCGATCAAGGTCATGGTATTGATGAGGCTCATCTCGACAAAATCTTTGAGCCCTTCTACAGACCAACCGAAGCGCGTGAACGCAGCTCTGGCGGCACAGGGCTTGGACTAACTATTGCTAAGCGCGGAGTCGAAGTTAATGGTGGAACCATTCAAGCAGACAATGTCGCGGACGGCGGATTGGTCGTAACCATGACTTTACGCAAGAACGTTAAGTCTAGTTAAAGATACTCCACAGAAGAAATAGCGCTAAAGCCACTAAGAATCCACCAAGCACTCTATCAATCCAGTGACCAAACTGACTAAAGAACCCACGGACCTTATTGCTGGCTAGAATATAAGACAAGAATACAAACCATAGCGCCGTTATGACTGCCATCCACACGCCATAAAAACTTTGTACGGCCAATGGCGTTGTCGCATCAACAAGCGTTGTGAATAGAGACAAGAAAAAGAGTGTTGCTTTCGGGTTTAACACGTTTGTGATAAAGCCTAAGCGGAACGCTTTACCATCAGTCATTAATTTTTTCGTGCTCACTAGAGGCTCAGACTGCCCCACTTTGCTGGCGCTAGAGTTACTCGCTTGTGACTGGATAGCGCCATAACCGATGTAAATTAAGTACGCAGCACCAGCTAGCTGAATCAGTTTAAATAGCCAGTCAGTACTTTGAATCAAAAGTCCAACCCCGAGCACAGCATAAGCAACATGAACAAAGATTGCCAAGCCAATACCAAGACTGGTTATGATCGCAAAACGCTTACCAAATACCAGCGACTGTCGCATAACAATAGCAAAGTCAGGGCCAGGACTCATCACAGCCAATAAATGCGCCGATGCTATCAATAAAAACTGTTGCCAGTATTCCGCAATGTTTTGTAGTAGATCCTGCAAACTCTTACCCTATAACTTCGAGTATTTTCTTTGATAATTCGATCATTAGTGCACCATACGAACTTAGCGCCAAAAAGCTAACCACAGCTAGAAAAATAACCGCACAGGAAGCTGCCTTCAATGAAAAGTGGTTGCTGAGATGTACTATTTCGCTACCCTTTTTCGATTGATTATAGACAAGCCACTGTCGAAGGTAACCACCCAGCAACCATAAACACACCGCCATCGCCACCAGGCATGCTATTAATATGACGACTTCCTGCTTTTGGAACGTCAAAGCGGCACCAAGGACAACACCTGGCATCAGGTATACCGGCGCCCAAATCAAAGTCGCGATAACGACAGCTGTTAAGAATTTTTTCGCAGGCATGTCTAAAATACCCGCTATCAGCGAGATGACAGCTCGAATAGGTCCTATGAACTGACCAATTAATATCCCAGCAAAGCCATGCTTTCTGAAAAATGTCTCTGAGCGGTGAAGCAAGTTCTGATGACGCTCCACCCAGGGCCAGTGATGCACTCGGTCCTTAAATGCGACACCAACCAGATAGGATACCGCCTGACCGAGCGTTGCACCGGCAAAACAAAAGAATGCAATCGGCCAAAAGCCTAAAGTGCCCGCACCGATCAGGCTGCCAACTCCAACCAGTAACAACCAGCCAGGCATCGCCAGACCAACGATTGCGAGTGACTCTAAAAAGGCGATCATGAAGACTGCAATTCCTGCCCAATGCGGATTAGCGCGGATCCAGTCGATGATGTTATTTACAATCTCTTCCATGGGAGCTAATGATGAATAAAGTTAAGCCAAAAGTCGATCTATTTTTGTAAGCCGATGTTTATCTTAAGGAAGGATCGTCCGATCGATGTGCCAAGCTTGCTAATTGATTAAGGCTCGTTTATCGTTTGCCTATCTATTGTCTGCCGAGTAGGAACTATAATTCCATGAACGATGAGTACAAAACAATTATTCAACAGCGACAGCCGCAGGATATTGAGATTTTCCATAATGTTCACCCTGATGTGAAGCCGCCGCAAACCGATTTAGAGGATATTTACACTGAGCATCAGAAAATTAACGATTATCGTTCATCGGGCGAGTTGATCCGCAGCTTAGCTAGAACCATAAAAAGATGGCGTAAACACATGCCAAAAGACGCTGAGCCTACGATTGTGGCTATGCTAAACGGCGGGCTTCAAGTTCAAGTCTCGCGCTTAGTCCAAGAATCGTTCCACGGTATACGCATTGAAGGGACGGCAGGGGGAAACCCATGCATGGTGCTTTCTCACCAAAACAACGTTGAGTTGTTATGTTATGTCCAAAAGGTACCAGAAGAAGAGCCAGAAAGACGCATCGGCTTCGTCATCGACGGCGAAGAAACCGAAGAATAAATAAAGAATTTAATGCAGGGAACTAACTAAATAGCTTCCTGCAATTCGTCATCGAAATTGACCACTAAGTGCAAGTCTAGTTTTTCAGCTAAAAACTGTAACTCTTTCTCAAGTTCATCAATATCAAAAACATACTCCGTTGAAACCTGAAATCTAACCTTGTAAGCCTTTTTCCCTTCGTTGCAGATATAACTCTTGCGAGACAACTCATCAACTACTAGCTGATTTTGAGCTAATGCTCGAAGTAACTCAACGTCAACGGCTTTTTCTTTCAAACCATACAACTCAATTTCAAAGCGAGTTTTATCGTCTGTAAATGAATTACTCGACGAATTGGCAGGAGAAAATTCGAATTGAAGTTTGTCAGAGTTTAAACTTTCAAGGCAAGCGCGGAAGCGCCCAAAGTAGGCCATATTAAGGGAAATATAAAATAACCCATTAAATGTTTTATCGATTCGATTAAAACGTGAAGCCTGTAGATTCCCGTTAAAACGATTAATAATTTCAGAGAGTGTGACAATAATTAAATCATTATCACTTCCAGTCACAGAAACAATCACTTCCATGTCGTCCATCTCTGAATACCGCACACTATCACTACGTTCAGTTTTATTGCGCATACTGTATTCACTCCATAGATTCCACCAGCACATTAAAAAAGTACTACAGTTTTAGTTGTGATGCAAATTACAAAGCTTTGTTAAATGTAACAGTTCATTATTGCTATCCAATGATTCTGCTTCTAAGATATTGATTATTCTAAGCAATGGAGTCGCACCATGAGAAAAATATTGTTTACCTTAGCATCTATCGCCTTAGTCACCGCGTGCGCAACGTCGCCAACAGGGCGTAATCAGGTGACGCTGTTCCCAGAATCACAAATGTCGCAAATGGGCTCTGCAGCCTTTACTTCTATGCAGCAAAGCGAAAAGGTCTCTAGCGACAGGAACCAAAATCGTTATGTGACTTGCGTGGTCAATGCCCTTGTTCCTGAACTCAATACAGTGGCTCCTGATATGAACTCGACACGTTGGGAAACCAAGGTTTTCATCGACGATAGCGCCAATGCTTTTGCGTTACCGGGTGGCAAAATTGGTGTTCATACCGGTATGTTCAACGTTGCCGGTAATGCTAGCCAACTGGCGGCGGTGCTTGGGCACGAAATGGGCCATGTTTGGGCAAGACACGGTAATGAGCGGGTATCACACCAATACATTGGCACAGCTGGACTTCAACTCGCGGCCATATTGTCGGGTGAACCAACCGCTGAAAAACAGCAACTTCTCGGCCTGCTGGGTGTCGGCACGCAAGTCGGAGCCTTAAAGTTTAGCCGCACTCATGAGAGCGAAGCTGATGAAATTGGCTTAACATTAATGGCCAGAGCTGGGTTCGATCCCAGAGAAAGCGTTGCACTGTGGAAGAATATGGCCAAACAAGGTGGCGGCGGTACTCCCGAGTTTTTATCGACGCACCCAGCCACGGATACCCGTATTCGAGATTTACAAGCGCAGATGGACCAAGCTTTGAAACTTTACCAGCAAGCCAAAGCTCAAGGTAAGCGACCAAACTGCCACCTGTAGCTAGATCTCAGCTATTTTTTTGAAGGGCATAAAAAAAGCGGACTGAATGTCCGCTTTTTCTTTATCTTAAGCTTTGCTTTCCAACGGTATTCTCAGTAGTGAGCCGTTTACTCTTAGCGAGAACGCTTACTGATCGGCTAAATAGCCACCGCGCTCGAAAATACCTTCCATATACAAATCTTCAAAATCTTTCACTACCGACTTTTTCACTTCGGGAAGTGATAGTAAATTTTCACGCCACTTCACAATCTTCTTGTAGTCACTCACTGGGTCGATGCCAATATTGTCAGCAACGATCTGTGAGCGCATCAGAAAGGGTGCAAAAGCACTGTCAACAAGACTAAAAGACTTTCCTTCGAAGAACCCTTCATTACCAATCTTACGTTCTAAAGGTGCTAATTTCTTTGTCAGGTCTTCTTCAATCTTAAGATAAGTTTCTTCACGTCGAGCTTGAGTCAATTGGTGCTGGGCGTTAAATAAGCTACTGCTAAATTCAATCCAAGCACGATGCTCTGCTTTCTCCAATGGATCTTTGGGTAACATTGGCTCACCATGAGTTTCATCAAGATACTCATTGATCACCGCCGACTCAAACAGTACGCGGTCTTTGACACGCAGCAATGGCACTTTGCCAAGGGGAGAAATTTCTAAAAACCAGTCTGGTTTTTTTTGCAGGTTTATATACTCGATGGTGAAATCAATCTTCTTGTGCAATAAGGTAATGACAGCTCTTTGTACAAAAGGGCATAGCTTAAAGCTTATTAATATTGGTTGTTCTAAAGAAGTCATATCCACAACTTTAAGTTAGTATCTAAGGCTAATGTAAAACGGATTTGTCCGAAAAGCAACAATCCATTTTGCTTTTAAAGCATGCAAAAAAAAGGCTTTCCGAAGAAAGCCCTTTCCATGTTTTAGTGTTCGTGACCACCAGCGCCGTGGACGTGACCATGTGATAACTCTTCTTCACTTGGCTCACGAACTTCAACGACTTTTACGTCAAAGTTAAGCGTAACACCGGCTAATGGATGGTTACCATCAACAGTTACCGTATCACCGTCAACTTTTGTTACAGTGATTAATTGTGGGCCTTGTGGCGACTCAGCGTTAAACTGCATGCCTGGCTCAACTTTTTCCACGCCTTGGAATGCTTGCATAGGCACTTCTTTGATTAACTGCTCGTGGCGCTCACCATAAGCTTCTTCAGGCTTGACTGTAACTGAAAGCTCATCTTCAACAGCCTTACCCACGAGTGCATTTTCCAAACCAGGGATAATGTTTTTATGACCATGCAAATAGGCCAATGGCTCATTACCCTCAGATGTATCAACCAATACACCCTCTTCTGTTTTCACTGTGTATTCAATCAATACGACTTTGTTTTCTTCAATTTGCATAATCAACTCACTTTCTATCTATAAAAATTTTACCCAGACATCATGCTGGGTACGAAATACAATTCTCGTCAAATACAAAACTCTGGGAAATAAAAGAATATGAAGGGGGAGATCTACAGGGAAACTCTTAAGCAGAGTAGCTCTTCAGCAGAGCAATCAAATTTTGACTCGTTTATCACTAGAAATAAACATGGGGGTGGTAACGTTAATTACAACCCCCATGTTTACATTCAATTTTCAATCAAGGACCAAATCAGAACAACCCTTTGGGTTTATCCCGGACAACTTGGTCAGAAGCTAAATATTTACTATAAGGACCATAAAGCTCAAAAGCCCGAATTTTTCGCGGCATTTTCGCAACTGCAGCACACCAAGAAGTTAGATTTTTGTTCTACGGCAAGGCTTTTGGGTTTAGAAGTGAGGGAGTGTATATATAAATACATGACCGAACTTAATAAGCCCATCTCCATACAAAACTAAAAAAGCTGATATTTTTACTCAAGAACAAGGCTTTTTGATAAAAAGCAAGGGCGTGTATATCAAACACACAACCCAGTTTTTATCACAAGTAACGCAGTTATTGAGCAAAAAGGCCGCTTTTAGCTAACTTTTTTACCAGCTGCTTGCTGATCCGCATGATACGACGATCTCACCATCGGCCCACTCGCAACGTTCGTAAAGCCTAAGTCTTCGGCAATTTTACCTAACTCATCAAATTCTTTCGGCGGCATAAAACGCATGACCGGATGGTGGTATTTACTTGGCTGCAAGTACTGTCCCATGGTTAACATATCGACACCATGCGCACGCAAATCTTTCAGCACTTCAATAATTTCTTCGTTGGTCTCGCCTAAGCCAATCATTAAGCCTGACTTAGTTGGAATACCAGGATAGCGCTCTTTAAATTGCTTCAGCAGATCCAGCGACCATTGATAGTCCGCACCTGGACGCGCCTGTTTGTATAAACGTGGCACTGTCTCTAGGTTATGGTTAAAGACGTCTGGCAAACCCGCTTCCATCTTATCCAGCGCCACTTCCATACGACCACGGAAATCAGGCACTAAAACCTCAATCTTTAAGCCGGGATTTTGTTCACGGGCAACTCGAACGCAGTCACTGATATGCTCAGAACCGCCATCACGCAAGTCATCACGGTCAACCGAGGTGATCACCACATAATTCAGCCCCATCGATTTAACCGAATCGGCTAAGTTCTGCGGTTCTTCTGGATCAAGCGCTAACGGACGACCATGCGCCACATCGCAGAATGGGCAGCGACGTGTACAAATATCACCCATAATCATGAAGGTCGCAGTACCGTGACCGAAACACTCCGGTAAATTCGGGCATGAAGCTTCTTCACACACTGTGTGCAGCTTATTGTCACGCAACATGTCTTTAATTTTAGTGATCTGATTGCCATTCGGTAGGCGCACGCGGATCCAATCCGGTTTACGCGGCATTTCTTCCGTTGGCATAATTTTCACTGGAATGCGCGCCATTTTCTCTTCAGCACGCATTTTATGACCCGGTACGACTTTCCCCGTAACTTTTTTCTTACGAGGAGTAGCCTGTGCAACAGACTCAGGTTTTGACATAAAAAGCACTCAAACCTTACCCAATTACTCAGGTAGGCCCTTCATTTCAAGACGGCTATTATAGCCTAATTTGCTGCATAAATGATCCACTAAATCTGGCTGAACTCGCTCCAGAGTTTCGGGACCAGCTCGCTCGGCGATGTGCGTCATCGCCATCCCTTGATAACCACAAGGGTTGATCCGAGCAAATGGCTCAAGATCCATATTAACATTCAAGGCCAAGCCATGAAACGACTTGCCCTTTCTGATTCGTAATCCGAGTGAACAGATTTTCGCTTCCTCGGTGTATACGCCTGGCGCGTCTGGGCGCGGATAAGCTTCAATGCCATACATCGCCATCGTATCCACAACAGCATCTTCAATTGCTGAGACCAGATCTCGGGGCCCCATACTTTTTCGACGCAAATCGATCATAAAGTAAGCAACCAGCTGGCCGGGGCCATGATAAGTGACTTGGCCGCCACGATCCACCTGTACCACAGGAATATCGCCGGGAAACAATAAATGTTCGGGTTTACCAGCCTGACCCTGGGTAAATACAGGATCATGCTCCACTAACCAAATTTCGTCCGTCGTATCGTCGTCACGTTCATCGGTAAAGCGCTGCATCCGCTTCCATACGGGGACATAACTTTCATGCCCCAGTTCGCGGATTATAATGGTATTGTCGTTGCTCATAAAATTTGGGCCAAGCGATTGGCTATGAATTATCCTGTTACAGGGTCATTTTAACGCCATCAACGGTGAATACGTCTTTATACATGGCATCTACTTGCTCGCGGTTCTCTACCGTTACCATGAATGACAAGGACACATAATTACCGTCGCGACTTAATTTTGAAGAAGGCGAATAATCGTTAGGCGCATGGCGATTAACCACTTCCGCCACTTCCATATCAATGCCTTCACGGTGAACAGCCATGACTTTGAAGCATATTTCGCAAGGAAATTCCCAAACTTTATCACGATCATATTGTGTCATAATATTGTTCCACCACTAAACTGCTCCACCACTAATTTCACCCAAGTATAGTTGCTCTTTCAACTCTTGGTAATATTGATACATTTGACGCCATACAGGGCCTGCGACGCCATCTCCTATTGTAACATCATTTACTTTGATCACTGGGCGGATTTCCTTGGTTGAGCTGGTCAGCCAAATCTCATCGGCCAACTCTAATTCATGCTCCGGGATCGCCCGCTCTTCAAACGGTATGCCATGGCGCTGCGCCAAGGTTAAGATAAACTCTCGGGTCACCCCAGCCAGTAGGTGTTCGCTTAATGGCGGCGTAATAATAACACCGTCGCGCACGATAAACAGGTTGCTAGAGGTGGCTTCACTGGCCTCACCGTTGCGGACTAATATGGTGTCATCAGCGCCAGATTCAAGCGCTTTTTGCTTGAGCATACAGTTTGCCAGCAAAGTGATCGCTTTGATGTCACAACGCTGCCACCGAATATCGTCCTCAGTAATCACTGAATAGCTTTTAATATCAGAAGCTTGCCAATCTTTTTGCACAGGCG
Organism: Kangiella marina; assembly: GCF_039541235.1. NCBI lineage: Bacteria > Pseudomonadati > Pseudomonadota > Gammaproteobacteria > Kangiellales > Kangiellaceae > Kangiella > Kangiella marina. The sequence continues at coordinate 1,693,328 of NZ_BAABFV010000001.1, read as the reverse complement.
GTAACGGCGAAATCATGGCGAAAACCGTAGGCTCACCAAGAGTTGGGATGTCATGATGGCGATCAATATAGCTGCCACGAGTCACTTGCAGGTATATCGAAGCATTCTCAAACTCGTTACGCTCAATCAACCCTTCGCACAGCGCTAACCAATCCGATTCTGGCAGTTCGAAGTTCATCAAAATAGCTGACAAACTCTTATGCAACCGACTGATATGACTGGAAAAACGGAATGTTTTACCGGCATAAACTGGTATCACTTCATAGACCCCATCACCAAACAAAAAGCCCCGATCAAGGACCGGGACTGTGGCGTGTTCTAAGGTGAGGAATTCACCGTTTAAATAGGCTACTGACATTTTCCATCTTATATCAATCGGTTATCACTTATAGTGTTCTAATATTAAGAGTAATGTTTACCACTAATCTTCAAACCAAAGCGCCATCGAATCCCACATACGACCAAAGAATCCTGCTTCTTCAACAGCGTCTAATGCCACCATTGGCATACGTTTCACAACCGTATCACCCATGTGAAAGTACACCTCACCGACCACTTGGCCTTTTTTTATCGGTGCGATCAGTTTGCCATTTAACTTGTAGTTGGCTTTCAACTGATCTTTTTCGCTTTTAAGTACCGTTAGCACGGCGCTTTGCGCTAGACCAACCCCAACCTGCTCTTCTTCGCCTTTCCACACTTGCGCCTGCTTTAGTGCTTTTCCAGCAGCAAAAGCTTCAACATTGGTGTAAAAACGGAAGCCATAATTCAGTAGCTTGCGACTTTCGCCAGCACGCGCACCCATGCTGTCTGTCCCCATGACCACAGAGATTAAGCGCATGCCTTGTTTCTCAGCCGATGACACCAAACAATAACCCGCAGCTTCAGTATGCCCTGTTTTAATGCCATCAACGCCTAATGTGGTATCACCCAACAATTCATTACGGTTTTGTTGAGTAATGCCGTTATAGGTGAATTCGCGCTCGGCATACATGCTGTAATCTTCCGGGAAATCTTTAATCAACGCACGAGCCAGCTTCGCTAGATCACGAGCCGTGGTTTGATGCTGCTCATGAGGCAAACCAGTACTATTCATGAAGAAGGTGCTGTTCATGCCTAAACGCTTGGCGTACTGATTCATCAGATCCGCAAAAGCTTCTTCGCTGCCCGCAATATGCTCCGCCATGGCGATACTGGCATCGTTACCCGACTGAATCACAATGCCACGATGCAAGTCTTCGACCGTAACGTATTTGTTTACTTCGACAAACATCAACGAGCTGCCTTTTAGCTTCGGATTTTGTGCCCAAGCATTCTCACTGATAAGCACTTTATCGTCGCTTTTGATATTACCTCGGTGTAACTGATCGGCGATGATATAGCTGGTCATCATTTTGGTTAAGCTCGCTGGCGGCAACTGCTCATCCGCATTTTGCTCCAAAATAATCTGACCGGTTTCATAATCCATTAACAACCATGAGCTTGCATCAACACTCGGTTTTGCTGGCTGGATAGCCTGCACAGAAGCCGTGGCTAAGAACAGCACAACACCAATAATCATGACACTTAAAAATTTATGCTTCATCATTTTAATACTATCTACTTAATCGAATTTAAAATCATCGCAACAGTTTACTCGCTGCTGCGCTAATAAATAGGTAACTAATCGGTCACCACGCGTGGTGAACCAAAGCTGTATTGCTTTAATTGCGACAAGATCGCTTCTGCCGCGCGCGCATCCTCTAAGGGACCAATTCTCACTCGATGCAAACGCTGCCCATTAACATCAATTGGCGTTAAGCTGATGGGCTGGCGAAAAAACTCACGAAGCCTTGCAGCTAAAGTATCCGCACGCATCTCGTCAGAAAATGCGCCCACTTGAACATACAACTCCGCGTTATCGTGCTGTTGCTCCATCGGTGGAATTTCCAGCTCACCACCGGTGTTTGCAGCTGTCTGTCGACCACCTGGAGATGCTAGAACGGTCACTTCCACTCGCGCAGTGCCACGGTTTTCATAGCCCAATTTTTTTGCCGCAGCATAAGAGAGATCAATCAGGCGATTCTTAAGAAAAGGACCGCGATCATTAATTTTAACGACAACAGAATCCCCGGTATCAATATTCGTCACCCTGGCGTAACTGGGTAATGGCAACGTCTTATGCGCAGCCGTGAACTGGTACATGTCATAAACCTCACCAGAAGACGTGCGTCGGCCATGAAACTTTTGTCCGTACCAACTGGCAGTCCCTTCTTCTCGATACCCATGACCGCTGGCCAAAACGTGATAAACCACACCGTCAACCTCATAATACGGAGGATTCCCAAAAGGACTTTTTTCTTCCACCCGCGGTGTTGGCTCAGATACCGGCCCATTTTGGAATGAACTAGCGGTACCATCTGGTGCATAGTCGGGGATCTTTCGATCGGCGGCGCTACCATACTCGGGCGCCTCGTCATCACTGCGCACACCACTTGTGGTGGTACAGGCACTTAAAAACCCTATCAAAATCAATGCGCTAACGAATTGTGTTGTTTGTTTTAAAACCATTCTTATGTACTCAAACTGCTTTTTCTCAATGAATTAAGATTCGCTGTTATTGGCCGCATGCTTGGCGGCAGCGGCTTTTTGTTGTTTGACATCATACTCAGCTTTTATCTCTTGGCTCAGTTGATGAACCGCCATCGCATACATCGGGCTACGATTATAACGGGTAATCACGTAAAAGTTGTGAAATCCCAGCCAATAATCATAACGGTTTGGCTGTTTATAATGATAAATGCCGGCGATATCTTGATCCTTTGCCTGTCCAGTGTAATCCAGCCCTGCCTGCTTTAGGGCTGCGACGGTAAATTGAGGCTTGAGTTGATCGTTTTTAAACTGGTTCGCCATCGACTCATCGACATCAACAAATTCAGCCACTGGCTCACCTAAACGCCAGCCATGAACCTTAAAGTAGTTGGCGACACTGCCTATCGCATCGGCTTTATTATCGAATAAATTAATCTTGCCATCGCCATCAAAATCCACCGTGTAATGACGGTAAGAAGTCGGGATAAACTGGCCCATGCCCATGGCGCCAGCATAAGAGCCTTTTGGCTCTTCTAACGTCCAGCCTTGCTCACGAGCGAGGACAAAATATTGCGCCAGCTCTCCGGCGAAGAACTTACCACGTTTAGGATAATGGAAAGCCAGCGTGCTGATGGCATCCAGCACCGGATAACTGCCTTGGATTCGACCATACTTGGTTTCAACACCGATAATTGCGGTGATGATTTCCGCAGGCACTTGAAATTCCTTTTCCGCTTTTTCAAGTAGCGCTTTGTTTTCTTCTAAAAACGCCACGCCTTGTTTAATGCGGCTCTGCTCAATAAAGATGGGACGATACTCATGCCAATCTTTGCCCTCTGCGGGACGACTAATCGCATCCAAAATACTTTGACGCTTTTCTGCTTTCGCTAGCATCGTCGTAATATAGTCTGCGGTAAAACCATGTTCATCCTGCATATACTGAGCAAACGCTTTTGGTTCAGTCGGTGCTTCGCCAGCATTTGCTGTACCAAACACTCCAAAACCCGAAGCTAGTAACATTGTCGCTAGTATTTTTTTCATTAAGTTCTCCTACAATGCAGAGCCAAAACAACAAATATGTAGACTGAAATCATGCCAGTCACAATTACAATTGGCGAGACTTTATGCCGAATGCAGTCTTCGATGAGTCTGGATCGACATTAATATTCCAAAACTCGCCATCAAAGTCACAATCGAGGTCCCACCGTAACTAATTAACGGTAATGGTAACCCGACCACTGGCAGCAAACCACTGACCATGCCAATATTTACGAACAAGTAAACAAAAAAGGTTAAGGTTAAGGCCGCACCCAGTAACCGGCTGAAACTATCTTGACCCTGTAAGCTGATATAAAGTCCACGCCATATCACAAAAAAGTACAGCGCCAACAAAATAATAATTCCAATTAAACCGAACTCTTCGCCGAGTACCGCAAAGATGAAGTCGGTGTGACGTTCTGGCAAAAACTCCAGCTGCGACTGTGTGCCATTAAGCCAACCCTTTCCATAAATACCACCGGAACCAATCGCAATCTGCGATTGAATAATATGATAGCCCGAGCCCAATGGATCGCTTTCTGGATTCAAAAAGGTCAGTACTCGCCCTTTTTGATACTCTTCCATCGTGAAGTACCACATAATCGGCGCCAATATCAGACCAACACCCAGCGCTCCTAAAATGTAGCGCCAACGTAATCCAGCAAAGAAGATGACAAAGAAACCCGAGGCTGCGATCAACAGTGACGTCCCAAGATCAGGCTGAATCATAATCAACACTGTCGGCATAATCACCAACACCAAACTCACTAATAAGTGCTTAAAAGTTGGTGGTAAAGCTTTATCAGCAAGGTAAGCCGCCACCATAATCGGCACCGCTAACTTCATAATTTCTGAGGGCTGGAATCTTACTCCAATGTCAATCCAACGTTGCGCCCCTTTGCTCGATTCACCAAAAAACAGCACGGCCAACAAGAACCCAATCCCGACAACAAAAAACAAGGGCGCCCACTCTTTCAATGTTCTCGGTGCCACTTGGGCCAATAACAGCATGACGGTTAAGCCAGCACCAAATCGAATGAGCTGGCGTTTAACCAAGGCCAAACTTTCACCACCTGCGCTGTAAACCACCAACAAACTAAACACCATCAATGCCAATAAACCGACTAAAAGCGGCACGTCGATATGCAACCGCCACAGTAAACTTCGGCGCGCTTTATGAGTATTGGCCGCACTAGTTCGCAGCGCCATTGGCGGTCTCCTCTTGATTCTCAGCGGTCTCAGCTTGGTTGATGGTTAACACTTCTAACAAATAATAATCTAAAATTTCGCGCGCTATTGGTGCTGCATTCGAGCCACCACCGCCAGCATTTTCCATCATTACGGCAAGCGCTATTTTTGGCTGCTCAAAAGGAGCGTAACCGATAAATAGGGCATTATCATGGAATTTTTCTGCTATTTTTGTGGCATCGTATTCCTCGTCTTGAGCAATACTTCGCACTTGTGCCGTCCCGGTTTTACCCGCAGCAACATATTCTGCATCAGCAAACGCCGTCTTCGCTGTACCTTTTGGGGGCTCGGTCACTCGCTTCATGCTATCTTTAACCAGATCGAGCCAGCTACCATCGCTGGTATCAATCTGATGATAAGCCATCACAGGCGTGTTGGCCTCATAAACATTGTCTTGAGCAAACTCTTTCGCCAACTGAAGGTTATAGCGAATACCATCATTCGCCAGTACCGCCGTTGCATTAGCCAATTGAAGGGGAGTAACCGTCCAGAAGCCCTGCCCGATACCAATATTTACCGTATCGCCGTTATACCACGGTTCGCCACGCGCTGATTTTTTCCACTCCCGCGACGGCATGATACCGACCTTTTCTTCGACAATATCAATGCCTGTTTTCTGGCCAAACCCAAACTGCGTCATGCCTTCATGGATATTGTTAATCCCGAGGCGTACTGAAAGATCATAGAAAAAGGTATCACACGACTCGACGATGGCCTGCATCACACCGACTGTCGCACCATGGCCCCAGGCCTTCCAGTCACGGTATCGATGATCATTATTGGGTAAAGAAAACCAGCCGGGATCAGCGACACGTGTATTGGGTGTAATAACACCATCCTTGAGGCCCAAGAATGCCAAGTGTGGCTTAATGGTTGATGCTGGTGGGTAAGTTCCTTGTACTGCTCGATTGTAGAGCGGACGCTCTGGTGTTAATAACTTGGCATATTCTTTGCTGGAAATTCCCCCAGTAAACATATTGGGGTCATAAGCTGGCTGACTAACCATGGCTAACACCCCACCAGTAGAAGGCTCGACTGCAACCACTGCACCCCGTACGCCCTTTTCTTTCATCAACTGGGTTATTTTCCGCTGCAAGCCTAAGTGCAAATAAAGGTGGATATCTTTACCCGCTTTCGGCTCTTCCCGCTCCAAGACGCGAACCACCCGACCACGAACATCGGTTTCCACTTTCTCGCTGCCTACTTCTCCGTGCAACTCATTCTCATAATATCGTTCCAGCCCTAACTTACCCATTTTACTGGTCGCAGCATACCGCTGACGGGTCGTGCCGATTTCCTTGCTTTGTTGCACATCCTTTTCATCCATCCTGATCAGATCGTCTTGAGTGATAGCGCCCATTCTTCCTAAAACATGGACAAGACTGGCGGCATAAGGGTAATAGCGCTCTAACCTTGCTTCGACACTAACCCCGGGGAAAAAGTGCTGACTGGTCGAAAATACAGCGACCTCTCTTTCGTCAAGATTGGTTTTTATGGCGTAAGAGTTAAATTTAGGGCGGAACTTGACCTGCTCTAAAAATTTCGCAACTTGCTCATCGGAAATATCAAACATCTCGCGCAGTCGAGCAATCGTATCCTGCATATCATTAACTTGCTCGGGAACGATTTCCAACGCAAAAATTGAGCGGTTTTGCGCCAGAAGCTTGCCCGACTGGTCGTATATGAGACCGCGAACAGGGGCGACAGGTTGAACTCGAATACGGTTGTTTTCAGATTGAGTTTGGAACTTATTGTGTTCAATGACTTGTAGCTTAAACTCACGAACTAAGAGAAAAATCATCAACCCAAAAACGATGATCAGAGCGATCACACAACGCACGAAAAACATTGAAGTTTCTCGACCGACGTCTTTAATGGCTTCGCGTTGTTTTAACATAGAGGATGATTAAACCATTGCTGAGGTTTCTGTTTCACATCTGTAATTGAACATTATTCTCGATGATATGGATGATTCACCGTCACCGACCAGGCTCGATATAAGGACTCCGCAACAATGATCCGAACCAGAGGATGCGGAAACGTTAAATTCGATAAAGAGATTTTTTGGTTTGCTCTATCTAAACAAGCTGGCGCTAGACCTTCCGGGCCACCGACAAATAAGACGACATTGGGATGATGCTGTTGCCAGTGTTCAATTTGCTGCGCAAGTTGTGGTGTCGACAGTTGCTTACCTTTTACATCCAAAGCGATAACCCAGTCTCCACTCGAAACATGGGACAACATGGCCTCGCCCTCTTTGTCGGTCAAGCGTGCGATATCCGCATTCTTTCCGCGTTTGACCGCCGGAACTTCGATCAGTTCCAACTGAAAATCTCTGGGGAATCGTCGGGCATATTCGTCGTAGCCTTGTTCAACCCAGCTTGGCATTTTTTGACCGACGGTGATTAAGCGTAGCTGCATGGCGTCACACCAACGAGATTACTGTGAACGAGCTTCTTTCCAGTTGGGATCCCACAGCTTTTCTAACTGATAAAAGTCTCGGGTTTGAGCTAGCATGATGTGAACCACCACATCGCCTAAATCCACCAGTACCCATTCAGCAACATCATCGCCTTCGACACCCAGTGGTTGTACGCCCTGATCCTTCATTTCGCTCACTAAATTGTGCGCGACTGATTTAACATGACGATTCGATGTACCGCTGGCAACAACCATATAATCGGTTACTGTACTCAGGCCGGTCACGTCTAACACGCTGATTTCTTTAGCTTTTAAATCTTCTAACTGTTCAACAACAACGTTCTTTAATTGCTCGACTTGCATTGATTACCTTAACTCTTAGGGTTTAAGCCATATAGGCCATGCTGATTCATGTAGTCTAGTATACCATCAGGTAATAGGAATCGGGGTGAAAAGCCTTGATTTATTTGCTCTCGAATGTAGGTCGACGAAATATCCAGCTGTGGCATTTGGCAAAAACCAACTTTGCCAAAGCGGTGCTGCGGAAGCTCATCCAGCGACTCAATCGAATGTTCATGATAAAAATCAGCGACCTCTCCAGTAGTTGGTAACTGACTGCTCGGGCGACCCACGACCAAAATGTTAGTCAACTTCATCAACGCCTTCCACTCATACCACTCGTTGAGCTTTTCAAAGGCATCCGTCCCCATCAAAAAGACCAAACAAGCATCACCCACCTCCTGCCGAATATTGCGCAAAGTCACCACGCTGTAACTCGGCTCATCGCGCTCTAGTTCGCGCGTATCAACCGATAGCTGGGGATATTTTCCGAGCACCAACTGCAGCATTTCAATACGCTGCTGTGGCGTCGCCCCAGGCTGTGGACGATGCGGCGGATAGGCGGCGGGCATTAATGAGACTTTTGCCGTTGGGAAGCGGTTCAACATTTCCTGTGTCATGCGCAGATGCCCAAAATGCACAGGATCAAAGGTTCCACCGAGGATGATATGGATTGGCTTATCTATAGAGGTGGACTTACTCATCTGTCACGACTCACGACATACCAAAGGCTTTTTTAAGATCGCTCAAACCTTCAGTAGCCGCCTGCGAAGGCTTTTGTTTAGAGGGCTTTACTGTGGCTCGGAAAGGATTAACGCCAGCAATTAAGCAAACCACATAAGATAATTCTTGCCACACATCAATATCCGCTTGGCCTTTAACCCCTTTATCGATCATGGTTAAGCGCTGAATCATCGCATACCATTTTTTGACGCTGCCCTTGCTTAGAGCCACCTGTAACACTTTCTGTTTTTTGGGCCAGACACGGTTAGCCTTGAAAATCTCTGGAATCGAACTGCCTGCTGCAATGTCTTCTGACCATTTGGCAAGACTTTGGCATTCGCGCAATAACTGGTTAACGATGGGCAAAGGATAAGTTCCTTCGGCTTCAATACTGGCCAGCATACGCAAGGCACGATCGGCTTGGCCCGCTAAACAGGCATCGCCCAGCTCAAACGTCGAGTAGCGCGCGTTTTCGCCGACATACTGGCGAATATTGTCGCCAGTGATCACGTTACCTTCAGCTAGCAACGATAACATCTGCAAGTCTTGATGCGCCGCTAGTAGATTCCCCTCACAGCGCTCGATTAAGACTTGTACAGCGTCGTTATCGAGCTGCACATTCAGATTCGTCGCACGCTGACGTAACCAACCGCCTAACCGCTCCGCAGGGATCGGCCATACCTCGACCACGATGCCCGCTTGCTCTAGCGTTTTAAACCATGAGGTACGCTTTTCGTTGGAGAGCTTTGGCGCCGTAATTAATAAAACATCACTTGGCTGACTATTGATAAAGCTTTGAATCGCTTCGCCTTGAGCTTTTTTTATGGACTTATCAAATCGCCACTCAAGCAAACGACTCTCGGCGAACAGAGACATGGTTCCAGCCTGATCCGTCAGTGGGTTAGCCGCGTTAGAATCTTCAATGATTTGGCGTTCCAGTACACCCTGTTTTTTGCAATGGCCTCGGATCTGATCCGCCGCTTCCATTTGCTGCCAAGGCTCATCACCAGCAACCAAGTACACTGAGACTCTTTTATCAAGCCCCTGTTGATTTAATGTTTGCTGTAATTTTTCAGGATAAACCTTCACAAATGATCTCGTTAATTTGGCGTAAGGTGATGCGTTGTTGCCATCTGTAATAACAGGCGATTGATCACACCTTGATGCATATCGTCGATTAAGCGTTGCTGCTCATTCACTTGCCCTGACTCCAGCGTTCTCTGATAAGCAAATTCACGACGACTGTTAAGAGTTTGCGTTTCCGGCTCCCCCTCTGTCACCATGTGTGGTGTTAGCAGTTGATATTGCAGCGTAAAAATCAATTCCAACTCACTGGCGCGCCCAAAACTATCACGAGCAACGGTACGTTTCTCAGTACTGTAACCCACAATCGCCAACTGCATCTGTGAATCTTCAGCAGCCTCCACCAGGTTAGCCCCTTGATAGGCCAAGCGTTGTTTCAACGTTCGCTCAAAATCCGCATTAGGCGTTTTACTCAATAACCAAACATTGGCTCCATCCAGATCGGTTCCAGCGCCACGCAGGTGAAAGCCGCAAGCCGTTAACAAACCACTCAAGACAATCACTATCAGTAATAAACGTGTTTTCATTAACATCCTAATATTCGCGTTTAACTTTCTATAGTTACCATTAGTACAGTTACCATTAATTAGCAACGATATTGACCAGTTTACCCGGAACCACAATCACTTTGCGAATGGTATTACCTTCAGTGAACTTCACCACATGTTCATCCTCAATTGCCAAAGCTTCAATTTCTTCTTTCGACGCACTGGCTGACACAGTAATTTTGGCACGAACCTTGCCGTTGACCTGAACCACGATCAGCTTTTCATCTTGCACCATGGCAGATTTATCGGCTGTCGGCCACTGGGCATCAACCACATCAACACGGTCACTATCATTAACCAACTCACCCAACGCCGTCCACAACTCAGAACACACGTGCGGCACGATTGGCGCTAATAACAGAACCGCTGTCTCTAATGCTTCATGCAGCACCGCTCGATCTTGCTCTGACATTTCCTCGGCTTTCGCAGCATGATTCAACAACTCCATCACCGCTGCAATCGCTGTATTAAAGGTAAAGCGACGATCATAATCGTCCGTGACTTTAGCGATAGTTTCATGTGTTTTGCGACGCAAAGCTTTTTGATCGCTATTCAAGTTCGATACGTCTAGCTCACTGACCGCGCCTTTTTGCTGATGCGACTGCACCATCTTCCACAAACGGCGTAAGAAACGCAGCGAACCTTCTACCGCAGAGTCTTGCCACTCCAATGACTGATCCGGCGGCGACGCGAACATAGTGTATAAACGCATGGTGTCTGCGCCATACTGTTCGACCATCGACTGCGGATCGATACCGTTATTTTTCGACTTCGACATTTTGGTCATACCAGCATGAGTCACTGAATTACCGTCTTTATCGACGGCATTAACAATATGACCTTTATCATCACGCTCGACCACTTCGACTTCTAGCGGCGACACCCAATGACGCGCACCTTTGTCATCCACATAGTAGTAAGCGTCAGCCAAAACCATGCCCTGACACAATAGTTTTTTCGCAGGCTCGTCAGAATTGACTAAGCCCATGTCACGCAATAGCTTGTGGAAGAAGCGGAAATACAACAAGTGCATGGTGGCATGTTCAATACCGCCAATATACTGATCGACTGGAAGCCAATGATTCGCTTTCTCAGGGTCGAGCATACCGTCTTCATAATTCGGGCAAGTAAAACGCGCGTAGTACCAGCTCGACTCCATAAAGGTATCAAAAGTGTCGGTTTCTCGAATACCCTCAACACCATCAATCACCGCTTTTTTCCACTCGTCGTCCGTGTTGAGCGGACTGGTCACGCCGTCCATCTTTACATCTTCTGGTAGGCGCACTGGTAACTGGTCTTCTGGTGCAGGAACCACTGAGCCGTCTGGCATATTCACCATCGGGATTGGTGCTCCCCAATAACGCTGGCGCGACACGCCCCAGTCACGCAGACGATAATTTACTGTTTTATTACCCTTACCAATCGATTCTAATTTTTCTGCAATCGCATCAAAGGCTTTATCGAAAGGCATTTCCGAAAATTCGCCCGAATTAATCACGATACCTTTTTCGGTATAAGCCGCTTCACTAATATCTAGCTCAGAGCCATCAGCGGGCTTCACCACCTCGGCTTTATCAATGCCGTACTTTGTTGCAAATTCATAATCACGCTGATCATGAGCAGGAACCGCCATTACCGCGCCCGTGCCATAATCCATCAAGACAAAGTTCGCCACCCAAATCGGTACGTCTTTGCCGGTTAGCGGATGCTTGGCGTACAAGCCGGTCGCCATACCTTTCTTTTCCATGGTCGCCATGTCGGCTTCCGACACCTTACTGTTTTTGCATTCGTGTACGAAATCAGCAAGCTCATCATTCTTCTCAGCTGCCATCGCCGCAATTGGATGTCCCGCCGCAACCGCAAGATAAGTAACGCCATACAATGTATCTGGGCGTGTGGTATAAACGCGAAGGTTATCACCTTCAGAAAAATCGAATTCAACTTCAACGCCCTCTGAGCGGCCAATCCAGTTCTTCTGCATGGTTTTCACCATGTCAGGCCAACCTTCGAGCTTCTCGATATCGTCTAACAGCTCTTCCGCATAGTCCGTGATTTTAATAAACCACTGCGGAATTTCTTTCTGCTCAACTGGTGTATCACAGCGCCAGCAAGTGCCATCGATAACTTGCTCGTTAGCCAATACCGTTTGGTCATTCGGGCACCAGTTAACCGATGAAGTCTTTTTATAGACTAAGCCTTTTTCGTACAACTTAGTGAAGAACCACTGCTCCCAGCGGTAATATTCAGGCTGGCAGGTCGCAAACTCACGGTCCCAGTCAAAAGCAAAACCTAACGTCTGCAACTGACCTTTCATGTATTCGATATTTTCGTAAGTCCAAGGTGCAGGCGACGCATTATTCTTCACCGCCGCATTTTCAGCAGGCAAACCAAACGCATCCCAACCAAACGGCTGCATCACATTTTTACCCTGCATACGCTGGAAACGCGACACCACATCACCGATCGTATAGTTACGAACGTGGCCCATGTGTAATCGACCACTCGGATACGGGAACATGCTCAGGCAGTAAAACTTCTCTTTCGAAGCATCCTCGACCGCCTTAAAGGTTTGATTTTTTTGCCACTTTTCTTGAATTTTCCCTTCAATTTCAGAAGGTTGGTAGTGCTCAGTTAGTTGCATTGTCTGAAAATCTTTGTTTATAAAATAGGATAAAGAGGAAACAGGCTAAAAGCCCCGCACAGCCTCAAACTACAAACCGTTAATGTTACCTGACAGGGGGGAGAGCAACAAGGTTAATTGTTAGGGTTTTCAGGGTTTGTGGCCTAACTAAAGTTATAACTTTCATCATTCGACGTCATCCCCGCGAAGGCGGGGATCTTTAGATAGGGGAAATGTACTTATGCTTAATCACTAAACTTAACACAAAGTAGTTCATTTTTTGATCGAGCAAACGACCAAAGGAAGTCCCTTTAGGGAAAACGAACAAAAAAAACTCGCCCCAAAAGTTAGGCCTAACGGCTTCTCTTATCATTCAAAATTATTGACGTGCCACAAAACGAAACTCTGACCCACAGGGACGTGGGGAATGCGGTTGCAATGCCGGGAGCACTGCTTGCCTTGTTTCGTCTTTGCTAAATTGGGCTGTCCTGCCCAATTTGCCCTATAATTTCAAATGAAGAGGCTAACTTTTAAAGGGGGGATTGGTGTTAGCCTTGAGTTTTGGCTTGCATATAAATACTATTTCAACTTACATAACTATCGAAATATAGGCAAACTTTTCTTCTCTAAGTCTTCCCGAAGGTTAGACCTAGTTTCGTTCATCACTTCGAACTTTATAACTCTAACCTCAGAAATGTCTTCCTTATTCTCTAAAACAATATTGTTAGAGCCATTCCACTCAACTATCGTATATTTAATATCCGACTCCTGCAGTCGTTCTTTAAACCGCTGCAAGTATATAGAATGAATACTAACAGTACGCTCCGACGGAGGAGCGTACTCATGCTCAATGTCTGAACTTATTTTATCAAATGCATTTAAGTCAGAGTTTTTTATCCAGATATGATCGCCATACACATCATGGTCAATATTGTTATTTTTTAAAGACTCTATAATTAATGTTTTAAACTGTTGATCGACAACTTCAATAGGGACATTTTTTTCAGCAGCCTCTAAACTAGTTATTGAAACGGCTAGTAGCAATGTAAAGCCTAATAACTTAACCATAAATCATATTCCCTCATATACTCCTCTAAATAATATAAACCGAACACCTCAAATAGGATGGTTAGCCTGCGCAACCCATCGAAAAGCTTGTTGGGTTACGTCTAACGACTATCCCAACCTATATGGTTAAGTGTATTTTCTCAAGCCAAACGCTACGCCCAACAAACCAATCACTAACACCAATAACGTCCAGTACCCATACTGTAAGAACCAAGTAGGTTTGTTATCAAGAAGATAAGCGCCGGCAAGAACTTTGCGTTCAAAGCGTGGGATTTGTTCCATCACGCGGCCGTTTGAGGCGATGACGGCTGTTAGGCCATTATTAGTGCCACGAATCACGGGTAACCCGGTTTCGATGGCACGCATTTGAGCGATCTGGAAGTGTTGCAATGGCCCCCAGCTGTCGCCAAACCAAGTATCGTTGCTGATGGTTAAAATCGCGGTGAATTGATCTTGTGATTGCTTTCCGAGGCCTTGAATCAAACCTGAAAAGGCAATTTCATAGCAAATTGCAGGGACCAGTGCTGCTTTCTCAGTTCGCAACGGTTCTTGAGCTGCATCGCCTGGCGTGAAGCTCGACATGGGTAAATCAAAAAAGTCGATTGCGCCGCGCAAAAGTTCAGTAAAAGGTATGTATTCGCCAAAAGGGACCAGCTGCTGCTTGTGATAGGCCTGATTATGGTTACCCAACATGCGAATGCCCGAATAGTAAATCTTACGATTCTCAGGCTCATACATCGGGATGCCGGTAATGAATTGAGTACCACTGTCTTGAGCTTTTTGCTCCAGTTCGGCCATCAATCCTGGCACACGATTCTCAAATGATGGAATACCGCCCTCTGGCCACACCACCAGATCCGCGCCCCAGTAAGGCTCAGTCTGCTCGAAAAGACCAGACATAATCGCGTTGAAATACTGAGGGTCCCACTTGATGTGCTGATCGATATTCGGTTGCACCAAAGCTACCGTTAAGGTTTGCTCTTTACTCGGTGACTTTGAATACATGTGCAGTGTCGCGATAAACGGAATCACTACAACCATTAAAATTGGGACAATAAATCGTCGTTGCTGGGCGTAACCTTTCGTCGACACCACCTCTGACAGTAAACAACTCAAGATAACGACAAATAGCGTAACACCGTGTACGCCTAAAAACCCAGCGAGCCCCTGCATCAAAGCTTCGGTTTGACTGTAACCTGCGTATAGCCATGGAAAGCTGACGAACCAAGAACCTTGGGCGATGTTAAGCCCGACCCAAATAATACTAAACAGAATAACTCTTGAAACCAGTGAGTACCGACTAAAGTACTTTTGCATCAGCCAACCTAAAAGCCCATAAAACAGAGCGAGAATAGCTGCGAACAGAATGGTCAGAATAACCGCAAGCGGTGACGAGGCGTTGCCAAAGGTATTAATGGAAACATAAACCCACGACACACCAGCCAGGAATACACCAAAACCATAACCCCAACCGAGTCGGAAAGCTTGTTTCGCCGTTTTATCAGTAAGCAACCACCACAAGGCCGCAATCGAAACGAGCGCTAATGGCCACCAATTCAAAGGGGCAAACGCTAAGGGATAGACGGCTCCTGAAATAAGGGCAATAAAAAATGCCAGCCAGCCGTTTGGACTGGCAAATTTTTCTGTCATCGTTGACTCTCTAAACTATTTTGATTAATTACATTTATATTGAAATCAGGCAGTTAATTCCAAACTCATAAAACATTAAATAAAACGATTAACTGCATACGTTATTCTTAAGCAGGAATCTAACAGTTAGCGCCTACTCCCCCTTAAAAGTTAGCCTCAGGATTCAAAATTTTAGGGCAAATTGGGCAAGGAAAGCCCAATTTAGCAAAAACGAAACAAGGATGTTTCGTTTTGCGGCGCGTTAATAATTTTTAACCCTGAGGGTTGCCCTTTAGGCCTAACTTTTGGGGTGTCTTTTCTTTTGGTTCGTTTTCTTTGGACAAGCAAAGAAAATGAACATTTAAAACATACATTACATGATACCCGCACCACACACTTTTTCTTCGGTCACCTTCGCAGGAATCACATTGCTAGGGTTCCAGCCAAGAAAGCTATGAGCTCTGCTCTTGCACCAACGGTTTTACTCGTAATAAGTGAACCCGACGCTGATCGGCATTTAACACGGTAAACTTGAAGTCACCCATCTTAATGGTTTCTTCACGCTCAGGCATGTGTCCGAACTTATTGACCAACAAACCGCCAATGGTATCAAACTCTTGATCCGAGAAGTCCGAGCCTAAGCGCTCATTGAAGTCTTCAATATCGGTTTGGGCTTTAATGATGTATTCGCCATTGGAGTGCAACTTAATATTGCTTTCTTCTTCATCAATATCAAACTCATCTTCAATATCACCGACAATCTGCTCCAACACATCCTCAATCGTGACCAGACCTGAAACACAACCATATTCATCGACCACAATCGCCATGTGATTACGCTTTGAGCGGAATTCGGTCAGCAAGATATCTAGGCGTTTACTCTCTGGAATAATGTAGGCTGGACGTAAAACATCTTTAATATCAAAGTTTTCGCGCCCATCTTCGTCAAAAGCATAGCTCAACAACTCTTTGGCCAACATGATGCCTTCGATATCATCACGATTTTCACCGACCACGGGATAGCGCGAGTGTCTTGTTTCGCTGACAATCGGTAGAATCTCTTGCAGCGTCGCGTTTTCATGAATCACATTCATTTGCGACCGTGGAATCATAATGTCTCGCACCTGCATTTCTGCAACCTGCAAAACACCTTCCATCATCGCCAAGGAATCGGTTTTGATCAGTTTATCGTCTTTTGCCACCCGCAGAACTTCCACCAGCTGCTGGCGGTCTTGGGGTTCAGAATGGAATATATCGAAAATTCGTTGAAGGAAGCTCCTCGACGGAGGTTTGTCATCGCTCATGGCGCTTTATCTTGTCCTCTAATTGCCAAACACACTAGTATAAACACGTTATTCTTCAATGACATAGGGATTTCCTATGCCAAGTCCAGCCAAAACCTCAGCTTCTAGCGCCTCCATGATTTCAGCCTCTTCATCTTTTATATGATCGTAGCCTAACAAATGCAAGCACCCGTGCACGACCATGTGCGCCCAGTGATGCTCGATTTGTTTCTGCTGCTCTTTTGCTTCCAGCTCAACAATGTCCGCACAAATCGCTAGATCGCCTAAAATTTGCTCTTCAGGAAGTAAGTCCTGCGGCAAACCTGGCGGTAACTCAAAAGGGAATGATAAGACATTGGTCGGACGGTCTTTTCCACGATATTGGAAGTTGAGCTGCTGGCTCTCTTCACTGGAAACCACTCGGATCGACAAAGATGCTGGTTGTTCACTATCCAAAACTATAGAGACAGCGACCTGCGCCCAAGCGAGAAACTGTTTTTGTTCAGGAATTTTCGGGTTAGCGACAGCGACTTCTAATGCGAGATCAATGATACTCATTACAATTTTTTTGCCGCATCATTAGCCGTATCGGCCGCACGCCTCGCCTCTGCCACATCGGCATCTTCATAAGCCTGGACGATACGCTGTACCACTGGATGGCGCACCACATCTTTCGACTGAAAGAAGGTAAAGCTGATGCCGTCAACATCTTTCAAAACATCGATGACGTGACGCAAACCAGATTTTTGGCCACGCGGTAAATCGACCTGTGTAATGTCACCAGTGACCACTGCTTTTGAACTAAAGCCAATACGGGTTAAGAACATTTTCATTTGTTCAACCGTGGTATTTTGACTTTCGTCCAGAATAATAAAAGCATCATTGAGGGTTCGACCACGCATATAAGCCAACGGCGCAACCTCAATCACATTACGTTCCATCAGTTTAGCCACTTTTTCAAAGCCAAACATTTCATACAAGGCATCATATAAAGGACGTAAGTAGGGATCGACTTTCTGTGCTAAATCGCCAGGCAAGAAACCCAGTCGCTCGCCCGCCTCGACCGCTGGGCGCGTTAGCAAGATACGGCGAACCTGCTGCTTTTCCCACGCATCAACGGCATTCGCCACGGCAAGGTAGGTTTTACCCGTACCCGCAGGGCCAATACCAAAACTGATGTCATGGTGAATAATATTTTGCAGATATTGTTTCTGGTTAGGGCTACGCGGCTTAATCAGGCCACGCTTTGTCACTAAGGTCACGTTATCGTCAACATGACCTTTAGGTTTTGCCGACTCTAACTCCGTAGAAATTTCTTGGATCGCTAAATGCACATCGGCGCTATCTAACACTTTCTTCTTAGCGGTATCGGCGTATAAGCCTTCAACCACCTGACGCGCGGCGGCGATATTGATACCTTCGCCGATCAAGCTCACCGAGTTTCCACGAACATTGACTTCAACGCCCAAACGTCGCTCGATATGTTTTAAATGTTCATCAAGGTAGCCACACAAAGCTGATAAACGATTATTATCAGCCGGAAGCAGTTCAAAGGTTTCGTTTGATAATTGAGACAAGAATTATCCTATGACAATAATTAACTTAGTGAACCAAGCCATCAGGCTCAAACTCACCACGCAATGAATTTGGGAAAGCATCGGTGATCGTCACTTCCGCGAACTTGCCGATCAAACTGTGCGGCCCTACAAAGTTCACGATGCGATTGTTTTCAGTACGACCACGAAGCTCCATTGGATCTTTCTTAGACGGCCCTTCAACCAAGATTTTCTCTTTGTTGCCAACCATATTACGGCTGATTGAAAATGCCTGCTGGTTGATACGCTGCTGTAAAATCGACAAGCGTTGCTTTTTCACTTCCATCGGAGTGTCATCAACGATATCTGATGCTGGCGTGCCCGGGCGCGCGCTGTAAATAAAGCTAAACGAATGATCATAACCAATCTCGCCAATCAGCTTCATGGTATCTTCAAAATCCGCTTCGCTTTCGCCAGGGAAGCCAATGATAAAGTCCGACGACATTGACATGTTTGGGCGAATTTTGCGTAGGCGGCGAATTTTCGACTTGTACTCAAGAGCGGTATGACCGCGCTTCATTAGTGCTAACACACGATCGGAACCGCTTTGCACCGGCAAGTGTAAGTGACTGACTAGCTCAGGCACGTCTTCATACACCTCAATCAAGCGATCGGAGAATTCCACTGGGTGTGATGTCGTAAAACGAATGCGATCGATGCCATCAACAGCGGCGACATAAGTAATCAGTTCCGCCAAATCAGCGGTGTGACCTTCGTGGGTAGGGCCACGGTACGCATTCACGTTCTGCCCCAACAAATTAATTTCACGGACACCTTGCGCTGCCAACTGTGCACACTCAGCAAGCACATCATCAAACGGACGGCTGACTTCTTCACCGCGGGTATAAGGCACGACACAGAAAGAGCAGTATTTCGAGCACCCTTCCATAATCGACACAAAGGCCGTCGGGCCTTCAGCACGCGGTTCTGGCAAGCGGTCAAACTTCTCGATTTCAGGAAACGTAATATCAACCACCGCTTTTTTGGTGGTACCTTCGCCACTGGCCTCTTTAATCATTTCAGGCAAGCGGTGTAGCGTTTGTGGACCAAAAATCACGTCCACATACGGCGCACGCTGACGAATTGCTTCGCCTTCTTGCGACGCCACGCAACCACCAACCCCAATAATTAAATCAGGATTGTCTTTTTTTAAGTTCTTCCACTGACCCAGTTGCGAAAACACTTTTTCTTGAGCTTTTTCGCGGATCGAGCAAGTGTTCAGCAGCACCACATCAGCCTCTTCCGCCGATGCCGCCGCTTCTAAACCATGAGTTTTGTTCAACAGATCTGACATACGAGACGAATCGTATTCATTCATCTGACAACCCCAGGTTTTGATAAATAATTTCTTGCTCATGTGACCTTACTTGCTCCTGACGCTTCACAATTTAGCTAAAATTAGCCGATTTGTTCAAAAAAGGGCGCGAATTATACCATCAGCACCCTACCCTAAGCCAGCCTTCATTGGCTATTTTTTAAGCAGACCTACAAAGGTTTTTCTGCTGTTAATGGCCCAGTAAACCTCCCCTCAATCCAGCCGACCACAAGGTAAACGCCCAAGGCGGTGATCAACGAGATAAAGAAAGGGGTTGACCATGCAAACACAAACTCACCCAGCAACCAGATAGTTGCTGCGGTAATTAATGTGATGGCCGCTGTGTACTGGCCTCCGAAACGCGTAAATAGGCCGAAGGTACCAACCACAAAAACACCAGCACTCCCGAAAGCAGATGCAGTAACAACTAAGTCATAAACCCCTTTGGCATGTAACGCTAAGTAATAGGCGATAGAACCCAAGACGACAATTCCTACCCGCGCGAACAAGACCTTTTGTCGCTCCGACACAGTTTGTTGCTTCTTTCTAAAAGGCACTACGATATTGTGCGAAATCAAGGAGCTGGCCGCTAACAACACGGAATCCACAGTCGATAAAATCGCTGAGACCAAAGCCCCAGCAAATAAAATGTACAAGAACGTCGGTAGGTACTCTTTCGCCAACTGCGGCAATAATTGCTCTGAGTCAGCCAAGTTAGGCATTAAGTTTAGCCCCACTAAACCCAGATAAACGGGTATCAGGCCAATCACGAGGTAAAGGCTTGCCCCTCGAAGGGTCGAACGTCTCGCTTCTTCAGCGCTGCGACAAGCCAAGACACGGGTGATCAACTCCTGTGTCAGAACCGAGCCGAAGATCGGAATAGCCCAAGCTTCAAATTTCTGGAGCAAGGTTGAGTCTTCCGAAACAAAACTAAAGCGCGCCGCATCAACGGAACTCAAGCTGGCATTAGGATCGCCGCTGGTAAAGACAAAAATACCCAGTAAGACCAAACCTAAAATTAAAAAGCTGGCCTGAATAACGTCCGTTACCGCCACCGCCAATAAGCCGCCAAGCATGGTGTAGATAATCACCACCGCCGCAGCGATAGTGATGGTCATCTCAACCTGCAAGCCCGTCAGTGACGACAACACCTGGCCGAACGCACGAATTTGAGCAGCCGCCCAAAGCATTGACGCAGGCACTAATATAAGCACCACTAACTTCTCAATGCTGGGTGAGTAACGTTGGCGGAACAAATCAGCAAAGGTCACAAACTTGCGCTTCCACAACGGCATGGCGAAAACAAAGCCCATGACAAACAAGCAGAGTGCAAAGCCGAACGGATCAGCCGTGCCGCCGGAAAGGCCATTGTCATAAATCGAGGACGCCGCGCCAATACAGGTTTCGGCACCAAACCAGGTGGCGAAAATGGTAAACACCGCCAAACTCGGTTTCAGCTGACGCCCAGCCAGTAAAAAGTCTGTCTCACTTTTTGGTTTGCGAGACGCCCAAAGCCCAACCATCAGCTGAGCAATTACAAAGAGGGTAACCCCCAGAACCACAGCATTCATCAAAAGCGATTCCAAGCAGTTTAAAAAGCGAAAATTAATCCTTTTTTCGCCAAAACACCAGATTTTTTTTCACGTTAGATTTGTTACACTCGACTCAATCAATTAATAGGAGTTAACAATGTTCAGAATCACATTGCTAAAAGTACTGTCCGTCGCAGCCCTACCGCTGGTGCTCGCCGCTTGTAGTAGTGAGTCCACTAATCAAAAAACCACCGACTGGAGTATTGAGTCTGCTCAATCAGAGCTCAACTTCAGTAGCACCAAAAATGGTGACATTACTGAAACACACAGTTTTGAATCATTATCGGGCACAGTCAAAGCGAACGGTGAAGCGCGCATTGCCATCGATCTTAATAGTGTTAACACCAATATCGAGATTCGCGATGAACGAATGCAGAAGCATGTCTTTAATTCCACAGCGAAACAAACAGCAGTCGTTAAAGCCGATATCGATCCTGAATTACTAACGACCAAGAAAGCAGCCACTCAAACCATCAACGGAACCCTTTCTATGGCGGGTAAGATCACCGAGTTCACGGCAACGGTTGACGTTACGCCAAGCAAGCAAGGATTAACCGTTAGCACCAAGCAACCCATTGCCCTGTCCGTTAAAGCGTTAGGCATAAGCGAAGGCATTAACAAGCTTCAAGAGATTGCTGGCTTACAAAGTATTAGTGATGAGGTTCCAGTGACCTTTTCAATCTCATTGACGCCTAAAAAGTAATGACTGAATAGCTAACTAAGCTAACCTACTGCATATGGCGGCTTTTATGGGCCGCCATTTTTCTGCCCGATTCCATAAAGTTTCCATCACTTTGTCCACATACCTGCTCCATAAAGGTTCGGTTTAATAACACTATCGAACAACGAAATAGCTAACGGCACACAGCCACAGCAATTTAAGGAGCAACACATGAACGTATCAACAAAATTTAAACAAGCCACTTTTGCAATCATCGCTATGGCCGCTCTCGGACTTAGCGCTAACTTAAAAGCCGATCAACCGACAGAACCGCTAGAAAATATTAAACTTTTTGGTGTGGTTAATGCATTGGGGCAAGACAGCCAGCTACGCTCAATCCAGCCGACCGCGAGCAGCATTACTGAACAACGCTCTGAAGGGTTGACAGTTTTAACGCTCTCGCAAACCTTTACTAACCAAACCGGTCACGATGTGGAAGGTTATTACCATATTCCGCTACCGAACCCTGGTGCCTTGATTAATTATGACATTAGTTCTAATAAAGTCGGCAACCAGCTTAATGACCCGCAAAAATTGGAACTAAGCAATGGTGAGAGTATCACCTATACAGTGCGCTACGAACTTAACTCAAACTTGCTGGTTGGCTTCCACCAAACTGAAGACTCCAGCTTTAGCGAGCAATTAACGCAAAATGCCATTGCACAAAACTAGTCCTAACTGAAACAGCCTATATCCCCCAGAGCATAGGACGACTCCAAGACAAGGATGTCACACTCATTACAAAACCTCCTCTACATGTTGGGCGCTTAGCGCCCATTTTTTTATTTTCAATAAGTCATATTTGAGATAAATAATGCGTCAACGCTTCGTTCCAAGCGTGACTTCACACTAAATGAGGTATTGACGCACAACCTTATTTACGCCTGCGTCACAAAGGTACATAACAATACAATCCGATACAGTTTAATAATTGAACAGCCCTAATTTCGCTGATAGGTTACTGGACGTGCTGAAGAAATATTTAAAGTAAATCTAAAGCACAAAAAAGCTGAAGGGGGTACTTTTATCACTGTCTGATAGGCCTTAATTGACATAGAACTAAGGAGGCATGGGTAAAAGACTTCAGCACTAAAATTGATAAGAGATATGTCTATCTCACTATGAGAAGGAGAAGTTTATGAACACTCGTTCAAAGTTCATGCTAAGCACTGTATCGCTGTGCATGTTGACCGCCGTTGGTCACGCAGCCGAGAGACAGTCGCTACGTGATAATCCTACCGTGAATAACCTGATAGCTGAGCAACAAGCGTTACCTGGTTCAGTATCCATGAATGCTAAGCAAATCGCTGGCTTAAGCGGTAACAGCGACTCGCTACAAGTTCGCAAGAGCTACAGCAACAACGGTAATGTGACTAAGCGTTATCAGCAATTCTACAAAGGCATTCCAGTGGTTGGCGACGATGTTATTATTACTCGCAGCGCTAGCGGTGCTTTTAGCTTTGCGCACGGCGCAGTGCTAAGCGACATCGAGCAAGATGTTCCTAACGTCAAACCAAGCATCACATCGGCAGAAGCACTTTCCATTGCTAAGAACACTCAGCAATTTAACGCACAAGGCAAAACCAGCCGCGCGCCGACTCACTTCGAAAACGAACAGTCAGATCTTGTTATTTGGCAAAGTAACGATGGCGTTGCAAAGCTCGTTTACTCGGTAAGCTACGTTTCGCATGGCGACAAGCCATCTCGTCCACAAATGTTTGTCGACGCTAAAACCGGTGATGTTTTACATTCTTATGAGAATCTACAAACGGCTGACGGTACTGGCCCTGGTGGTAACCAAAAAACCGGACGTTATGTTTATGGTACAGACTTCGATCCAATGAATGTGGCCCAGTCTGGTAACACTTGTACTATGAGCAATAGCAATGTTGATACTATCAACATGAACAACTCGCAAAGTGGCGGCAGCATCCATAGCTTTACGTGCCCAGAGAATACGGTCAAAGAAATTAATGGTGCTTACTCGCCATTAAACGACGGCCACTTCTTCGGCGGTGTTGTATTCAACATGTTCGGCGATTGGTTCAACACAGCGCCATTAACGCAGAAGCTACGTGTCCGTGTTCACTACGGTAACAACTATGAGAACGCTTTTTGGGATGGTCAGCAAATGACGTTTGGTGACGGTGCTAACCGTTTTTACCCACTAGTCTCGCTAGACGTGATGGCACACGAAGTAAGCCACGGTTTCACTGAGCAAAACTCAGGTTTGGTATACAGTGGTAAATCAGGCGGCTTGAACGAGTCTTACTCCGATATGTCTGGTGAAGCGGCTGAGTTCTACATGAATGGCTCAAACGACTTCTTAGTCGGTGAACAAATCTTCAAGAGTAACGGCGCACTTCGCTACATGGACGACCCAACTCAAGACGGTAACTCTATTGGCCACCAAAGCGATTACTACTCAGGTATGGACGTTCACCACAGTTCAGGTGTTTACAATAAAGCCTTCTATCTACTAGCAACAACTGCTGGCTGGGATACGAAAAAAGCCTTTGAAGTTTACACCCGCGCTAACCAAAACTATTGGACAGCACGAACTAACTGGGATGATGCTGGTGACGGTGTTTTAGATTCAGCATGTGACTTAGGTTATAGCGTTGATGATGTCAATGCGACCTTGCAAGCTGTTGGTATCAGCAGTAACGTCAGTCCAGGACGCGACTGTGGACAAGATCCCGGTCCGGATCCAGAGCCAGGCAACGAACTACAAAACGGCGTTCCTGTAACTGGTCTGTCTGCCTCACAAGGTGAAGACATTGTTTACACCATGGAAGTGCCAACTGGTGCAAGCGACATCAGCTTCAGCATCAGCGGCGGAACCGGTGACGCAGACTTGTATGTCCGTAAAGGCGCGGCTCCAACGGACTCAACCTACGACTGCCGCCCATACCGAAACGGCAACAACGAAAGCTGCTCAGGTAATGGCGCAGGCACTTACTATGTGCGCGTTAAAGCCTACTCAAGCTTCTCAGGTGTTAGCCTTGTCGGTAGCTACAACGATGGAACAGACCCAGGTACGCCGCCTATCGATGAAACTTATAGTAATGTTTCAGTGGCTCAAGGTGCATGGGAGCGTTATAGCCAAGACTTAAACGGCGATTACAGTTCGTTGACCGTGACTATCACGGGTGGCTCTGGTGACGCTGACTTATATGTTCGCCACGGCTCTCAACCAACCACGTCTAGCTACGACTGCCGTCCCTACAAATGGGGCAACGAAGAAACCTGCACCATCAGTGCGCCGCAGTCTGGCACCTGGCACATCGGATTAAGAGGCTATAGCGCAGCTTCAGGTGTTACATTAAACATCTCTGCAACTCCTCAATAATCTTACCAACCAAAGGAGGGACCATCGTCCCTCCTTCCCTAAATTCCTAATTTGTAGGTACACATTATGAAATGTCTATCAACCGGTCTCCTGCTATCAGGAGTGGTTGCTGGATCACTTGTCCTCGCACAAAGTGCAGCCGCTGAGAAACCATCAGCGCCAGTAACCGAACAATCAACAAGTGAACAAGACGTATGGATCACGCTTGGCGGCGATGCCGTAGAAACGATCCAAGCTAAATATCAGTCTACGATTCCAATGAAGCTGTCTGGAGTTATTGAGCAGAAGCAAAATGACCAAGTGGCTATTGCGCAGATTCCTGAGTCAAAAATTATTGAGCTCAGCAAAATGATGCATGATGAGCACAAACGTTGCGGTGGTTTTTTCTACCACAGCTCGCAGCAGGAGGCTCAAGAATATGCTCATAGCATTAACCAAACTCAAGAGTTTGCAGCGGTCAATTACACCATCGATAACCCTGACGCAGTTAATGCTTTGCTAGGCCAAATCTCTAGCAGTAATTTGACCTCAACTGTTAATACCTTAAGTAATTACAATAATCGTTATTACACCAGCAGCACTGGTGTTGATGCTGCTAACTGGATTAAGGACGAATGGCAGTCAATTGCCAATGGGCGTAATGATATTGACGTGCAGCAATACAATCATAGCAACTGGAGCCAACCATCGGTTATCGCAACGATCACAGGCACAACCACCCCTGATGAAATTGTTATCGTTGGCGGCCATTTAGACTCCATAAATAGTTCAAATACGTCAGGACGAGCTCCCGGCTCAGACGACAATGCTTCCGGTATCGCTGTGGCGACCGAATCATTGCGCGCCATTGTTGAGACTGGTTTCAAACCCGAGCGTACCATTAAACTGATTGGCTATGCTGCTGAAGAAGTTGGTCTGCGCGGCTCGAACGAGATTGCTAGCCAGCACAAAAGTAATAACGCCAACGTGATTGGCGTGGTTCAATTTGATATGTCTGGTTACAGAGGAAGTAACAAAGATATTGTGTTCATGACTGACTACACCAACTCAGGTCAAAATCAGTTTATGGCAGATCTGATTGATACTTACCTGCCGAGTATCGACTACGATTACGATCAATGTGGTTACGGCTGCTCAGATCATGCTTCGTGGCATAATCAAGGCTACGCAGCCTCGATGCCATTCGAAGCCTACATGGGGCAGCACAATGGTGATATTCACACCTCACGGGATGATCATTTCGATGCCAGTCACTCCGTGAACTTCGCTAAACTATCCGTGACTTATTTAGCTGAGTTAGCAAAAGGTGGCACTGGCCCAAACCCTGATCCTGATCCGGACCCTCCAGGTGACAACGCACTAGAGAATGGTGTTGCTGAAACAGGCCTATCAGCCTCTCAGGGCAACGACATTATGTACACCATGGAAGTTCCAGCGGGCGCAAGCGACATCAGCTTCGACATCAGCGGCGGAACCGGTGACGCAGACTTATACGTTCGTAAAGGCGCGGCTCCAACGGACTCGACCTACGACTGCCGTCCGTATAAAAATGGTAACAATGAAAGCTGCTCAGGCAGTGGTGAAGGCACTTACTATGTGCGCGTTAAAGCCTACTCAAGCTTCTCTGGGCTAACCCTAGTCGGTAGCTATGACGACGAGACTGCACCTGAACCCGACCCAGGTACGCCACCTATCGATGAAACCTATAGCAATATTTCCGTTGCTCAAGGTGCATGGGCACGTTATAGCCAAGACTTAAACGGCGATTACAGTTCGTTGACCGTGACTATCACGGGTGGCTCTGGTGACGCTGACTTGTATGTTCGCCACGGCTCTCAGCCAACCACGTCTAGCTACGACTGTCGTCCTTACAAATGGGGCAACGAAGAAACCTGCACCATCAGTGCGCCGCAGTCTAGCACCTGGCACATCGGATTAAGAGGCTACAATGCAGCGTCTGGGGTCACTCTTTCTGTAACCGCAACGCCACAATAAAAAGTAGTACTCCACAAAGCTCCACAGTAGTTGCGCACAAGGACGTGCGCTTTTTTTATTCTAATTTTTTGATAACTTTTTACAGAAAATTTGAGCTGAATACCTTAGCATAGTCATAATAATGATTACTTATAAAAGGCTTCCTCAAGACCATGTTCGTTATTTTGAGCATCTGCGTTTCGATTATGGTGTTATTCACCATCGTTCCACTATCCTACAATTCAAAGTGGTGGATCCGCGCCTTTGACTTTCCGCGTCTACAGTTGGCGATATTCAGTTTGGCACTGCTTTTTCTTGAGCTCATTTTTCTCGATTTTAGCGCTACCAGTAGCTGGTTACTTCTGTTCTGCACACTGGCCTGCTTTACTTACCAATCGTGGTGGATTTACCCCTATACTAGGCTGTCAAAGCCAGAAGTTAAGCCTTCAAGCAAGAATCAGCACTCGACCATTAGTATTGTTACGGCAAACGTTCTAATGACTAACCGTAATGCACGCGAGTTAATACGGCTTGTTCGTGAATACAGCCCTGATATTTTAGTGACTTTGGAAACCAATGAGTGGTGGCAGTCTCATCTTGATAAACTTGAAGATGAGTATCCTCACACCATCAAGTGCCCACTGGATAACCTCTACGGGATGCATGTTTACTCTCGGCTACCATTAGAAGATGCAATGACACAGTTCCTAGTAGAAGATGACATACCATCAATGCACGCTAAAGCAGTGCTTGAAAACGGCGACACGGTTCGCGTTCACTTCCTCCATCCAGCACCACCAAGCCCAACGGAAAATGAAGAGTCAACGGAAAGAGATGCTGAACTGGTGATGGTGGCAAAAAATATAGAGGAGACCCGTAGTTATGAGCAGCCGATTATTGTCACAGGCGATATGAATGACGTAGCTTGGTCTCGAACCACACGATTATTCCGCAAAATCAGTCGCTTACTTGATCCTAGAATTGGCCGCGGCATGTTCAATACCTTCCATGCTAAAGTTTGGTGTATGCGCTGGCCGCTTGATCACTTGTTCCATAGTGAACACTTTACGCTTGATAACATTACGCGGTTGCCATCTTATGGTTCAGACCATTTTGCTCTTTACACTCAACTCAGCCTTGAACCGCAAAAAGCCCCCCATCAATCTGGTGTAGACAAAGAAGATGGCGATGAGCAACTTGCCGAATCTATTATGGCTGAACAGAACTCTTCCAGCCAAAATGTTCATAACCCTACTTGAAACACTATAGTCAAATGTCTATTTTGCTAGCTTTGCGCCTAACCAAGCAAATGGTACAAAGACAAGAAGATCAACAACCATGAACCATAGCGGGTGCGGAATCATCACGAGGTTCATAATGCCGCCAGCAAGAAAGAAAACGCCACAAAAGGTACCAAGTAATAATTTCCTAGCTGGGGTTATTTTGCTGCACACAAAACCTGCAATAAATGAACCAACCAGGTGAGCAATAATAACGGTTATAAACGCATCAACTGGCAACGACGAAACGTATTCTTCGAAAGCACTTTTATCGTCCATGCTTAAATTTTCAGGCCATGGAAAACGCATCATATTGATTGACTCAATACCATAAATGGTTAAGCCCCCAACAATCACACCCACAATCACCGCTAATATTTGCTTCCCCATTATGACTCCCCCGCTTTTTTCTTATATAACCCATCAAAAACCGTTTGCCACGTTTTGCCCTCATCGGTCGATACTTGCCATACCTGCCTGACATTCCCCTCTTCAGGAGTCCAGCTAATTTTATTCATGACGGCACCACTTTTTCCTTGCGTCACTCCAGACATCACCATCGAATCCCCTTCCATGCCACCATTAAGTTTTAGCAAAGTCCCGCCGTTATCGACCCAAGTTTGATGCCACTGACTCTTAGTCTGATCATAAATATTATAACTGTGTCCTATGTTTCCACTAGCCCCACGCCAACTCTCTTGTAAGCTACAACCACCTAAAATCTTCTCAATGGTATTCTCACCCACCTTTTGCCCTTTTGGGCTAAAGACTTCCCACTCTCCAATCCAAAAATCAAATTGACGGTATTCAGTAGCTGAACACGGTGGTTGCTTATCCATTTCACTTGCTTGTAGGCCTGTCGTTAGTAACATCAAAACAATCAGATAACGCATAATCGTATTCCCTGTGTGAGTTAGTACCCCCTTTATATGTTGATTCAGTTAACAACACAAGTTCTCTTCAGGGAGTACGATAGTCTTTTCCAAGGGATACACAGTTGTGATATAAAACATCAAACAAAAGGAACTTCACACAGCTATGATTGGAATAATTTTACTCGCTATCACTTGGTTACTGTTACGACTTGAACATAAAGGACTTAATGAAATTGGTCTAAATAAACCAACACAACGAAGTATTGAGTTTATCGTCGGTCTGATTCTTGCCGCATTATTTTGTTTTGCTCAGAATGGGTTGTTAGCTTTAGCTGGAAATTTCAGTTGGGAACTTAACCCCCAATACTCCTTTAACACCGCCTTAGACTCTCTTCGCTGGATTCTCAATTCAGTTCTTTACGAAGAGTTATTATTCAGGGGATATCTTCTATATAAGGCAATTCACTATCTGGGACCTAAAGCAGCCTGTATTGTCTCTGCTGTGGCATTCGGGGTATATCACTGGTTCACCTATGAAGTTATCGGCAACCCTGTCGCCATGGGTTATGTGTTTATCCTGACGGCGATACCAGGGTTTATGTTCAGTTACGCGTTTTTAAAGACTCGATCGATTATATTACCGATTGGGCTCCATCTCGGCTGGAATATCTTTAACATTTTAGTTTTTTCTAAGGGCCCCGTTGGTGAACAGCTATTACTCACTAACCCTGCTCTTACCACTGAAAGTATTGATGGTTGGTCCGCTCTATTTATCAACCTCATTATCCCACTACTATTACCGCTTGTGGTGATTCTATTTTTAAAATTCTCATCACAATATAACAAGCAATAACAGGTTTAAGTCCTTTACACATTTAACAAAAAAGGGAGCCGAAGCTCCCTTTTCACAACTTAACGAGTAACGAATTACTCTTGACCAGCTGGCGCTTCTTCTTGCGCTGGTGGGTCAATCAAAGCTTTCATACTAAGACGAATACGACCTTGGCGGTCAACTTCTAGTACTTTAACTTTAACAATATCACCTTCTTTCAAGTAGTCAGTTACCTTATTCACGCGCTCATGAGCGATTTGTGAAATGTGAACAAGACCATCTTTTCCAGGAGTAATTTGAACGAATGCACCGAAGTCCGCTAAACGAACAACCTTACCTTCAAACTCCATACCCGCAGTGATTTCCATAGTAATCATTTCGATACGACGCACAGCTTCTGCTGCACCTTCTGAGTCGCTTGACGCAACCTTTACCGTACCGTCGTCTTCGATTTCAATCGTAGCGCCAGTTTCTTCAGTCAAGGCGCGGATAGTAGAACCACCTTTACCAATAACTTCTGAAATTTTATCGACTGGGATCTTGATCGCAGTGATACGTGGAGCATGCTCAGAAATATCTTCACGCGGCTTATCAATTGCTTGGTTCATGACGTTCAAGATATGTAAGCGGCCACCTTGTGCTTGGTGAAGTGCTTTTTCCATAATTTCTTGAGTAATGCCATCAATCTTAATGTCCATTTGAAGTGCAGTAATACCGTCAGAAGTACCCGCTACTTTAAAGTCCATATCACCTAAGTGATCTTCATCGCCTAAGATGTCAGAAAGAACAACAAAGTTGTCGCCTTCTTTAACCAAGCCCATCGCGATACCCGCAACTGGCGCTTTCATTGGTACACCAGCATCCATTAACGCTAATGAAGTACCACAGACAGACGCCATTGAGCTAGAGCCGTTTGATTCAGTGATCTCAGACACTACCCGCAATGTGTATGGGAATTCAGCAATAGTAGGAACCATCGCAAGAACACCACGCTTCGCTAAACGGCCATGACCGATTTCACGACGCTTTGGTGAGCCCATGAAGCCCGTTTCGCCCACACAGTATGGAGGGAAGTTATAGTGCATCATGAAGTGATCTTTTGCGTCGCCCATAATGCTGTCTTTAATCTGTGCATCACGCTCAGTACCTAACGTTGCAACAACTAAGGCCTGAGTTTCACCGCGAGTAAAGATTGCAGAACCGTGAGTACGCGGAAGAACGCCTGTGCGAATATCCAACGCACGAACCATGTCAGGTTCACGGCCATCAATACGTGGTTCACCAGATACGATTCGAGTACGAACCACTTCTTTTTCGATGTCGTGGAAAACTTCTTTAACGTCTTCAGCAGCAGGCTGACCTTCTTCTTCACCCGCTAATGCTTCGACAGCTTCAGCAGAAAGCTCGTTAATTTTGTCATAACGTTCCGCTTTGTCCGCGATTTGATACGCTTCGACGATAGCACCGTGCATTTTCTCTTTTACTGCATCATATAGAGCAGTGTTTTTCTCTGGAGCAGTCCAATCCCAAGCAGGCTTACCCGCTTCGGCTTGTAATTCTTTAATCGCTTGAATCGCGACCTGTAATTCTTGGTGACCGAACATAACAGCACCAAGCATGACGTTTTCAGGTAGTTCGTCAGCTTCTGACTCAACCATCAATACGGCTTTATCAGTACCGGCAACCATCAAGTCTAATTTTGAGTTTTCCATATCAGTCGTCGATGGGTTTAATGCATACTCACCATCAATATAACCAACACGCGCTGCACCAATCGGGCCAGCGAATGGAATGCCAGAAATTGCTAATGCCGCAGATGCACCGATCATTGATGGTACTGCTGGATCAACTTCTGGGTTGATTGAAACGATAGTAATAACAACTTGTACTTCGTTCAAAAAGCCTTCTGGGAAGAGCGGACGCAACGGGCGATCGATTAAACGAGCCGTTAGCGTTTCTTCGTCTGATGGACGACCTTCACGCTTCAAGAAACCGCCTGGGATTTTACCCGCAGCGTATGTTTTCTCTTGGTAGTTTACGGTTAGCGGGAAGAAACCCTGTCCTTCTTTCGCTTCCTTCTTACCGACTACCGATACAAACGCGGTAGTTCCTTCGACGTCAACGATTACTGCACCAGATGCCTGACGAGCAACGCGACCAGTTTCGATAGTGACTTCACGGCCACCGTATTGAAAAGATTTTTTTGTATAATCCACAATGTTTTCCTATTTTAGTTACTTGGGCTTGTTTACCCTCTTGCCCTCAGAACCCACATCGTCTGAAAGCAAACAAAAAAGGGGCCTTGGAGGCCCCTTAATTTTCTTAGCGACGTAGACCCAGCTTTTGAATCAAGCCTGAGTAACGGCTATGATCTTTACGCTTCAAGTAATCAAGCAATTTACGACGCTGGCTTACCATGCGAAGTAAACCACGACGTGAGTGGTGGTCATGCTTGTGTGCTTTGAAGTGGTCTTGCAAGTGGTTGATTTGCGCTGATAGCAATGCAACCTGAACTTCTGGAGAACCTGTATCGCCTTCACCGCGACCATGCTCTTCAACAATTTCTGCTTTCTTTTCTGCACTTAGTGACATATTTTGTGTCTCCAATTTCGAGTGAGTTCACTCGGTGTTTACGTACGAACCAGCCAATCACTAATTCAGCCGGTTCAATGAATGCGCGATTGTACCTCAATTCAAACCCCAACAGCAAGTAAAATCCAGCTGAAACGCTTGAAATTAGGGGGTGTTGCGCGAAAAATGACTCGGTTTACTGATTCGCCACCGATCGTAGACGAAGTCGTGGATTTTGCTCGCGGCAATTATCCAAAAACTGCTGAAAACAGGCTTCTGTTTCAGTCAACTTTTCTCGTAAACGGTGGCCGCCTTCGAAGACGTGTAAATCGGCTTTTGCCGCACTGGCAAAACGAATGACGTTATCGACAGGAACAATGTCATCCTGCCAGCCATGTACTACGGTAACCGGACAATCAATTTGCTCCAGCTCTGCCTCAGCATAACCATCCATATACACTGCCGGTGAAATCAAAAAGAGCCCCATTGGCTCATTATTTAAGCCAGCGACTGCTGACACATAACCGCCCATGCTGGTACCGACTAAAATATAAGGTCGAGACAAGTTTAATAAATAATTATTGAGCTTAGTCACGCGCTCGTTTGTGGGTAATCGACGGTAGTCTAGAGACTCAACGTCAAAACCGTTTTTCTCACATATTTTCGACAACGCTTGGATACGATTTCCTTTCGGGCCCGATACTTTGCCGTGCGAAAATATTACTAAAGGTTTTACAACTGGGTTCATACGATTCCTAGCTTGTTTGTTTGATCAGTCGACGAGGAGCAACCTTGCCATCATCGTCCACAAAACCGATCCCTAGAAAGCCTTCAGATTCCCTAAGGATAAACTCATCTTCTAGTGGTGCGCCACTTAACTGTACCGACTGTCCAAGCCTAATGTAGTAAGCTTGGTCAGCATCTAATTCAACAATTGGCAAGTGGTGCAGCGCCTTCTCTAAAGGCATTAATAATTCATCCATGGCAAGCTTTTCATCCGCTTGCTTCATCGTTTCTAGCTGAGTCAGGCTAACGCAATCATCCAACTGCAAATGGCTCACGGCGGTACGGCGTAATTCCTGTACATGTGCACCACAACCTAACTCATCCCCCATATCTTCGACCAGATTCCGGATATAAGTTCCCTTGGAACAATGCACATCCAGCTCAAACTCATCGCCTTCAAGACGTAAGATATCAATGGAGTGAATAGTCACTTCGCGTGCCTCCCTCTCAACCTCGATACCTTGGCGTGCCAGCTTGTACAAAGGCACGCCATCTTTCTTTAAGGCCGAATACATCGAAGGAACCTGGCTGATAGTACCTTTGAATTGTTGCACTACCTTTACAAGTTCTTCTTCAGTGACATTTACCGGTTTTTCTTCAACCACTTCACCTTCACGATCGGCAGTGGTGGTTTTTTGGCCTAACTTAGCAATAACTCGATATTTCTTATCGGCATTGAGCAAGAAGTGAGAAAACTTAGTTGCTTCGCCAAAACAAATCGGCAAAACACCCGTAGCAATCGGATCCAAAGCACCTGTATGGCCAGCTTTCTGAGCGAAGTACAAAAACTTTGCTTGTTGCAAAGCCTTGTTTGACGTCATATCGGTGGGTTTATCTAATAATAAAATACCTGTAATATCGCGACCGCGCTTACGTCGTCTTGCCATTGGTTACTCCGGAACTACAGGAAAAGCTTAGGAATGATCGTCTTTATCAGACGTGTCTTGCTTGCCAGCCGCTTTTTTATCTTCCGACCGGGCTTTCTCAATCAGGCTAGTCATCCGTTGGCCTTCCTGAATTGATTTATCAAAGAAAAATCGTAATGCAGGTACACTACGCATACGCATTTCTTTTGCTAATTTTGAACGCAAAAAGCCTGCTGCACCACGCACGACTTCTAAAGCTTCTTCGACTTCTTCTTTCTCATCTTTGCCCAAAAAGGTCACAAAGACTTTAGCATTCTGAAGATCGCTAGAAACCTCAACCGCCGAAACGGTCGCTAACCCCAGACGGGGATCTTTCATTTCGCGTTGAAAGACCAGAGCCAGCTCACGCTGGATCTGATCGGCAACTCGATTAGCTCTTGCTTGCGACATTTAATCTCTCGCCACTAGTGGATACATCATGGTTTAAAGGCTACGTTTAACTTCAACGATTTGGAACACCTCGATCTGATCACCAGGTTTAACATCGTTGTAATTCTTAACGCCGATACCACATTCCATATCTTTTCGAACTTCCTGTACGTCATCTTTAAAACGACGCAGTGACTCAAGTTCACCTTCATAAATAACCACATTATCGCGTAATACACGGATTGGGTTACTACGCTTAACAACACCTTCTGTCACCATACAACCAGCGATTGCGCCGAGTTTTGGTGATTTAAAGACGTCACGAACTTCTGCCAGGCCGATAATCTCTTGACGCGACTCAGGCGATAACATACCACTCAATGCGGCCTTCACTTCTTCAATCGCTTCGTAGATGACACTGTAGTAACGAATTTCTACCGCGTCGCGCTCAGCCACTTTTCGAGCGGTAGCGTCAGCACGCACGTTGAAGCCGATAATGATGGCATTCGACGCAGCCGCTAACGACACGTCTGTTTCTTTAATTCCGCCAACACCACTCGAAATCACTTTAACTTCAACTTCTTCAGTCGCGAAGTCCGTTAATGATTTGCTTAATGCTTCTACCGAGCCTTGTACGTCAGCTTTGATAATCACATTCAACTGCTGCAACTCATCACTGCTGCCCATGTTTGCAAACATATTTTCAAGCTTGGCTTTTTGCTGGCGTGCTTGGAATTCTTCGCGCTGCTTCGTTCCACGACGCTCCGCAATTTCGCGAGCTGTACGCTCATCAGCAACAACGGTTGCTTCATCACCAGCAACAGGAACACCCGACAAACCAAGAACTTCCACAGGAATAGATGGGCCTGCTGAGTCAATTGTTTGTCCGTTCTCATCCAATAAAGCACGTACACGGCCATAGTGAGTACCTGCTAGCAGGATGTCACCTTGATTTAACTGACCTTTTTGGACTAAGACTGATGCAATTGCACCTCGACCTTTATCCAATCGCGCTTCAATCACGAAACCTTTGGCAGCACCTTCGTCAACCGCTGTTAACTCAAGTACTTCAGACTGTAGAAGAATTGACTCTAATAAGTCATCAATACCTTCACCAGATTTCGCTGAGACGTGTACAAACTGCACATCACCACCCCAATCTTCAGGGATAACATCGTGCTGCGATAATTCGTTTTTAACGCGATCAGGATCAGCCTCTGGCTTATCAATTTTATTCACTGCAACGATCATAGGTACGCCAGCCGCCTTCGCGTGCTGAACGGCCTCAACCGTTTGTGGCATAACGCCATCGTCCGCAGCGACGATCAGAATAACAATATCCGTTACTTCTGCACCACGTGCACGCATCGACGTAAAGGCTGCGTGGCCTGGAGTATCGAGGAACGTCACCATCCCGCGCTCGGTCTCAACATGATAAGCACCGATGTGCTGCGTGATACCGCCAGCTTCGCCGGTCGCAACATGGCTTGCTCGGATATAGTCCAGTAACGATGTTTTACCGTGGTCAACGTGACCCATGATAGTGACTACTGGCGCGCGTGGCTTACCTTCACCATCTTCAGTCATCGCTTCTGAAAGAGCCGCCTCTTCCATCGCATTTTCATTGACCAGTACAGGTTTATGGCCCATCTCCTCAACGATCAAACTTGCAGTTTCTTGATCGATGGATTGATTTACCGTAGCCATAACTCCTACCTTCATCATCGCCTTCATTAACTCTGGCGCTTTAACCGCCATCGCTTTAGCGAGATCACCCACGGTAATCGCTTCAGGAATTTCCACATCGTGAACGATTGTGTCCGTTGGCTTTTTAAAACCGTGTTTTTTCATATTGTCAGGAGCCTGATATACTTTTTTCTTTTGGTTTTGTCCGCGCTTGTACTTATCATCAAAAGCATTAGCTACTAAATCAGCATCGGACGATTTCTTTTTGCCTTTCTTCTTCTTCTTTCTGCCGCGACTCGACTTCTCTTCAAAGTCACGGATAGACATTGGCTTAGCAGGCTTCTCAGGATTCGCTTTAACCACTTTCTCTTCTGGTTCTTGCTTCTCTTCGAGCTGCTTTTCGATTTTCTTCTGAACTTTATCTGCAGATTTTTCTTCTTTCTTAGGCTTACTCTTTGCTTCTTTAGGCTTCTCTACTTTCTCAGCCTTGCCTTTGCCTTCAGTATTACGCTTCGCCTCTTCCTCAGCTTTACGTTTTGCTTCTGCAGCTTCTTTCTCTTTACGCTCGGCTTCTTCTTTCGCCTTGCGTTCAGCTTCTTCTTTCGCTTTACGCTCAGCTTCTTCAGCCTGACGCTTCGCTTCTTCAGCTTCTCTTGCTTTAGCTTCTTCTTCCTCAGCAAGTTGCTTAATTTCTTCACTAGAGCGCTTAACGTATGTGCGCTTTTTCTTTACCGCTACTTGAACGGATTTTTTCTTACCTTCCGACGAAGTCACGCTCAAGGTACTTTTCTTAGTACGGCTTAGGGTGATTTTTCTCGGGCCAGTAGACTCATCGCCACCATGCGACTTTTGCAAATAAGCCAATAAAGACTTTTTCTGCTCTTCAGTTATGGTGTCATCGGCACTTTTTATTTTTGAACCAGCCGCATCCAACTGCTCCAGTAGTTTTTCTACTGGAGTGTTAAGAGTATCGGCAAATTGTTTTACTGTAGTATCTGACATTTAGTCTCCCCGCTCAAAGTTATTCTTGCTCCCAGGTTACTCTTGATCTTCAAACCAAGGGGCACGCGCGGTCATAATTAATTGAGCAGCACGCTCATCATCCAATTCTTCAATATCGGTTAGATCATCCACTGACTGTTCCGCTAAATCTTCCATAGTAATCACGCCACGGCTTGCTAAAACGTATGCCAAGTGGCGGTCCATACCGTCCATATTTAATAAATCTTCTGCCGGCTCATTTTTCTCCAGCTGCTCTTCAGAGGCGATGGCTTTGGTCAATAACAAATCTTTTGCTCTCGCCTTCAGCGCGTCAATCAAGTCTTCATCAAAGCCTTCAATCTCAAGCATTTCAGACTGAGGAACGTACGCCACTTCTTCAAGTGTGGTGAAGCCTTCCTGTACTAAAATGTCCGCTAAATCTTCATCCACGCCAAGCTCATCAGTAAACAGCTGAACAATTGCTTCTGACTCTGTCTGATTCTTCTGAGCAAAGTCTTCTTCCGTCATGACATTTAATTCCCAGCCAGTTAACTCACTAGCAAGACGAATGTTTTGACCATTCCGACCAATCGCTTGTGCCAACTGGTCTTCATCCACAGCGATATCCATGCTGCGAGAATCTTCGTCAACAACGATAGAGACAACTTCTGCTGGCGCCATCGCGTTAATCACAAACTGTGCAGGATTATCATCATACAAAACGATGTCAATACGCTCACCATTTAACTCGCCAGTAACCGCTTGAACACGTGCACCACGCATACCAACACAAGCACCAACTGGGTCAATGCGCTTATCATTCGTTTTAACGGCTACTTTAGCGCGCGAACCTGGATCACGTGCAGCACCTTTAATTTCAATAACTTGCTCACCTATTTCAGGCACTTCAATGCGGAATAACTCTTCCAGCATTTCAGGACGAGTACGGCTAACGAATAATTGTGGACCACGATTCTCATCGTTAATGTTGTATAACAAACCACGAACACGGTCGCCTGCACGTACGGTTTCACGTGGCATCATTTCGTCACGTTGAATCACCGCTTCAGCGTTATTACCCAAATCTAAATAAATAAAATCACGAGTAATTTTCTTTACCACACCAGTGATTAAGTCGCCAACGCGATCACGAAACGCTTCTACGGTCTTAGCACGCTCAGCTTCACGTACTTTTTGCACAATAACTTGTTTGGCTGTTTGCGCGGCAATTCGTCCAAATTCAATGGAATCAATTTGCTCTTCAACATAGTCGCCTAGCTCAATTTCTGGCTCTTCGACCTGCGCCGCAGACAAGGTTGTTTCCGTTAAAGGATCTTCAACACCTTCATCATCAACCACCGTCCAACGACGGTACGTATCGTACTCACCAGTTTCTCGGTCGATATCAACACGCACATCAATATCAACGCCATGCTTTTTCTTAGTAGCCGTAGCTAACGCAGCTTCTATTGCTCCAAAAATCACTTCTGGATTGACGTCCTTTTCATTGGAAACGGCCTCAACCACTAACAAAATTTCTTTATTGCTCATACGTGTTAACCTTCAATAAAACTCGTGATTATTTCACTAATCCGTTCGAGACTAATCTTTTATAAACTAATACTTTGCGATCAATTGGGCTTTTTCAACCTGAGGCACATCGATTTCATGAACTTCACCATCAACGACCAGGTTAATTTTGCCATTGTTTACACTTTCAATCGTACCTTTAAACTTACGGCGACCATTTATCGGGAACGATAACCGTAACTCGGCATCTTCACCGACATACATAGCGAAGTGTTGCTCCGTAAATAAAGGTCTATCCATACCGGGTGACGAGATTTCTAGATTGTAAAAACCATTAATAGGGTCTTCCACATCCAGCACACCACTCACCTGGTGACTTACTTCAGCACAATCATCCACACTGATACCATCTTCATGCTCAATAAACACTCTTAAAATCGAGTGTTTACCTTGCGATATATACTCTAAGCCCCAAAACTCGAAGCCCGCGGCTTCGACGGCTGGACGAATAATTTGTTCCAGTTGTGACTGTTTACTCATTGCACTCTCTATAAACGTTTACGACTCAGGCTCAACAAAAGCCAAATACAAAAAAAGGCCCATACGGCCCCATCATTCATTGATCTGATAAACCTTATTTTTCAAAGGTTTGTATGATGGGCTTAGGATCATCCAAAGGAATTAACCCCGTTTACCCACGCCGTTTGTAGTTTAACTTTTACTACAAACAATAAAGCCCCTATAAAGGGGCCTTATTATTATAAACATAATACAAAGCCAGTCAATTCTGTATTAAAAATGCTGACTTTTAAATGTGGTAGCGGGGGCCAGATTTGAACTGACGACCTTCGGGTTATGAGCCCGACGAGCTACCAGGCTGCTCCACCCCGCATCGACGAGAGGCATTATACTCACTTAAATGACTTTGACAAGTGGTCTGACATAATAATTTCAATAATAATTCACTCACTATAAATACTGAAATGCTTGCTCACATAACTCCATCAATTTCCCCGGGAAAATCCCCAAGGCAACAACTGTCAAACTGGTTAACCCCAAGCCTAAACGTAACCCTCGGACAGCAACAATTTTTTGCTCACTCTCCGGCTCATCGAAGAAAATCACTTTGACCACTTTAAGGTAATAAAACAATCCGATAATGGACATTACTGCAGCGAACACAGCCAACCAAACCAGTCCAGCGTTCAGCACCGCTAAAAACACTTCCAACTTTGCCCAGAAACCGACGAAAGGCGGTAATCCAGCCATGGATAAGAATAGGACGCTAATCAAAAGTCCACCCCAAGGGTTCTTTCGGCCGAGTCCTTTTAACTCATCAATGGTGTTAACATCTTCTACGCCCTTACCTAAATAGATTAAGCAGCCAAAGCCTCCAAGCGACATAATGGCGTAGGCCAAGATATAAAAGAAGGAAGAAGAGAAGCCTTCTGCTGTGCCGGTTAAGATCCCAAGCAAGAAATACCCAATATGAGCTATCGCTGAATAAGCCAGTAAGCGCTTAATATTGGTTTGGGCTAACGCCACGATATTCCCGACCAGCATCGATAAGCAGGCGAGAATTATCAATAAGCCTTGCCAATCAACAATAACGCCAATGAAACCATAACCAAAAATTCGTACCGCTAAACCGAAGGCGGCGACTTTTGGTGCAGAGGATATAAATGCCGTGGTTGCCGTTGGCGCGCCATCATACACATCCGGCACCCACATTTGGAACGGCACCGCCCCAAACTTAAAAGCAATAGCAACCACAATGAACACCAGGCCGAAGCGCAACGTTAGGCTTGGGTCATTGTCAGCGATAAAGGCCGCAATGTCCGTCAAATGGATTTCTTGCGTGACGCCATACACCAGCGACATACCATACAGTAAAAATCCACTGGCAATAGCGCCCATCACAAAGTATTTCACCGCAGCTTCCGCCGACTGGTAAGCATGCCGGTGCATGGCTACCAAGGCATAGAGTGATAAAGATAGCAGCTCTAATCCAAGATATAACGTCAACAAACTACCGCCACTGACCATGACCATCATTCCGAGCACCGCAAAGAGGTGCAGTAAGTAATACTCCCCTCTTAATATTCGTCTCGGCAAAATGTAGGGACGGGCAAACAGCAGTGCGACCATAGCGAGCAACAGCACACTGATTTTGATAATGCCGGCCATGGGATCAAGAATGAAGTGTCTGTCGTACAGGTGATACTGCACATCCGGGAACTGTACCATGCAGATAATTGCCGTTCCAAGCAGTGCCAACTGTGACAATCGATACGTTAGATTTCGATCCAAATCCTTGGAAAACACATCGATCAACAAAATAATACAAGCAGCCGTTAGTAAGAAAATTTCAGGCAATAAGTGCATCAGGTTGTGAGTCATCTTAGCCTCCTAACTTACTGTTGCTGGTGAGTTGCAGTAATTGTTCAATACTGGGCTGCATAATGTTGATTAAAAACTGCGGATAGACACCAAGCGCAATAATCAATACAGCCAATACAATCAACACGGTTTTTTCACGAATATTAATATCATCCAGCCTCTCAATCTTTTCACTGGCGGCCTTGCCGAAGATGACACGCTTGTAAAACCATAAGCTATAGGCCGCTCCCAAAATAAGCGTCAAAGCTGCAAACATGGCAATGCGCCAGTCTGCTTGGAATGATGAAATAATGACAAAGAACTCGCCGACAAAACCCGAAGTTCCCGGCAGTCCCGCATTGGCCAGAATAAACAACATTAGCAAGGTCGCAAAGATTGGCATGCTATTTACAACCCCACCAAAGTCGTTGATTTCCCTTGTATGCAGCCGGTCGTAAAGCACTCCAATGGAGAAAAACAAGGCACCAGAAACTAAACCATGAGAAATCATTTGCACCATCGCGCCTTGCACCGCCATAGATTGGGTATCAGCGCTGGTCAGCTGCACAACAACGAAGGTACCCAACGTCACAAAGCCCATGTGCGCGATTGATGAATAGGCAATTAGCTTTTTCATGTCTTTCTGCGCCAAAGCAACGAAACCAATATAAACAATCGCCAACAGCGACAGCACAATCAAAATATTGGCATAAGCTTCGGTCGCGTCTGGAGTGATCGGCAAACTAAAACGAAGGAAACCGTACCCCCCCATTTTCAGCATAATAGCCGCTAAGATCACCGAGCCACCGGTCGGTGCTTCAACGTGAGCATCGGGTAGCCAAGTATGCACTGGAACCATAGGAATCTTGACTGCGAAGGCGATTAAAAAGGCCCAAAATATCCAGCTTTGCTCCGTGCCGGTTAATGGCATCTGCTGCATGGCAGCAATCGAAAAGTCGTCCGCATCACGTCCCATATAAATTAACGCCACGAGCATGAAAATCGAGCCGAAAAAGGTGTATAGGAAGAATTTAATGGTCGCGTAAATCCGGTTAGGGCCGCCCCAAATACCGATCATCAAAAACATGGGGATCAGCATGGCCTCCCAAAAGACGTAAAATAAAATACTGTCCTGAGCCAGAAATACCCCATTCATAGCCCCCGTCAGTAGCAACACGGCGGCGACAAACTGCGTCTGACGAAACTGAATCGAACTGGTTGAGCCAAATAGCACTAGCAGGTTAATTAAACTGGTTAGCACCACTAGGGGTAATGCAATGCCATCGACACCCAGTTCATAGGCAATATTTAAGGACGGGATCCAGTCGGCTCGCTCAGTAAACTGAAACTCAGCAGTGGCAGGATCGAAAGCGACTAGTAACCATACACTCAGTACAAGCACGGCGAACGAAACCCCAACACCAAAGCGCTGGCTCCAAACCAACATCTTATCGCCTGGGCTCAACAACACCATGATTCCACTAAGCAGTGGAATCCAAATTAATAGACTTAAAACGGGTAGCTGTTCTAACATAGTTTTTTAGTATCCATCCCCGTACCTAACCTCTAAATAGCAGCCAAGCCAAGAAACCAACTAACCCTATTAGCATGAATAGAGCATAGTGAAATAAATATCCGGTTTGTAACTTACGCAGTTTCAGCGCAATGCTTTTTAGGGCACTAGCCCCTCCATCAATAATTCCCTCATCGATGATGGCTTTATCACCATAGCGCCAGAAAACCTGACCCAGCCAGTGACTGCCTTGCGCGAAAACTTTTTGATTGAACTCATCAAAAAAGAATTTTTTCTCTAACAACTTTTTAAAGGGCTTTAAGAACACTGCCCACATCGTTATAAAGCGTGGCGCCCAGCCGTAAACCACCACCGCGATAACCACACCCGATATTAGCATTAGGAATACCGGGCTCATCAAACCGTGCAGAGCAAAACTCAAAGCATCGCTAAAGTGTAGCTCAACTGCTTTTAACACATCATGGTGCTCGAGCACTGTAATCGAATCTCGGAAAAACGAACGAAATAACAGCTCTTTGGCAAAGACAAAACCAGCCAATAACGATGGAATCGCTAACGCAATCAATGGCCACGTTATCACTCGCGGTGACTCTGCTAAATGATCGAAT
Organism: Kangiella marina; assembly: GCF_039541235.1. Lineage (NCBI taxonomy): Bacteria > Pseudomonadati > Pseudomonadota > Gammaproteobacteria > Kangiellales > Kangiellaceae > Kangiella > Kangiella marina. The sequence continues at coordinate 1,649,854 of NZ_BAABFV010000001.1, read as the reverse complement.
TGTTCTTGTTTCATCCGAGGCTTACCGTGGAAGACTAATAGCAGTAAGCGAATGCTGTAAATGGCTGTCACTAAAACTCCAGCTAGCACGGAGAAGTAGGCGAAGCCACTGAAGCCACCCTCTGCAGCGGCAACCGCTGAAATAATCGTGTCCTTGGAATAAAAGCCAGAGAATAGCGGCGTGCCGATCAACGCCAAGGTTCCGATCAGCGTGCACCAGTAAGTTATCGGTAGCTTTTTATAGAGACCGCCCATCTTCCGAATATCCTGCTCATGATGCAAAGCCACGATTACCGAGCCAGCCCCCAAAAACAGTAATGCTTTAAAGAACGCATGAGTGAATAGGTGGAAAATAGCGGCTGAGTAGGCCGATACGCCTAATGCCACCACCATGTAGCCGAGCTGTGACAATGTTGAGTAAGCAATGATACGCTTGATATCATTTTGCACGATCGCGACCAGCCCCATAAATAATGCCGTCATGGCGCCAATTAAAGTTACCATGGCTAATGCTGTATCGGAAAATTCAAACAATGGCGACATTCGAGCGACCATAAAGACACCGGCAGTCACCATGGTCGCGGCATGAATTAATGCTGAAATCGGCGTCGGGCCTTCCATCGAATCGGGCAACCACACGTGCAATGGCACTTGCGCGGACTTACCCATAGCACCAATAAACAAACTAATACAAATAAAGCTGATCGCTGACCACTCAAGCTCACCCCAGACTGGAAAAGTCTGATCCAATCCAACCAGCGCCAAAGCATTGACTTGTTGCTGTCCACCTAAAGACACCAACTCTTCTGCCTGCCCCATGGTTTTAAAAATCGGGGCATAGTCAAACGTCCCGAAGAGTAAGAATATGCCACCAATTCCGAGCAAGAATCCAAAGTCACCCACTCGGTTAACCAAGAAAGCTTTCATGTTGGCAAAAATTGCACTGTCTTTTTGATACCAGAAGCCGATTAACAAATAGGAGACAACCCCAACCGCTTCCCAGCCGAAAAACAACTGTAAGAAGTTATTCGACATAACCAGCATCAACATTGAAAAAGTAAATAGTGAAATATAACTGAAGAAGCGCTGATACCCTTTGTCATCATGCATATACCCAATCGAATAAATATGCACCATTAAGCTGACAAACGTCACAACCAGCATCATGATGGAGGTTAAACTATCCAGCAGAAAACCGATCTGAATCGATACCTCACCAAATCGAGCCCACTCATAAACGGTGACATCGACCGCGACAGCATCGCCCCATAAGAATCCGAAAAACCATTTCACTGAGAAGAGAAAAGCAATCAGCACACCTATAATAGTGATGCGGTGCGTCATGACCTTGCCTAACTTTTTGCCCAATAATCCCGCCAATATAGCGCCGATTAAAGGCGCTAATACCGCAATTAATAATTGAGCTTGAATCGTCATTAGCCTTTTAACTCCCTCAACTCAGCCACATCGATTTTCTTATTGGTACGGAACAAAACCACCAAAATAGCAAGGCCAATAGCGGCCTCAGCAGCAGCTACCGTAAGAATAAAGAACACAAAAATCTGACCGACCTCATCATTCAAGTAGCGTGAAAAAGCAATAAAGTTAGTGTTCACTGCGAGTAGCATTAACTCAATGCACATCAGTAAAGTAATCACATTCTTGCGGTTAATAATGATCCCGACCACACTGATAGAAAACAGTAAGGCGCTAACAATTAGGTAATGGGTTAAACTCATGCCTCATCCCCTTTCTTCTTGGTTTTCCTTCGGCGCTTCTTTTTGCCTTGAGTGTCTTTTTGCAAATGCGCATCTTGGCGTGGGCCTGACTCCATGCTCACCACTCTTAACCGTTCTTCACGACTGGTTTGATGCTGCGTTGGTACGCTCTGGCCACGTCGATCACGACGTCCACGAAAGGTTAGACTGATGGCAGCAATAATGGCGACCAATAAGATCACCCCAGCCACCTCAAAGGCGTAAAAATACTCGGTGTACAATAACTTACCGAGCACGGTGACATTGCTGTAATCAGCACCATGCTTCGCTGGCTCTGGTATCTCTCCGAGCGCTTCGTTTCGAATAACCCAGTAGATGGCGCCAAATAACGCTAATGCCATCACAATGCCTAACGGCAAGTACTTGGTAAACCCTGACTTCAGTTGCGCGTAATCGACGTCCAGCATCATCACTACAAATAAGAACAGCACCATCACGGCACCGACATAAACCAACACTAGGGTTACCGCAAGAAACTCAGCTTCAAGCAACATCCAGAGTACAGCCGCTGAGAAGAAAGTCAGCACCAAGCATAAAACGGCCTGCACCGCATTGCGCATAGTGATCACCCCTACAGCACCGAGCAACGTCAGTCCTGCAAAGAAATAAAAGACAATGGCTTCAACCGTCATCGGCTTCCCTTACTCATACTGTCAGTCCTGCTATCGGTATTTTGCATCTTGCTTTCGATCCTCAGCAATTTGTTCTTCGTACTTATCACCAATCGCTAATAGTTGCGCCTTGGTTAAAATGTTGTCACCTCGTTTCTCGAAGTGATAATCCATGACACGCGTTTCAACAATCGAATCGACGGGACATGACTCTTCACAAAAGCCGCAGTAAATACACTTAAACATATCGATTTCATAGCGCGTCGTGCGGCGAGTGCCGTCGTCTTGTCGCGGCCCGGCATCGATCGTAATCGCCGCCGCAGGACACACCGCCTCACATAATTTACAGCCGATACAACGTTCCTCACCGTTTGGATAGCGACGTAATGCATGAAGCCCACGAAAGCGAGGCGATTGTGGCGTTTGCTCCTCAGGAAACTGCACCGTGACTTTGCGACGCCACAGATGCTTCCCCGTAATTCGGAGACCGGTCAGTAAATCTTTTAGGGTGTAACTTCTGAAAAAGTGTTTAAGTTTCATCATTAGAAAACACCTCTTCCGGTAAACCAAGGACCTACACCAGCCTTAATCATAAAGGTCAAAATCATCAACCAAACCACGGTCACTGGAATAAAAACTTTCCAACCAAGGCGCATTATCTGGTCATAGCGATAGCGTGGAAAAGTTGCCCTAAGCCAGATCATCAAGAACAAAAAGAATCCGGCTTTCAGCAGTAACCAAGCAATCCCCGGCACCCAGTTGGTAGCAGCTTCAATAAACGGAATTCCTTGGAAAGGGTTAAGCCACCCGCCAAAGAAAAACAACGCCGTTAACACGGAAATTAAAATCATGTTGGCGTATTCGGCTAGGAAAAATAACGCGAAGGAAATCCCGGCGTACTCGATATGGAAACCGGCAACGATTTCAGACTCCCCTTCCGGTAAATCAAACGGCGCACGGTTGGTTTCAGCCACGCCAGATATCCAGTAAATTACCAATAACGGCAACAGTGGGATCCAATACCAGTGCCAAAAGCCACCCTCTTGACTTTGGACGATTTGACCGAGGTTCATGCTACCCGATGCCATCAAGACCCCGACTAAAGCAAAACCCATTGCGATCTCGTAAGAAATAATCTGCGACGCCGAACGCAATGAACCGATCAAGGCGTACTTTGAATTAGAGGCCCAGCCCGCAATAATCACACCATAGACCGCAATCGAGGTCATCGCTAATACATACAACAAGCCAACGTCGCTGTTAGCTAGCACTAACTCAACATCGAATGGAATAACTGCCCAAGCGGCAAATGACGGCGCGATAAATAGAATCGGCGCGAGTAAAAACAATCCTTTATTGGCACCTGAAGGTATCACCACCTCTTTCATCAACAACTTGATAACATCGGCGATCGGCTGTAACCAACCTTTAGGCCCGACTCGGTTAGGCCCAATCCGCATTTGCATGTAACCAATAATCTTACGTTCAGCGTAAGTGGTGTAGGCCACCGCTAAAATGAGCGGCAGTAAGATTAAGCCAATCTTTGTACCAATGATGAAAAATTCGATGATGATATCGAGCATCAGACGCCCCCCACAATATTGTGGAATGGGCTTAAACGTGGTCGTTTCAAAATTTCTCGACCTTGCGCCAGCGCAGTATCTTGTAACGATGGCGCTCGTCTTAACCACCCATCAATCTGATACATATTCACTGGGCGCGGCGAATAACCATCCCTCGGCAAGTTTTCAGGACACTGCCACTTTGGCTTAATCCGATCCCCTACCGCGCTTAAACGCCCTTTGACTTCTTTCCGTACATCTTCCGCAGAGACATAATCAAAGTTCTTTAAATTCAGTAGGTTACCTAAAACCCGTAATACTTTCCAAGCAGGCTTCGCTTCAGCTGGGGCGTTTACCGCCGCTGCGAAGTCTTGCCACAAGCCATTCACATTGACATAAGAACCGGACGTTTCTAAAAAGCTGGCAACAGGTAAAATGACATCCGCATACTCAAAAGCCTCGTCATCCGCATGACAGGTCATCGACACCACAAAATCCGCATTCGCGAGACTTTCTTTCGCTTTATCCGCAATTATGGATTCCTTACCCGGCTCTGTTTTCAATAAAACATACCCCTTCTTGCCGAGCTCAAACAAATCTTTAATATGCTGACCATCCTGCTCAACATCCGCTCCTGCTGGGCCGCGATGAGGTATCGCTCCAGCCAAGTAAGCGCCGACGCTATTACCGCCATGCGGCAAGAAGCCGTAGCTGGCACCCGCCAGATTCGCAACGGCCTTAGCCATCAATCGAATATGACCTGCGTAGCTGAACTCCAAGGCGCTAGCCCCCAAAATAACGCTCGACTTTTCACCCTGCAGCAGCATTTCTGCAATGTCACGATGTTCATCGCGAACCTTCACCGGTTCGAGCAGTTGCTCCAAACCTTCCAAGTCCATGGCATCGGCCCACTGCTCTTTCGCACTGTCACCCTGATTCTGATAGAGGTATTTTGTAATCGCCGCTAATTGTCCCAACCAAGTTTCAGGGTCAGTAATAATTTCATGCTGAATATCAAAGTTATGGTACACCGGGTACAAGCCAATCGAAGCAATGCTACCGTAACGCGTTGCCTTTCTAACTCTTAATGATGCTAACGGTTGCTCTTTACGCAGGTTCGCCCCAATCAATAAGCAGGCATCGATATTTTCCAATTCGGATAGCTCAACGCCAAGCTCAGGATGGAGCGGCTCGAATTTTTGCCAAGCAAAATCACTGGTGCGCAGTCTGTGATCAATGTTGTTAGAGCCGAGCCCACGCATCACTTTCTGTAGTAAATACATTTCTTCCGTGGTTGAGCTGGGGTGTGCGATTGCAGCGATTTGATCGGCCCCATCGGTCTGCACCATCATATTCAGTTTACTTGCGGTGCGCTCTAGAGCCGTTTCCCAATCAACCTCTTTCCACTCGCCGTTATACTTCATCATTGGCTTGAGTAGGCGCTCACTTTTTTCCAATGCCTCGTAAGAGTAACGATCACGATCGGCCAACCAGACTTCGTTGACCGCTTCATTATCCTTAGGCACCACTCGAATCACTCGATTACGCAAAGTATGCACATGCAAATTGGCACCGATACAATCGTGTGGCGATACCGAGTCGCGCTGCGCCATTTCCCATGAACGGGCCTGATAGCGCGATGGTTTAGCCGTTAAAGCACCGACTGGGCATAAATCAATGATATTACCGGACACTTCGGAATCCACGGACTGCTCAATGAAGGTACTAATCTCCATATGCTCACCGCGCCCAACGGCGCCAAGCTCACGAATCCCGGCAACCTCACGACCAAAACGCACACAGCGCGTGCAGTGAATACAGCGCGTCATCTCGGTTTCGATCAAAGGCCCTAAATCTTCGTCCACCACCGCTCGCTTCTTTTCGCTAAAGCGTGAGACATCATTGCCGTACTCTAGCGCCACATCCTGCAACTCACACTCGCCACCTTGATCGCAAATGGGGCAGTCCAGCGGATGGTTAATCAACAGAAACTCCATCACCGACTTTTGTGACTGCTGTGCAAACTCGGACTGTGTTTTAACGACCATGCCATCAGAAATCGGCGTGGCACATGCTGGAAGCGGTTTTTTTACCCCATCAACTTCGACCAAGCACATCCGGCAGTTGGCGGCGATGGAGAGTTTTTTGTGGTAACAAAAACGAGGAATGGTGATGCCATGAGCATCCGCCACTTCAATAATCATAGAGCCTTGTTCGGCTTCTATTTTTTTACCATCAATTTCAACTGAAACCATTGGCTTATACTGTCCTCGTTATTCCAAAACTGATCACAAAGCTAGCTTGCTTTGCGTGTTTGAGCTTGCTCAATTTTTGCCACAAACTCGTCTTTAAAATACTTAATAAAACTTTGCACCGGCATCGCCGCGGCATCACCCAGCGCACAAATTGTCCGCCCCATGATATTGCCAGCAATCTCGTCAAGTTTCTTCAAATCATCCACATGACCTTCGCCGCGTGATATACGGTGGATCATGCGTGACATCCAGCCAGTTCCTTCGCGACAAGGGGTGCACTGGCCGCATGATTCTTCATAATAAAAGTGCGCGATACGCCCCAGCACTTCAACCATATCGGTATCTTCGTCCATGATAATCACTGCGCCTGAGCCCAGCATCGAACCGGCTTTACCCAGCGCATCATAATCCATGGTAATGTCCATCATGACATCAGCAGGCAGTACCGGCGCACTCGATCCACCCGGAATGACCGCTTTCAATTTTTTGCCATCCTTCATACCGCCCGCCATTTCCAGTAATTCTTTAAACGGCGTACCCAACCCTATTTCATAATTCCCGGGTTTATTGACATGGCCCGATACCGAAAAAACTTTTGTGCCACCATTATTTTCTTTGCCTAGATCTAAAAACCACTGTCCGCCTTTCTCTAAAATAATAGGCACAGAGGCATAACTTTCCGTATTGTTGACGTTGGTCGGACGCCCAAACAAACCGTAATTCGCAGGGAAAGGCGGCTTAAATCGCGGCTGACCTTTTTTGCCCTCTAATGATTCCAACAAGGCGGTTTCTTCACCGCAAATATAGGCACCGGCACCGATATGACTGTGTAAATCGAAATCGACACCTGACTGCAAAATATTTTTGCCAAGGAACCCTGCGTCATAAGCTTCTTTTAAAGCTTGTTCAAAACGCTCTATAGGTTCATAAAACTCACCGCGCATATAGTTATAGCCGACAGTAGCACCCATGACATAAGCGCCAATCGCCATCCCTTCTATCAACTGATGCGGGTTATAGCGCAAAATATCCCGATCTTTAAACGTGCCCGGCTCACCTTCGTCAGAATTACAAACCACATACTTTTGTCCTGGCGCATGTTTTGGCATGAAGCTCCACTTTAAACCCGTAGGGAAACCAGCGCCGCCACGGCCACGAAGTGCTGACAACTTCAGCTCTTCAATAATCTCTTCCGGTGGCGTTTGCTCGGCTAAAATTTTGCGCCACATGGCATAGCCTCCAGCTGACTGGTAAGTCTCCAGAGTCCAAGGTTTGTCTAGCTCTAATGTTCTAAAGCAAACTTCATTGGCCATGTTTATTTCAGCTCCTTGATAAGATCCGCGACCTTATCAATATTTAAATTTTCGTGGTATTGCTTGTTAACTTCGAGCATCGGCGCGCCACCACAAGCTGCCATGCATTCCACTTCCTTCAGCGTAAAAACGCCATCTTCCGTAGTTTCGCCCGGGGCAACTCCCAACTCATCACGAAACCACTTTTTAATATCTTCGCTACCTGCCAACATACAGGAGACGTTGGTACATAAAGAGATAACATATTTACCCGCCGGTTTTAAGCGGAACATTGAGTAAAAGCTGGCGACCTCATAAGCTGCAATTTTAGGACAGCTTAAATAATCCGCGACAGCATCCATTAACGCCTGAGTAAGGTGACCATGCTCTTCTTGAACGATGCTCATGATCGGAATAATCGCTGCTCGCTTTCGTTCTTCAGGGTATTTTTTGACCCAACCCTCGACTTGCTCTAAACGTTCGCTGCTGAGCAATTCGGATAAGGGTGTTGAGTTTGAGTCAGTCATCTTATCTACCTAACGATCAATTTCGCCAAAGACAATGTCTTGAGTGCCGATAATGGCCACCACATCGGCTAACATATGGCCTTTCACCATCTCATTCATTGCTGACAAATGGGCAAATCCTGCAGCACGAATTTTCACGCGATACGGTTTATTAGCACCATCGCTCACCAAGTAAACCCCAAACTCACCTTTAGGGTGTTCAATCGCCGAATACACCTCACCCTCAGGCACACAATAACCTTCGGTAAATAACTTAAAGTGGTGAATTAAGGCTTCCATATCATGCTTCATGGTTTCGCGGTTGGGAGGCGTAACCTTATGGTTATCCAGCATCACTGGGCCTGGATTCTTTTGTAGCCACTCGATGCATTGGCGGACAATCTTATTCGATTGGCGCATTTCTTCCATCCGCACCAAATAGCGGTCATAACAGTCGCCAGTCTTGCCCACCGGAATATCAAACTCCAACTCATCGTACACTTCATAGGGCTGCTTTTTACGCAAGTCCCACTCAACGCCCGAGCCACGGAGCATTGGACCACTGAAGCCCAACTGCAAGGCACGCTCTGCCTGCACAATACCCACGCCAACCGTACGTTGCTTCCAAATTCGGTTTTCCGTCAATAGGCTTTCATAATCATCAATACACTGCGGGAAAGTCTCCGTGAAATCCCACAAATAATCGAGCAAGCTGCCTTGGCGGTTCTGGTTTAACGCTTCTGCTTTCTTGGCGTTGGTGAAGGGTGATTCTTTGTATTGCGGCATACTATCCGGCAAATCACGATAAACTCCGCCCGGTCTAAAATAGGTTGCATGCATTCGCGCACCACTGACCGCTTCATAAGCATCCATCAGCGTTTCACGCTCTCGGAAGGTATATAGAAAGACGGTCATGGCCCCGATATCCAAGCCATGCGCCCCTAACCACATTAAGTGATTTAAAATTCGAGTGACTTCAGCAAACATCACGCGAATGTATTGCGCACGCTTCGGCGGCGTTATCCCCATCAGCTTTTCAATCGCCATAACATAGGCGTGCTCGTTGGACATCATGGAGACATAATCCAAGCGATCCATGTAGCCAATGCTTTGATTAAAGGGTTTGCTTTCGGCAAGCTTTTCCGTCGCACGATGCAGCAGCCCCACATGCGGATCGGCTCGCACCACCGTTTCACCATCCATTTCTAAGATTAAGCGCAGAACACCATGTGCCGCGGGGTGTTGCGGCCCAAAATTCACCGTGTAGTTACGAATTTCAGCCATCGCGCCCTCCCTGCTCAGGAGCCGCGACATACACCGTCTCGTCTTTGTGCTTTCGAATCACCCGAGGCACCAACACCCTAGGCTCAATTGACACTGGCTCATAGACGCAACGGTTTTGTTTCGCATCAAAACGAAGCTCAACATTTCCTATCAATGGGAAATCTTTACGGAATGGATGACCCACAAAACCATAGTCGGTCATGATGCGACGTAAATCCGGGTGACCTGCAAATAAAATGCCGAATAAATCAAAGGCTTCACGCTCATACCAGTTAGCACTGGCCCAGATATCAAGTACTGAAGGCAAGGTTGGGCGATTTTCTTTAAGGAAGCATTTCACGCGTAAACGTCGGTTATGAGCAATCGACAACAAATGGTAAACCACGGCAAAACGCTCTCGTTGCCATGTTTGTTTTACCGGATGGTAGTCTTCGCGGCCCCGACTAAAACCTGCGCCCGTAGCTTCAGTGGTCGCCCACTCGTCTTGACCATAGGTTAGGTAGTCGACCACGGTGACATCGATTAGTTGCTCAAAAGCCAGCTCATCATGGTTGTGTAAGGTGCGGCAAATTTCCAGCAAATCATCTTTGCTAACCTCGATGGTGACCTCGCCGTGTGCTTTTTCGCAAGCAACCAGCGAATCTTCAAATATCTCTCCGAGTTGCTTTACTAAAGCTTCAGACACTCGTCACCTCGCTTGATGTCGCTCGCTCTTTAGAGTCTGCTTCAGAAGTCTTATCATCTTTGCTCTGGCGCTCATGTCGAGCGATCACCGTTTGACGCTTAATTTTATTCTGTAGCTGAATGATACCGTACAGGAGGGCTTCGGCTGTTGGTGGACAGCCTGGCACATAAATATCGACGGGGATAATACGGTCACAGCCTCGGACCACGGAGTATGAATAATGGTAATAGCCTCCGCCATTGGCACAAGACCCCATCGAAATAACCCACTTTGGATCTGGCATTTGCTCGTAAACACGACGCAATGCTGGTGCCATTTTGTTGGTTAAGGTTCCAGCAACAATCATCACATCCGATTGACGCGGGCTTGGTCTGAAGATGACACCAAATCGATCCATGTCATAACGCGCAGCTCCGGCATGCATCATCTCTACCGCACAGCAAGCCAGTCCGAATGTCACAGGCCACATTGAGCCGGTTCTAGCCCAATCCAACAAATCTTGAATGCTAGTGGTTACAAATCCATCGCTATTTAACTTTTCCTCTAGCCCCATGCATTACTCCCACTCTAAAGCGCCTTTCTTCCACTCATAGGCAAAACCGACCAATAACAACAGTAAGAATACGCTCATCGAAATTAAGCCAAACCAACCAATGTCATCAAGTACTACTGCCCAAGGGAAAAGAAACGCAATTTCGAGATCAAATATAATGAAGAGAATAGCCACTAGATAGAAACGCACATCAAACTTCATTCGAGAGTCTTCAAAAGCATCGAAGCCACACTCAAAAGGTTTATTCTTAGCTTCATTAGGATTTGTAGGGCTGGCAAAGTAACCAACCAACAGTAACCCTCCTCCAAATAGTAAGCCTATCAGGATGAAGACTAGAATGGGTGCGTATTGTTCTATCATAGGTCTAAGTGTTTGCCCTAACTTGTTATAAATCAATAATATTTAGGCATTTACCACGAATACCTTACCAGTAGATTTTTACTTTGGCTAGTGATGTTTACCATCTTCAATCATCGCCCAATCAGGTTTTATGTATTTACAGGATTTAAGTCCTAGTAATCTTTATCTTAAATCTATTTTTGTGAACAGGATCACTTTATATTGCAAATATCATGGAATTGATTATGATTAGTAAAGGAGGTAAAAGAAAAAAGGATTATGTTCAGTTCTCTCTTGAAGTTTCTTGGCTTTAAGCCCAAAAAAGAAGCGCCCAAAAAAGCTTCCTCTAAACCTATTACCTCTCATAAAGTCGAAAAGAAAAAGATCCCCGTCTCTAAACTGACCAAAGGCATGACGGTTGTTGAGTTAGACCGCCCATGGACAGATGTGCCTGTGATGTTTCAAGAAGTCACCATCAAGTCTGACAAAGAAATTCAACTGCTGCAAAAATACTGCCAATACGTTTTTATTGATCACCATTCTTACATGACCGTTTATGTGTCAAATTTACTTGATAAAAAGCGCAAACCCATTTACCAGAAACCAAATCTCAGCCCACAACAAGCGAGTGTCAGCCTACGCGAAGAGTTACCCAAAGCGAAAAAAACCTTTGATAAGTCCCATACTCATATCAACACACTTATGCGTGATGTTCAGCGTGACAGTAAGATTGATATCGAGGGCTCAAAAGAACTGGTTGCTCAATGTGTTGACAGTATCTTGAGTGATGAGACGGCCATGTTCTGGCTATCTAAGATTAAAAACAAAGATGACTACACCGCTGAACATTGTGTTCGCGTTGGTATTCTCGCCATCGCTTTTGGCAAATACTTGCAACTGCCCCGCGATCAATTAGAACTGCTTGGATTATGCGGCATGCTTCATGATGTTGGTAAAATGAAAGTACCACAACATATTCTGAATAAGGAAGGACCACTTACTAAAGACGAATATAAAATTGTTAAAGAGCATACTGTGCTTGGTTATGTCTTTTTAAAAAACCACGGTGGTATTGATGAGCAGGTCTGTACAGCAGCCTACAATCATCATGAGCGCATGAATGGTCATGGCTATCCTCGTGAGGTTTCTGCTGAATTACTCTCCACTTATGATCGCATAATTGCCATTGTAGACAGTTATGACGCCATGATTAGTGACCGCTGCTATCGTAAAGGGATGTCGCCATCTAAGGCTTTAGCTCAACTTTATAAGGGCCAAGGACAACTTTATGATGATCAACTTATTAAGCAATTCATACAAATGGTTGGCGTTTATCCCGTTGGTAGTTTGGTCGAATTGAATAATGGTCAAATTGCTGTAGTTTTATCGGTCAACGTCAATAACAAACTAGAACCTGTTATTGAGCTTGTTACGGCATCTGACAAAACTCGTATTAAACCAAGAGCTGTCGATCTATCGAAAAAACCTAAAGACGGCACTGGACAGCCATTACGCATCTTACACACACTAGCAGACAATGAAGTCGAGTTTGACTTAGAGTCCTTTATTCAAGCTATCAAAGGCGCAGCTTAACACTACTAACTCTTAGTGACTTTGTTTGTAATCGCAAGCTGTTTGACCTACAGTAAGCACATTACAACCATCCTCTTCACTCATGACAGCGCACACCGTAAAACAAATAAGCTTCCCAATTCCACGATGGGCCAAAAACACTCATGTTCAATCGCTATTAGCCACGGTCAAGTTGCGACGAAAAGGTTTAAAGAAACGAGCTGCCGCGCTCATTAATAGTAGCGAAGAAGTGATTATTGATTGCGAAGATGGCGTTCGATTACAAAGCTTCGTCTCTAGAGCTAGCCATCAAGACGATCCCCCTCTAGCCATACTTATTCATGGCTGGGAAGGGAGTCATGAATCCCTCTATCAACTTTCCACCGCCCATGTTCTTTTTGAGCAAGGATTTAATGTCGTTCGACTCAACTTGAGAGATCATGGCACCAGTCACCATCTGAACCAAGATCTGTTTCACTCCAATCGTATTGATGAAGTGGTACAGGCGGTTTATGCCATTCAACAGCAATTTACACCAAGTAAAACTCTCCTTTGCGGCTTCTCATTAGGCGGTAATTTTGCTCTGCGCGTCACCAATAGAGCGCCTGAAGCTGGAATCAAGTTGGATAAAACTGTTGCGATTTGCCCAGCTTTAGATCCCGCGGATATTTTAATCAAGCTTGAAACCAGTCTCTCGCTATACATTAAGTATTTTATGCTGAAATGGAAACGCTCTATCCGCAAAAAGCAGGAACTATTCCCGGATATTTATGATCTCGACGACGACTTACGAACGGACTCTATGAGAGAACTCACTGAAAAACTGGTTCAGTATTATGGTGACTATCAATCTATCAACGACTACTTTGATGGCTATAATATCTGCGGAGATCGCTTAAATAATATCGCCACACCCACGACGATTTTGATGAGCAAGGATGATCCTATCATTGAGTTTCAAGATATTTACTCATTACCCAACAAGGACTGCATCACTAAGTATCTCACCGAGTATGGCGGTCATTGCGGATACATCAAAAACCGTCAACTTCGTAGCTGGTTAGATGACTTTATTCTCGACCAAGCCAAGCACTTTTAAAGTTACAAATAAAGCCACCCGCAGGTGGCTTTATTTATGAACAAGCTTGATCTTTACTTACTTCAGTGCGGATAACTCTATTCGTGCTGCAGCTCCAAATAAGTGTGAAGCATCACCCTCAACATCGCCCTGAGGATTCACTGTCGGCCACAAAGTCCTTAATTCAAGCAGCAACGCTTTAGTATGGGCAATTTCAGCTTCCGCTTGTTGTTTCTGCTCATCACTTAGACGCTCCAAACGCTCAATCGCGATTTCAGTAAAGCCGTAAGCATCTTGATACTCATGAACATTAACCACTTCCCCTTTTTTAACACCAATGGCGTACTCTTCTGCCGCAGTTCGAATCATTTGGCTGATACTCATTAATGTTTCTTTAGCAGTCATCGATGACATCCCTTCGCTCTTAGAGATAGCTTTTAGGAGCTGCTCGTAAGCCGTTTCAACCGCTTCATCTCCTTGCTCGTTATTGACCGCATCCGCTAAGGCGCTCAACTCTTCTGCAAAACCGCTCACGCCGCGTGCTTTAAAGACTGGCGGTAGCCCGGCATACAGCTCATCTTCAGGATGCTTCATGTGCGTCTTTGCCATCGCAATATGACCTTCACGATACAGCTTTAAGCCTACCCAGAGATGACCTCGAATTAAGCCTAAACGTGCTAAATAAGCAGCATTGTCAGTAGCTAAATTAACGCTTGAGCTACCTTCACCCTCGCCTTCGCCACCTTCTCCGCCACCTTCTCCGCCACCTTCTCCGCCGCCTTCTCCGCCGCTTTCTCCTCCCTCACCGAGAGACATCGCAGAATAACTGACAACAGAGCTTGATAATGCTGTTAAAGCATCAGTATCGCTTTGCTCTGCTGTCGCAGTTGCAGCGCTAGTCGCTAACAAAGCTGTGCCCACGCCAGCCCATACTTTACGTTTCTCGAAACGTTTTTTAGACATTGAGTTACCTTTGATCATTAGAGTTGATATACTGGCTATGATTTCATAAATGCGAATAATTCTCAATACTATACTATTCAAAAGTTGATGCCCCATGATTTTACATATTGAAAATGCTGTAGAGCCGGGAACGCTGGAGGCTATCATCGAGTCACTGCGCAACGAGCACTTCACCGATGGCAGCGAAACCGCAGGGCGTGCGGCTAAGCAAGTCAAAAACAATAAACAGCTTCGTCTACAACACGACAAGCCTGCTGCATTGCTCATGCTCCTGAATCATCTCAAAAAGCACCCTCTGTTTTCTGGCGCAACTTTCGCCAAACGATTCGTTAACGTCATGGTCAATCAATATCAAACCAATCAAGAGTACGGTTTGCACGTTGATGATGCGCTGATGGGTCACGTCAGAACTGACATTTCGTTTACTTTAGGACTAAGCCCAATCGATGATTATCAGGGCGGCGAACTGGTTATCGAAGATACAACCGGCGAGCGCAGCTGGAAACTTAGCAAAGGCGACTTATTAGTCTATCCAAGTCACTACCTTCATCGCGTCAATGCCGTTCGTACTGGTGAACGTCTAGCCATGGTCGGCTGGGTTCAAAGTCATGTACGAAGTGCTGAACAGCGAGAGCTCTTGTTTGATTTAAAGTGCTCCATGTCTGAAGAGTTTGAACAACGTGGCAAGACCTACCAGTATGATCGTTTAAGCAAAAGCTATAATAACTTACTCAGACGCTGGGCAGAATAACTTCTCAATTATCCAATAAAAAACCGCCCGAAGGCGGTTTTTTTAGTATCACATGAATCTTTCGTTTATAGAATATAAACAAAGATAAATAGGAATACCCAGACCACGTCAACAAAGTGCCAGTACCAAGCACCCGCTTCATACGCGAAGTGATCTTTTGGTGTGAAATGACCTTTTGCACAACGCAAAGCCATCACGATTAAGAAAATCGTACCGACCGTTACGTGTAAGCCGTGGAAACCGGTTAGCAAGAAGAAAGTCGAACCGTAGAAACCACTGCCTAACGTTAAGCCCATCTCTTGATATGCGTGGATATACTCTTCCACCTGAAGCATCATGAAGATAACACCTAACAATGCTGTGATTGACGTGAAAAGAATTAACGTTTGGCGATTCTTTTCGATCAACGCGTGGTGTGCAATCGTCAAAGTGAATGACGAGAACAATAGGATTGCCGTGTTAATCGCAGGTAAACCCCATGCTCCCATCGCTTCCCACGTCGTAGGAGCGCCATTATTTAACTCGCCTGGATTTGACGTCATTGGCCAAGCAGGAACAAAGTCAGGGTACAAGAAGTCGTGTGTTGCAGCGTTGTTGCTGCTACCGCCTAACCACTCCATGACCAATACACGACCATAGAATAATGCGCCGAAGAAGGCTGCGAAGAACATCACTTCTGAGGTAATGAACCAAATCATACCTTGACGGAATGAACGGCTCATTTGCGCGCTGTAAAGACCGTCGTGCGATTCACGGATGGTGCTCGACCACCACGTCGATAGCATGTAAACCAATACCGCTAAACCTAAATACAAGATCCAAGACAAGCTTGAATTGCCTTGTACCATATGGCCAGCACCGAATGCTGTTAGTAACAGACCAATTGAACCGATAAACGGCAGCTTGCTCTGCTCTGGTACATAATACTTTTCGTATTCTGTAGTTTGTTGTTCACTCATGTTTATGTCTCCGTTAAAGACGTCGCCACTTGCGGTTAAGCTATTTCGCGGCTTGTAGTTGTTCGTCGTCTGGCGTGACGTTATGCAAAGTATACGCCAACGTGATTGTATCGTAACGCTCAGGAATGTCCTTATCGACAAAGAAGCGCATCGGCATTTCTTCACTTTCACCCGCGGCTAGGGTCTGCTGATTAAAGCAGAAGCATTCCGTTTTATTGAAATACTGAGCCGTTAAATTAGGCGAAAAGCTTGGAATTGCCTGACCAACCATTTTTTTTCCAGTACGATTTTTGACTGCAAAAAGGACTTCGTATTCTTTACCAGGGTTCACCACCACTTCAGTTTTCACTGGACGGAAATCCCAAGGCATGTTCGCCTTGTTGATGGTCATGAATTGAATCTTAATTTCACGACTGGTATCCGGCTCCTGCTCTTCGTAAACCGCTAAACCGGTTACTTTACCGTTAAGCCCGGTGATCTGGCAAAAAACATCGTACAAAGGCACCATCGCAAAGCCAAAAGCAACCATGATGATCACAACGACGAATAACTTTTTAGTCATCACCTTGTTTTCAGTCTGTGTTTGCTCTTGGCTCATCGCTTATAACCTCGGTTACGTCTTTGCAACTTTTATCTTAAAACAAGTCTATTAATCGACCTTAGGTGGCGTATCAAACGTGTGATACGGCGCTGGCGAAGGTAGGTGAGTAAACTCAAGACCTTCTGCACCTTCCCAAACTTGGTCAGTTGCTTTTTCACCTTTCTCAAGGATACAAACTTTAATTAGAATCCAAGCGAAAAGTAATTGCATTAAACCAAGACCGAAAGCACCAATACTCGACATCATGTTGAAATCTGAGAACATGATCGCGTAGTCAGGAACACGACGCTGCATACCCGCAAGACCTGAGAAGTGCATTGGGAAGAACGTCAAGTTAACGAATACGATCGATAACCAGAAGTGCCATTTCGCCAACTTCTCGTCATACATACGACCTGTCCACTTCGGCAACCAGTAGTAAACCGCCGCCATGGTACCGAAAATCGCACCTGGGAATAGAACGTAGTGGAAGTGTGCTACCACGAAGTATGTATCGTGATACTGCCAGTCAACTGGAGTTAACGCTAGCATAACGCCAGAGAAACCGCCGATCGTAAATAGAATCACAAATGCCAGAGCATAAAGCATTGGTGTTTCATAGGTGATCGAACCTTGCCACATCGTCGCAATCCAGTTAAAGACTTTCACACCTGTCGGTACCGCAATCAGCATGGTCGCAATCATAAAGAATAGCTCACCTTTTACTGGCATACCCACGGTAAACATGTGGTGTGCCCATACGATGAACGATAGGAATGCGATTGACGCAGTTGCGTAAACCATTGAAGAATAACCAAACAATTTCTTACGGGCGAACGTTGGGATAATCGCAGAAGCGATACCGAACGCTGGTAAGATCATGATGTAAACTTCTGGGTGACCGAAGAACCAGAATACGTGCTGGAACAATACTGGGTCACCACCACCAGCGGCATCGAAGAACGAGGTGCCGAAGTGACGGTCAGTCAACATCATCGTTACCGCACCGGCTAGTACTGGCATAACCATCACTAGTAAGAATGCTGTAATCAACCAAGTCCATACGAACAGTGGCATCTTCATTAACGTCATACCTGGTGCACGCATGTTGAACACCGTTACGATAACGTTAATCGCACCCATGATGGATGAGATACCCATCAAGTGGACACCAAAGATGAAGAAGTCAGTCGATGGAGGACCATAGGTTGTCGACAGTGGCGCATAGAATGTCCAACCGAAGTTAGGCGCACCGCCTTCCATGAATAATGATGATAGTAACAAGCCGAACGCTGCTGGAAGAATCCAGAAGCTCCAGTTGTTCATACGTGGTAGAGCCATATCTGGCGCACCAATCATCATTGGAATCAACCAGTTAGCCAAACCTACAGTCGCTGGCATCACGGCACCAAAGACCATGATCAGACCGTGTAACGTTGTCATCTGGTTGAAGAAGTTTGGTTCAACAAATTGTAAACCTGGTTGGAAAAGCTCGGCACGGATAACCATTGCCATAGCGCCACCAATCAAGAACATGATGAACGAGAACACTAGGTACATCGTACCAATGTCCTTGTGGTTGGTCGTAAACAACCAACGCGAAATACCTTTTGGTTTATGGTCAGCCATGATTACTCCCCTCCACCATTTTTAATGTCGTGAATTTCTTGAGGCTGAACTTTATCACCGGTGTCGTTATCCCAAGCATTACGCTCATAAGTGATAATGGCTGCAATCTCAGCTTCTGTAAGCTGGTTGCCGAACGCCTGCATTGCAGTACCAGGAACACCGTTCAATACCACGTCGATGTGTTCGCCAATAGAGCCTTCTCCAGTCACCATCTCAGTACCAACCAGTGATGGGAATGGACCATTACCTTCACCGTTAGGCATGTGACATGAAGAACAGTACTTGTTATAGGCGACTTCACCTTCAGCCATTAACTGGCTCATAGTACGCTCGTTCAAGTCTGGGCCAGCTTCCGCTTCAGCAACTTTTTCTGCGTACCAAGCGTTGTATTCCTCTTTAGGAAGTACTTTTACCACGATTGGCATGAAGCCGTGGTCTTTACCACAAAGCTCCGCACAGACGCCACGGTAGACACCTGGCTCGTCAACTTTTGTCCACACTTCGTTAATGAAGCCTGGGATCGCGTCTTTCTTCACTGAGAAATCAGGTACCCAGAACGAGTGGATCACGTCTTCAGCCGTAACTAGGAAGCGCACTTTTGTGTCCACAGGAATAACCAATGGATTGTCCACTTCTAATAGGTAGTTATCATCAGTGATTTCTGTTCCAGAGAACCATTTACCAGAATTACTCGCTTGGTCACGAGAAGCTTGGTCTAAGTTCGAGAAGAAACTAACGTCATTGCCTAAATTATCGTCGCCATCAATGTACTTGTATTCCCATTTCCACTGATAACCTTTAACCATAACCGACAGCTCAGAATCACTAGCGTCTTCCATTTTGATCAACAAGCTTACCGCTGGAATTGACAGCGCAATCAAGATGATAAAAGGAATAACCGTCCAAATGATCTCAACAGTGGTACTGTGAGAAAACTTAGCTGGGTTAGGGTGTTTGCTTTTACGATGGGCAACCATCGAATAAAACATCGCGCCAAAAGTGATAATCCCGATAGCTACACAGACCCAAATAGCGATCATATGCAAGCTGTAGACTTCTCTACTAATCTCGGTCACACCTTCACGCATGTTGTACTCTTGACCACTACAACCACTCAGAATAACCACTGAGATAGCTGCGATAATCAGAGCCATTTTGCGGAACAATGACATGCTCTTCTCTCCACTACAGTTTACCCGCGAATGCGGAACTTATTATCAAACAAAACGTCCCAAACACTGAAAAGCCCCGTTCCCCTGACGCGAAACAGCTTTGCAATGACTTGGGTCAAAATTTTAGGGTCGCCATTTTACTCGACTAAACATAGAAAAACTAGGTGATCTGTAATAATTCCTAACACTTAAATTTAGAAAAGTCGCGACTAAAGGCTCTCTAAGCGTTGATACAAGGGCTTATCAACGGCATAACCGGGGTAAATTTTCTTAAATTTAAGCCACTGTTCTTTAGCTTCAGCATGATTATGAGCCTCTAATAAGGTTTCTAGCTGAAGAATCCATTCTTCTGCCGGTAAATACGGTGGCTCAGCAGCCTCTTTTGCTACAGCATCACCAATCTCTTCTCTATCTGAAGCTCTCACGCGTGAGCCCGTGACCACAATCTTCTCAACCTCTGAGTTGGTGCTGTCAGCCTCCGCCTCTACCGCTGCTTTTGCTTCCTTAGCCGCGCCTGGCTGACTCTGAGCTACAGGCTCAGCAAACTGCACGCTGGCCTGGGTTTCTTCCATCACAATAAGCTCATTAACGTCTTGTTGCCGTGCTCGCTCAGCTTCTGCCCGCTTAATGCGAGCTCCTGTCACGACCACTTTGTTCATTGACTCAGCCTGCTTTTCTGCTTTTTGTCTCGCCGCCAAGCGCTCTTGCGCCATGACTCTTGCTTCGGACGGAACAGGGGCGGATGCCACAGGTTTTGCAGCGGACGTATCATCTGCTAAAACGACTATAGTGCTATTAGATTCAAGGCGTTGCGTCATATTTTCATCATTTGAAATCGAGTTTGGATCATAATATCCAAGTTCAACCATAAAGCGCGCAATACCAACCGTCACCACAAAAGCTGCGGTCACAGATACCGGCAACTTTAAACGATCCCACCAACTTCGCTTATGTTCTGCGTTATCACGAGCATCCACCTCTTGCTGAGCCATCGCCAATATCGAGGCGTCCAGCTTAGACGACGTCGTTTCGTCGCTGGTCTCTTGATAGGCCTTGTTTAGCTTTTGCTCAAGCTCTTGGCCAGACGTTTTATCATGCTCGTTATTCATATCGTTGCTCATAAGGTGGCCTCAACACTCAATTCAAGGTCACGCAGGTAATGCTGTAACTTTTCCATGCCGTATCGCAGCCGACTTTTTACGGCTTCTGGCTTTTGTTGCACAATCTCAGCGATCTCATTCACCGTCATATCAGTTTCAAGCTTCATCACCACCACTTCTCGCTGAAGCGCTGGGAGCCTCTCGACGGCCTCTTTTAACAACTGCTTCGATCGCTCATACTCCAGCTGCTCCTCTGGTGCCACGCCATGCTGCTCCGCGGTATTATCCTCCCAGCCGTCCTGATCCTGAGTAAACTCATGCTGACGCCCCAGTTTACGATAATGGTCAATTAAACGTGTTCGGGCAATGTGGTAAAGATAGGTCGTAAACTTCGCAGAGCTTTTATAGGACTTGCTGTGCTTGATTAGACGCTGCCACACGTCTTGAAACAGCTCCTCTGCCTCGCTTCGAGAGCTAACCTGACGTAAAAAGAAGCGAAGCAGTGGATTTTTATGACGCTTGTATAGGGTCTCGAAAGCCTGCATATTGCCCGCAGCAAAACCGGCCATCAAAGCTTCATCGCTGATTGCCGGTTGGTCTTGCTGTTTATTCGAGTCAATATAACTCGCACTTTCTTTCAACACCGCAGCCTTTACATCATAGTGATAGGTTATTTTAACCTCTTTATACTGACGGCTGACTGCGGTTTGTGCAAGCATCTTTGTTAACGCCATTGAGCGAAGAAACCCAAGTCTTTATCGACCCGTTGCAGCAGACTTATCATCCAGTAACTGCGCCATGCCGATCAACTGGATCAGTTCGCCGCGATAGCCATTGCTATCATCGCCTTTAGACTGCTGCGCTAATGCTTTTGCCTCGTCCCAGCCCCAGTCGCCCAAGAACTTTCCGCCCCGGAGCAACTCAGCAAAACCGGCCACACTGGCAGCAAACCGAATATTGTCACCACCCTTTGCCGCTTTGATCTGAGCGGTCGTTAGATAATCTCGATACAAGGTACTTTTATCTTGCTCAGGGTGTTTGTAACGTAAGCTAATCATCGCCGCCTCATGCAGCTTGGCTTCTTCGACCAAGGTGGAGTTGCCATAACGCAAAGGCTCCATGCGTTTACCATTGGAGTCTTGCAACACAACCTCATACAAAGCTGTCACCGTATGACCAGCGCCAATTTCACCGGCATCCACCTTATCGTTGTTAAAGTCTTCGCGCTCTAGCATGCGGTTTTGATAACCCAATAAACGGTATTCTGCAATGACGGCTGGGTTAAACTCGACTTGGATCTTGACGTCTTTCGCAATCGTCATCAAAGTACCCGCTCGCTGATCAACCAATAGCTTTTTGGCTTCCAGTAAATTATCAATATACCCGTAGTTACCGTTACCCTTGTTCGCCAGTTGCTCCATCAAGTGTTCGTTATAGTTTCCGCTGCCAAACCCTAAGGCGCTAAAACTCACTCCTGTTTTGCGCTTGCGTTCAACCATATCAATCAGCTGCTCGCGGTTCACGGTTCCCACGTTAAAGTCGCCATCGGTCGCCAAAATGACACGATTGATGCCGCCTTTGATGAATCCTTTCTCCGCCATCTTATAAGCCAACTCAATTCCAGCACCACCGTTTGTCGAACCGCCCGCGGTTAAACTGTCCAGTGCCTGCTCAATTTTGCTCCGATCATTGGCTGCCGTTGGTTCCAGTACAACGCCCGATGCTCCAGCGTAGACGACTAACGAAATCGAATCTTGCTCACGGCTGCCCTTAGCCAACAATTTTAACGCTTTCTTGACCAGCCCCAGCTTATCTTCGCTTTGCATCGAACCTGAGACATCTACCAAAAACACTAAATTTGATGGTGGCAACTCATTCGATACTTCCTCATAACCCTTGATGCCAATTTGCACCAATTTAGCATTATCATTCCATGGCGCGTTCATAACCTCCGTCGACACTGAAAATGGCATTTCTTTCGTCTCTGGCGCTGGATAGTCGTAATTAAAGTAATTCACGAACTCTTCTAAACGCACCGCATCGCTCGGTGGGAAGTAGCCATCATTCAACATGCGTCGTACATTCGAATAAGAGCCGGTATCCACATCAATACTAAACGTAGAGACAGGCTGCTCTAGTGTCGAAAATACATCTGATGGCTCAATGTCTTGGTATTGCTCACGGTTCACCCTATCCGGTGAACGCGGGGCGGGCATCACTACTTTTTCAGACGCCACTACTGTTTGTGGTGAATGGACACGAGCGATGTCGGCCCGTTTCACGCGGGAGCCTGCCACCACGATCATTTCGGCTTCCTCGGCCCTCTGCGTGGTCTTGCGCTCCTCTTTACGCATAACATTTTGCTGGCGCTCGGCTTGAGCCTGCTTGGCTGCCACTGCATCATTCAACTCACGATCACTTTCTTGATCTTTCGAGCTTTGGCAAGCGCCTAACCCCACGATAACGAGGCTTGCAACTAAACCGTACTTAAATTGTTGTAACCTTTTTTTGCTGTTCATGACGACTCCTTACTGAGTATAGTTTCATTGGATATACCTCTATAAACGTGGTCATACCTGAAAAGGGTTAACTTTTTTCAAAAAGTTGCTACAGTGGCGACAACTACTTTCACTCCACGTCCAATCATGAATCACACGCAGCTCGAACAACTGGTCCACCAGGAAATCCCCATCACCAAAGCTCTTGATATTCGCATCGAAGAATTAACGTCCAACAGCATTCAAGTGATGGCACCTTTCGATGCCAATAAAAATATTCATAACACGGCCTTCGCTGGCAGTATTTATACGGTAGCGACGATTGCCGGTTGGTCGTTAGTGAGCAGTTTGGCTACGACTCATCAACTTGACGGGGCTGTGGTATTGGCTAAAGCTGAAATTCATTACAAGAAACCGATCAATGGAGACATTGTGGCGCAGTGCCGAGTTGAAGATGATGAAAAGCTCAGCACTTTTGTAAGCTCTTTTAAGCGCAAGAAACGCGCTCGGATTAGCCTCACTGTCAACGTCATTGAAGACAGTGTCATAAAAGCTGTGCTACAAGCGAACTTTGCGCTGGTTGCCCATTAAACCTTTTTTACAAGGAACTTTGTAGCAAGCTTTTACCCTATCATCATAGCTTCAGGCAGCTGTCATCAAAATGTCATACTCGGCACCTCAGCACTCATTATAATTGCCACAGAAATGATTAATGATCCTTAAAACTTGCTGAGGTTATCGCAATGATCCAACCTATTTTACGTCGCCTTTTTGCGACTTTACTGTTATTGATATCCCTACCGAGCATCGCCAACACCATAGAGATTAGTGATGAAGACTTAACCAAGTTACAAAACGCTAACGTGCTTTTCAGCATGAAGGGATCGAATACCATCGGTGAAAAACTCGCTCCAGCACTAGCGGCAAAATACCTGGAAACTCTTGGTGCCGATCACACCACAATTATTCAAACTCATGCGGTCGAAAAAACGGTTATTGGGACTATGGCTGACGGCAGCTTACAGGCAATTGATATCAAAGCCCATGGATCTTCAACCGGATTCGAAGCGCTCGCTGAAAAAGATACCGATATCGCCATGGCCTCACGCCGTGTTAAAGATAAAGAGCGCCAATCACTGTTAGACGATTATGGTGACTTACGGACAATGGACAATGAATACACCATCGCGGTGGATGGCCTCGCTGTTATTATTCATCCAAGCCTGAGCATTAAACAGCTCGATACCCAGCAGCTGGCTCAAGTTTTTTCTGGAGAGATCACTAACTGGCGTCAGCTTGGCGGCGACAACCAGCCCATTCGCGTATTTGCTCGCGATGATAACTCAGGAACTTATGACACCTTTAAATCCTTAGTTTTAAAGCGACATAACGTCAAACTTTCTCAGTACGCCAAGCGCTATGAGTCGTCTGGCGAGTTATCGCAGCAAGTCAGCTCAACCTTTGGCGCTATTGGCTTTGTGGCGTTACCTTACGTCAATGACGCCAAAGCTATCGCCGTTGCTGAAGCGGGCGTGGCACTCTCTTTCAAACCCAATAAATTCACGGTCAGCACAGAAGATTACGTTCTCAGCCGTCGTCTCTATTTGTATCACCCAAGCAACAATCCCAACCCTCACGCCAAAGACTTCATGCAGTTTGTTCTAGAAAATCAGGCTCAGACTGTGGTTGAGGATAATCATTTGATTTCACTTAAGGTCAATGATGCGACGGTGCGCTTTAACCGTAATTATCCTCCCCGCTACTTAAACATGATCCGTGAGTCCAAGCGCTTATCCATCACTTTTCACTTCGATCAGAATCTTGAGCTAGACAACAAAGGCAAACGCGATCTTGATAGGCTGGTGGATTATGTGAAAAATCGTCGCTTACAAGACTTGTTTATATTTGGTTTCAGCGCAGAAAGTGGTGATCTCAAAAAAGACAAGCAGCTCTCGGAAGATTTAGCGAACCAGATTAGCGATAAACTCAAAGCAAAAGGGGTAACGCCATTTTATTCACAGGGGTATGGTAGCCGTGGCGCCATTGCTTCAAACGCCACCGCAAACGGCAAAGCTAAAAATCAACGCGTGGAAGTTTGGGTCGGACGCTAACTATCCACTAACCTAGGCCCAATAGAAACTTCCTTAGCTGAGAACTGGTTTGAACAAACAACCGATGAAAGTCTATTGGGCCGACTTTATCCGCCATTTGCTGCCGCGAGATAATGTAATCGTCGGTACTATCGCCCAGCTGGCCCAACAAAGTCGATAGTTGGGCGCTATCCAAATGCAGTCCTTCTATCTCATGTAATAAGCTGACGCAATCAAGCAACTGCCCCACTGCCTCTGCCTTGAACTGGCTATGACAGCTGATCTGGTTACTAGTGACTAAAGCTCTAGCAGCGGCTACTAATTTTGGACAGGGATTTCTTGTCAACGTATCCACTAACGCTGCCACCATCTCAGCATCAATCTCAATATCCACAAAGTTATAAGTCGCCCCACCTAGAATTGGCGGCAAGGAAGCTCCTTTGGCATTCTCATACCAGTCAAACTCAGGGATCGTTTCTCCAGAACACGTATAGCCAGACTGATGTTTCTCTTGAATATCGCTAACAATGTGGGCAACGCTACTTTTTTCAGTGGTTTCTTCAACGATTGATTCTGAAAGTGTGTGGCTATAGGGGAAAGGGTAAAACTTAATAGAACTACTCGCCTCATGTGAGGAGACTAAAATCGCCATCTTTAAGAACACATCGAGATGTGGAATTTCAGGGTCGAAGTAGAGACTAATGACCGAATCTTTAACCCATAAAGCTGCTCTTTCAACCTCAATACTTTGCCGCGGATAGACGCCCATGGATGACATCAAGCGATAGTGCCATGGTCTGGCGTTAGCTTCTGGCAGACTCGTCATATCTCCCCCACTTTCAGAACATTCAAATTTTTAATTGTTATTGTTACAAAAAAGGCCAGCTTTCGCTGACCTTTTATTTACCCCTGATACTGATACACACTATGGTTATTCGATGCATCACTGGAGCTTACTTCCAAATCTTTAATGTGCCCACTCTTCAGACTGTAGCACCAACCATGCACACTCAGTTTCTGGCCACTTTTCCATGCATTTTGAACAATCGTCGACTGACAAACATTGTTCACTTGCTCAATCACATTAAGCTCACACATTAAGTCGGAGCGTTCTTGCTCACTGGTAATCGGCGTAAACTTAGTTTCATTCTTAATGTAAACGTCTTTGATTTTAGTCAGCCAATTATCGATCAAACCAAACTGCTGGTTGCTAATAGCTGCATTAACACCGCCACAACCGTAATGTCCGCAGACAATCACATGCTCTACTTTTAAGACTTCAACCGCATACTGCAGCACCGACATACAACTTAAGTCAGTGACTGAAAATTGATTCGCAATATTTCGGTGGACAAAAATCTCACCCGGCATTAAGCCTGTGATCTGAGTCGATGGAACTCGGCTATCAGAGCAGCCAATCCATAAGTACTTTGGCGCCTGCCCCTCTGACAAGTCATCAAAAAAACCCGGCTGTTGCTCAGCAGTTTCAGCCGCCCACTGTCGATTTTGTTCAAGTAGTTTTTTTACGTCGCTCATGTTTTTCTATATTACCCTCTAAACGTGTCTCTATCATACCATATTGTTTATCTTACAATAGAGCTTACCAGTTCAACTCGCTAGACCCATACTCCGATATCTTGTCATTATATCAATGTAAGATAATCACAAATACATATTGCCCGTCCTCGCTGTTGGTGGAGCTGGTGCTAGAGCCCGCAAAATCCCACCAAGGCTGGGAGCGCATGCCGTCATTAATCTCACTTATCGCCTCTCCGTCCTGACTGTAGGTCGAGCCGTATACTTCACAAATCGTTTTCTTGCATTTAACCAGCTCCAACCCAATTTCAGAGCTGCGTCTATGGTTTTGAATAAAGCTGGTTATTTGTTGCTCTTTCTCTAAAGACCAAGAAATATCCTCGCCTTCATCCACAAAGTCTTTATGTCGGTCAAACGTTGTTTTGATTTTAGACTTCGGCGGGCTAATCAAGCTGCGATGACTGTCAGGCACCTCTTTTAGATAATCATCAGCCTCCGAGTTCTGATCACTAGCATCTTTGACGTTACTTTCTTGCCCACTCTCGGTATAGCTTTTTAACTTGTTAATGGCAGCATTTTTCGTGGCTTCTTCTGTTTTTAACTCTCGCTGTACTTGTTGAAGCTGTTGCTTTAGCAAAACCACTTGCTGCTCTAAATCTTGTTGGGACTGTTTTTCGGCGCCGTCTATTCCTTGCTCTGGAAATTGAGCTTCAGCTTTTTTAACGTCATTTACCGTCTCTGTATCAGCTACGACCATGGAAGTGGGTTTAGTCACCTTAAGTGGCTTATCAACTAACAACCAAGTCCCTAGAGTGCCCAATACAGCACCAATCAAAGCGGCAACACCAATTTTACTATTTACACTCATCCTTTGAACCTTTTGTTAAGAAATCATTTACACGAATCTAAGCACCATAAAACTACTCAGCCCAACCATCAAAGCAGGCAATGCCTAGGGTTAACTTTCCTGTAGCATCGTTGCTTTAACTTCACAGTAGATGGTGTCGGTCGTGCCTTCAGTGTGCACTATTTTTCTAACTTCATAGCTATCAATCGTATACTTTTCACGCGCTTTCGATACTAACTCATCAATGCAGCGCTCTTTCTCCAACGCCACCTCAGCACCTTTCGCCACCACTATTTCATGCACGAAATGCTTCTCTCCGTCAGAACTGGAAATATCATGGTAGATCTCTTTGCCTGTGCGGTAAGTATCCGAAATGATTCGCTCAGGCGCTTTTAGCTGAACACACGCCGTGGTTAAACAAGCTCCTATAATTAGAATAATGATTTTCATGGGATTCCCTCTCTTATTTTGCACCGTATTCTAACCACTGTGTATTTTTTTTCCACAATAAACAAAGCCCCGCTCGTCAGCAGGGCTCAATCAGTGAAAAGGCCAAATTTGCTTAACTCAAAGCCAACTGATAAGATCCTTAGGTGTGAAAAAAGGTATCAATTAGCCTTGAGTGCCTAAGGGAAAAGCCTTAGTAACCTTAAGCGATACTTAGATAAAGCCGTTACATAGGCGGCTTTATCATTTCTTCTTTTTGCCTCCCTTTGGTTTAATTGTTTCAACTATAGCAGTAGACTTTCGTCGTTTTGCCTCCCTTACTGGAATATAACGTCCAGTTCTGGCATCTCTGCCAATTTGTGTTGCCATTTTTATTCTCCTTATAGAGAGTTATGTAGCTACTCAGCTTCAAAGACCTTCTTTAAAACCGTAACTACAGTTATGATATTAACTAGATTTAATAAAAGAGTCAAGTGGTCCGACCTGTTTTATCGATAAAAAGTGGTATAGTTTAGGGTTTTAAAAATTAAACATCAGCTTTTTCATCTATAAAAAAGCCCCGCAATTGCGAGGCTTTTTATAATTATTTAACGCCGTTAGTTTGCTTTGTAGCGAGGCGTTGGTTGATTCGAGAAGCGCAGTTTACTATGAGTAAATGAGCATCGCAGAACAATCAACAACAAAGCTACGAAGCAAAATAACAAGTTAAATTACATCATACCTGGCATGCCACCCATACCACCCATACCGCCCATATCTGGAGCAGCAGGTTCATCTTTCTTCGGTAGGTCTGTAACCATTGCTTCGGTAGTGATCATCAATGCTGCGATAGATGCTGCATTTTGTAGCGCGCTACGCGTTACTTTTGCTGGGTCAAGAATACCCATTTCCATCACATCACCAAACTCGCCTGTCGCTGCGTTATAGCCGAAGTTACCTTCGCCTTCTTTAACTTTCGCGACGACCACTGCTGGCTCTGCGCCTGCGTTGGCAACGATTTGACGTAATGGTGACTCCATCGCACGTAGTGCAATTTTGATACCAACGTTCTGTTCTTCGTTATCACCGCGAAGTTCGCCTAGGCGCGAAAGTACGCGTACTAATGCAGTACCACCACCCGCAACAACGCCTTCTTCGACGGCTGCGCGAGTTGCGTGCAATGCATCGTCAACACGGTCTTTCTTCTCTTTCATTTCAACTTCAGTTGCTGCGCCAACTTTGATGACCGCAACACCGCCAGCTAGCTTAGCCACACGCTCTTGAAGTTTCTCTTTGTCGTAATCAGAAGACGTTTCTTCGATTTGCGCACGAATTTGCTTAACGCGACCTTCGATTTGCGTTTTATCACCAGCGCCATCAATCACAGTAGTGTTGTCTTTGCTGATTTGAACACGCTTCGCTTCACCCAGTTGCGCTAGCTCAGTGTTTTCTAGGCTCATGCCTAAGTCTTCTGAAACTACAGTCGCACCAGTAAGAATCGCGATGTCTTCTAGCATAGCTTTACGACGGTCACCGAAACCTGGCGCTTTAACTGCTGCTACTTTAACGATGCCACGCATGTTGTTCACGACTAAAGTCGCTAGAGCTTCGCCTTCAACGTCTTCAGCTACGATTAGTAGCGGACGGCTCGACTTAGCAACAGCTTCTAAAGTTGGAAGCAATTCACGGATGTTTGAGATTTTCTTATCCACCAATAACAAGTATGGGTTTTCAAGATCGGCAACCATGCTTTCTGTGTCTGTCACGAAGTATGGAGAAAGGTAACCACGGTCGAACTGCATGCCTTCAACAACGTCTAATTCGTTGTTAAGACCTGAGCCTTCTTCAACAGTGATAACGCCTTCTTTACCCACTTTTTCCATCGCTTCAGCAATGATTTTGCCCACG
The DNA here is from genome assembly GCF_039541235.1 of Kangiella marina. NCBI lineage: Bacteria > Pseudomonadati > Pseudomonadota > Gammaproteobacteria > Kangiellales > Kangiellaceae > Kangiella > Kangiella marina. The sequence continues at coordinate 1,619,881 of NZ_BAABFV010000001.1, read as the reverse complement.
TTTTCATCAGAGTTAGCCGAAATCGTGCCAACTTGTGAAATCGCTTTTTGATCTTCACATGGAACCGCAATGTTTTTCAGCTCTTCGACCGCAGCGATAACCGCTTTATCGATACCGCGCTTCAGATCCATCGGGTTCATGCCAGCCGCAACTGATTTCAAACCTTCGTTAACGATGGATTGAGCCAATACGGTTGCAGTCGTTGTACCGTCACCAGCGATGTCGTTGGTTTGTGATGCAACTTCTTTAACCATTTGTGCGCCCATGTTTTCGAACTTATCTTCTAGCTCGATCTCTTTCGCTACCGAAACACCATCTTTAGTGATCGTTGGCGCGCCAAATGATTTATCTAAAACTACGTTACGACCTTTAGGTCCTAGTGTGACACGAACTGCATTTGCAAGCGTGTTTACGCCTTTTAGCATGCCTTTACGTGCTTCATCTCCAAAACGTACGTCTTTTGCCATGATTAAATTCCTCTAAAATTCGTTGAGTGTATTCTTATTAACCTTCGATGACGGCCATGATGTCGTCTTCGCGCAATACTAGAAGTTCTTCACCATCGGCTTTGACTTCTGTACCGGCAAATTTACCGAATAAAACTTTATCGCCAACTTTGACGTCTAGCGCACGCACGTCACCAGAATCCAACGGCTTGCCGTTACCGATAGCGATGATCTCGCCGCGGCTTGGCTTTTCTTTTGCGTTGTCTGGGATCACGATGCCACCAGCAGTTGTAGTTTCTTCTTCTAAACGACGCACAATAACGCGGTCATGTAATGGACGTAAGCTCATGTTTTTTCTCCTAATAGAAAGTGTTTTACTTACTATGAAAAATCAGTTGGGAAAGATATGGGGACATTTTTTTAGCACTCAAGGGGATCAAGTGCTAATTTTTCACTTTTTTCGTTAATCAACGCACTAAAACGCAATCACTGATCAAGGCGCTTGTGGTCTTTATCGTCGGTACGTTCGTACTCACCGTCGACGGTATTATCATCCTGATGGGGTGGTTGCTGTCCGAAGGGATCGTTAGCACCATGGCTGAAACCCGCTCCATGCATACTTTGTGCTTTAAATATACCTTTACTAATCAGTAGGTTAGCGAAATATTCTCGCGTCTTTGGAATAAGCCAAAGGAAGCCAATAGTATCCGTGACAAAGCCCGGCGTGACGAGGAAAGCTCCAGCAATAATCAACAAAACCCCTTCGACCATTTCTTGGGCAGGCGCTTGGCCCTGTCGCATCTTTTCTTGCAGTCTGGCGAAAACGCTAAAACCTTGTTGCTTTAGCATGCTAACGCCAATAATGCCGGTTAGCAGAATCAAACCTACGGTTTGAAAAGCACCAATTAAACCGCCAACAGTGAGCAAGATATAAATCTCGGCAACCGCTAACGCTATAAATAGTAAGAAAAAATTGCGAAACCACATAAACTCGTTATTTCCCCTCAGCCTCTGCTGAAGTCATATGCATGGAAAGCTTATCAAAGCTTTAGATACCGTTATAATGGGGACAATTCCCTCTAACACAAGTTCACAACGGGTTTTCCTATGGCCTTTTCCAAAGCAAAACAGACCGAACGAAATTTCCAAGTTGCACTCTGTACCGCTCCCGACTCTGACACCGCCGAGTCACTCGCTGAAAAAATGGTGAAACAAAAGCTGGCCGCGTGCGTCAATATCATTCCAGCAATAACCAGTGTTTACGAGTGGCAAGGCGACATTGAGAAAGAACCCGAGGTTTTGATGGTGATAAAAACCGATGAAGAACTGATGGGACAACTTGAAGAGCTGCTAGAGCAGGAGCACCCTTATGAAGTGTTTGAGCTGATCAGCTGCAACATTGATCAGGCCGCAACAGCTTACCTGCAGTGGCTCAATGGCGCCTTATAAACGGCTTTACACGACTTGTCTGATTTGTAAAGTCATTGTAAATCCTCAGATTTCGCCGCGTAAGCTGGTATCATAACGATGGATTTTTAACCAATGATGATAAAGCGATATATGAAGACTCTGATGAAGCTATTCGCGGCTTTGACTGTCCTTTTTTCAGTCGGCGCGCAAGCTACCAACACCATTGATCTCAGTGAGATCATCGGCGATCAAGAAGAATTACTCAAAGTTGACGAAGCTTTTAAGCTTAGCGTCGATATTGTTGATGACAAAGTATTGGTCAAGTTCGATATTGCCGAAGGCTACTATATGTACTCAGAGCGGCTTGATATCACCAGTCCTGACGCTAAATTGGGCCCGGCCAACATTCCTGAGGGCAAAGAAAAAGACGATCCCTATCTCGGCTTAACTCAGGTTCACTACACCTTTTTAGAAGCCTCCGCGCCGATCATAGAAGCGCAAGGTGAGTTTACTTTAGCGGTCGATTATCAAGGCTGTGCCGAAGATCGCTTATGTTATCCGCCAACCACCACCGAAGTGCAATTATCGCATTTGGTCGGTGGCAAGAACCCAACCAATTCAAGCAAGGCGACAGACGCCAGCAATGCTGCTCAAGCTCCAAGCTCCGCTTCTGGGCAGGCTGCCAGTGGCTATGTCAGCGAGCAGCAACAGCATTCGGACCACTTACTGCAATCAAGTCTCGCCTCTAATTTTTTCTATTTCTTACTGCTCGGGATTGGTCTAGCCTTTACGCCATGCGTATTTCCAATGATGCCCATCATTTCGGGGATTATTGCCGGACAAGGTAAAGACATTACGACGCGCAAAGCTTTTGGTCTATCGCTGACTTATACACAGGCGATGGCGATTGTTTACACCATTCTCGGTATCGTGGTCGCACTAGCAGGCCAGTCGATTTCCGGTTACTTTCAAGATCCGGCAGTGGTGATTACCGCAGCGGTCATTTTTGTCATCTTGTCACTGTCGATGTTTGGCTTCTATGAGTTACAACTGCCGTCAGGGCTTCAGGAAAAACTGTCTAAGCGCAGCAATCAACAAAAGAAAGGCAGCTATATCGGTACCGCTATCATGGGCGCAATCTCGGCATTGATCGTATCGCCTTGCGTGACAGTTCCACTGATTGCCATCCTACTGGTCATTGCACAATCCGGTGACATTCTGCTGGGTGCAGTATCCTTGTATGGATTAGGCGTCGGTATGGGTATTCCCTTAATCATTATCGGCGTTACCGGTGGTAAATTCCTGCCTAAAGCAGGCGGCTGGATGGACGGTATTAAAGCCGCTTTCGGCGTGGCCATGCTCGGCGTTGCGCTGTACTTGGTTAAACACCTTCTGCCAGGCTATCTTTATATGTATGGCTGGGCTATTTTGGCCATGGTTCCGGGCTATTACCTGTTCAGTAATCAGATGCCACAAACTGGCTGGAGTAAACTCTTTAAAGGACTGGGGTTAGCCGCCATGGTGTATGGCGTCTTACTGTTTGTTGGCGGTGCGCAAGGTCAGAAAAACTTACTTCAACCACTGGGCCACATGAGCAAAGTCAGCGAAGTCGCCTCCAGCAACCAAAAGCAACAATCCGGTCACTTAACCTTTCAGCGTGTGAAATCGTTGGCCGAGCTAAAAACTGCTGTTGCCGAGGCGAATGCACAAGGTAAAACCGTCATGCTCGACTTTTTTGCCGAGTGGTGCGCAGCTTGCTACGAGTTTGAAGAGCAAGTCTTCACCAAGCCCAAGGTAATTTCAGCTCTAAGCAACACCATCTTACTTCAAGCCGATGTCACCGAGAATAACGCCAATGATATTGAGCTGATGCAGGCTTACGATGTCCTGGGTTTGCCGAGTATTATGTTCTTCGATCTTGAAGGTAATGAGCTGCCTAACTTCCGAGCGACAGGCTTCGAGAATGCTGAACAATTTGAGCAGCGCATCAAAGCTGCTTTTAACCTCTAACGTCTAGACTCCCTCATAAAAAAGCCCTGACTCTTCTCTCAGAACAGTCAGGGCTTTTTTTATTTTCAATGACTGAGGGACTCAGCCAAAAGGACTAGGATTCTGCTTTCGGCTCGGCCTTTGCTTGGGGCTGATACTCTGAGGACTCACCCTTTTCCAGGCCAAACCCTCTTAATAGTCTTTGCTTTGCCCTCTCACGCATGGATTTACGCACCACATAGTGCTCGACAAATACGGTGCTTCTTGGTTTAGTTTGCGACCAAATCACACCCAGTAAAACCAAGCCTGCGGCCAAGTATTGAGTGCCGTTCAGCTGTTCATCCAATATAAGCCATCCAAAAAATAATGTCCCTATCGGTAACAAATTCATCATGCTTCCGACTTTACTCGCGGGCATGGTTTTAAAGGCAAAGTTGTAGCAGGTAAATGCGAAGATATTGACACCAAATGCTAGGAATAAAATTGCAATCACGCCCTCAGCCGAAACATCCGTCGGGATCACAGTATCTTGTACCAATAAAAATGGTAGGAAGAATAAGGTTCCCATGATCATCTGTAGCAGCGTTAAAAATACCGGCGAATAACGTTGTGACAACTTTCTCGCCAACAAACAGTAAGCAGCAGCAGCGGTAATTGCGCCAAACTCTAACGCATTACCCAACATAGGATTAGAAGCGTGCTCACTACTTTCGCCACTCAAGGTTAACCACACCACACCAGCAACGGCCATTAAGCAACCAACAATCAATCGACTGTTAAGCTTTTCTTTTAGTAAGTAATAGGCAGCCACTGCAACCATAATAGGCTGCAACGATGTAATCATGCCGGCTTCTGAGGCAGTAGTGTAAGTCAGGGCATAGCTTTCAAAGATAAAGTAGAGGCAGGGCTCACACAACGCCAACAACAAGAGTAACCACCAGTCACCCTTTTGGTATTGTTGCTTTTTGGCCATCGGACGTAAGAAAAAGATCAATACCGCCGCCGCCAAAATCATGCGCAAGAACACCGTTAAAATCGGCCCAAATTCCGCGATCGCATATTTCATTGCGACAAATGATGCTGCCCACAAGACAATCGCACAGACTAAGCCAATCATGGCCAGATGTTTCTGAACGTTTTGGTACATGTCTTGCCTCCGCTTAAAGTGTTTATAAAGTGAACAGCTATTTTAGAGGGCTATTTGCGATTAGAAAAACGATCTTTTTTCATCAGCTTGATTAGTTTAGCTAATATCATTGGGGTCATCATCGACCACCACAGACTGCGGAAATGACAAAATAAAGCAGGAACCTTCCCCAAGAACACTTTCAACCGACACACTTCCGCCAAAGCGCTCCATCGCAGCTTTGACAAACCGAAGCCCCAAACCAATGCCTTTGATCTTAGCTATTTCATGGCGTCGAATCCTTGAGAATGGCTCAAAGATTGTTTCCATTTGTTCCTTATTGATGCCCTCGCCTTGATCGTGCACTAACAGACGCACGTCTTTTTCGTCCTCTTCCAACGTAATCGACACCACGCTGTCCGCAGGTGAATACTTAATTGCATTGGTCAATAGGTTGAGGACCACGCGCTCCAGAAGATCCTCATTGGCTTGAAGCCAAGTATCGTCATAATCGGCAAAATTAAACGTTAAGCGAATGTTCTTGTCCTTAGCAAGGGGACGCGCTGTCGCTAAAGCATTATCAATACTATCCAGAAGCTCAACCGGATAAAGCGGCATTTCTATATCACTCTCAGCTCTAGACAGCATCAAGAAGTGCTCCGCCAAAGACAAGCTCGACTTGGTTAATCGCTCAACCTTTGAGTTCAGTTCATCGATACCCAGCTTACTGCTATCGGCTCGAAACTGCCCCAACAAAGCAAGCACCGATGTCATCGGCGAGCGCAAGTCGTGTGAAATGAAATCAATCATCTCTAACTGTCGCTGCTGCTCACGCTTAACAGAAGTAATGTCGGCCAGATTGATAATAATAAAGTCCTGACCATCAATGTTGTCCAGTAGCGAGAAACCAACTTTAAAGTAGCTTTTGTTATGATTGGTCGCCTGAACTTCACGCCCCACACCGGTTAGCATCACGCTTTTTAACTCTTCCGCCCAGTCGTTATTAGACTGTATATTCAGCTGTGACAGCACAGAGAAAATATCATCACCATCATTGATTTTCATGTATTTTTTGGCTTCGAGATTGGCGTAAAAGACGATGCCTGACATGTCGAGCAGCATGATACCGTCGGACATCTTATCCATGGTTTTCTCGACAAATCGTCTAAGGAAGTTAATTTTCGTGATGGCTGTTTGTACTTGAGCGACTTTATCCTCAATCACACTTCCTTGCGTTGCCTCGACTTCCTCCGTTAAGGTCGACTGTTCATACAGTTTGTTGAATAATCGCCGTTCTTGTTCGCTTTGCTTCTCAAGCTCAATCAACCAAGGTCGATTACCTACCTCAATAGGAATACTTCGGTCAAAGTCTACAATGTCTCGCTCGTCATTCGACCATCCACGGATTAATTTTAGCCGTTTCCAGAAAGTAAAATGTTGCTCGTAAGTGGCTCGGACGTCTGGCTCAAAACTGTTGCTAACTTCGAGCTGTAATCGCTTAACCGTGCGGCGGAAAAAGGCCATATTGGTTACCACCGCTCGCCACACCCAGAGGAAGTAACCGAGAATCATCACAATGGCTGGCGTGACCATCGGCAGCCATCGGTTGGCGCCATGCAGCATCACCCAGCTGACAAACATCATGGTAAATGCCAACACAAATACCAGATACACGTTATGTCTTGGCATTGAACGCGGAATGAGCATGAATAAAACCAACACCAAAAAGCCTGAAATAATGCTCGACAGCAGCAGGTTCACCGGCAAAATCAATTCATCGTTGCTGAGACCGTTGAACAAAGTCGCATTGATTTCAACACCCGACATGATCTGCCCATCACGATTGACTGGCACCGGCAAAAAATCAGCATTTCGTGCCGCCGTTGCAGTGACTCCAACAAACACGGTGCGCCCATTAAGCACATTGGGATCAATTTCACCTTCAACCAAATCAACAAAACTCACCCGAGGAAAGTAATCTCGATTTTTTTTGTAAGGGATTAATGCGAAGTGTGTTTTTTCGATCTTGGTCAGATTATAAGAGGCTTCTTCCGACTTACCATCCTCGAAAGGCAACTGAAAGGTTTCATCACCATTGGCCACATCAAGGACTTCAGCTGCGAATGCTCGCCAATAAGGTTCACCCAGCCCAGATTTTAAATATACCCCACGCGCAATGTTGTCACTATCAAGCTCGAAATGAACCATACCCAGCTCAGCGCTCGCCTGATACAGTTCGGGGAAAGGTTGCAGCTCTATTAACTGGCCATCTTGCTTTAACTCGTCGATAAGCACGGGAAAAACAATCTTACCACTGTCGCTCACGGCCTTGGTTAGGGCTTTATCTCCGTCATCTTTTTCTTTGTTAAACAAAACGTCATAACCAATGGCCTTCACTCTCGCTTGGGTCAGTCGCTCTATTGCCTTAGCATGTAGCTCACGTGGCCACGGCAAAGGTCCATACTGACGTAAGCTTTTTTCATCCATCGAAACAATAACCACATTGTCTGAATATTGGGTGGTTTGTAAACGCAACATCCGATCATAGGCCAGCAGCTCAACAGGCTGAAAAACCTTAAAATAGGATAGGAAGAATGCCGTTACGGCGAGAGCGGTGGCAAATGCAATGCCACCTTTGGTAAAGAACCGACGCTTCTCAAACACAAAAAACCTTAAAGCATTAGGATGAATAGAAGTACCGAGCCAATGCTAAATGCCGTTTTACCATTGCTTGGCTCTACGATGTCAATTTCTTGAATCTCAGAATAACGAAATTGATTATAAGGTCCTTTAGCTGCCACTCGGATATAAAGCTGCTGCTCTGGCAAGTCGCTAACATCGACCCGAGTATCCCGAGTGGTTCCTTCTTCGATAATACGTTTGAAGTCTCGATCAGAACTTATTTGCCACTGATATTCCGTTGCCATGGCCACTTGACTCCAATAAACACTTAAGGCTTCATCGGACGGCATGCTTTCAGCAATCGGCGTCACTACTGGCTGTTGTGGCAGCTTAACATCAAAACTTGCGGCGACTGAGCTCTTGCCAAAGCCCTGATTATTTCCTGCCGCAACATCCCAGTAATAAGTCCCAGCTGGTAAGCCAGCGGCCAAAGTTTTGCGTGTAGTTGTTAGGATTTCTTCAGTCACCAGACTCTGAAACTGACGATCTTCAGCCAGTCGCCAGCGATAACTGGTCGCATCCGATTTTTCACTCCATTGAAACTCAATCGGTTGGCCCGTTAGATAACTTGACGCCCCTTGCTCTAAGCTAGGACTGGAAGGGACTGGCGATATGACGAATCTATGAGTGCCATTTAAGCCCTGCAAGCCATCGCTATCAATCGCTCTTACTCGAACACTATAAGCTCCCAGCTCAACCTCAGGTAACTCGACTTGATTGCTGCTTAATACCGCCTTATGCGCTAACTTGGTCATTGCAGCATCTTCAAAGAGCTCAAAATAATAGTCTTTGGCACCATCAATCGACTGCCAGGTAAGCGTTACTGGGTGTCCTGGATATTTATCCTGAGCATTCACAAATATCGGTTTTGGTAGCAACGCTTTAGGTTTCGATAACGGCAAATTAGTGGCCGTTTTAATGCCAAAACCCTGTTTTACTGAGGCCCGATTTTCATGCAACTGCACTGCGACGGTTCCTTCGTCCACTTCATTGAACACCACTCCTGGATCCTTGTCATCAACACGAACCCTAAACTCAGTACCACGAACGGTCGCTACGGCTGACGGTGTCTGTACTTCAAAATTAGCGCCCGGACCAATCAACGGCTTAACGCGCCCTTCCGCCGAGCCTTTCATCAAACGCATACGGCTATCGACCATGCCGGTCTCGCCCCATTTAGTTTGAATATCGAACACCAGCTCAGAGTTTTCGCCTAACAGCAGCTTAGAGCCATCAGCGAATAGCAAGGCGACGCTCGAGTCTTTCTCCGTGACTAAGATATCGTCCAATACCAAGGTGTGTTGAAGCGTTAAGGGCTTTTTAATTCCTCGTCGAACAAAATAAACCGAACCATTAATGGCAGTAACATCCACTTCCGCAGGGGCAAACTTGAGGTACTCCATCGGGAATTTTAAGGTCACACCGGGTGGCAACTGACGATCGAGTTGAATATTGTTGTATTTTTGGATTTCTTGAAATTTTAAGGGTTCTTTAAGGTATTTATGTGACAAGCCCCAGATCGTGTCACCTTTACGAACGGTATACAGCCAGTCTTCTGCCACAGACTGTGGCAAAGCCAACACCAACATTACAAATATAGATAAAAGCCAATTCATCGAGCGCAAAGAGCCCATTGCACTATCCTCAATAGATGCTCTCTGTGAGCATTAATGTTATTCAGTTATACCGCGGCAGCACCCGCATCCATTAATTCTTCAAGTCGATAACCATGCTGATAGACCGTCTTGATACGATAGCCGCTTTCAGCTCGAATATTGAGCTTGCGCCGCAAAGAACTGACATGCGCATCGACCGTACGAGTACTGATCTCAGTCTCAATGCCCCAGATGTGCTTAAGAAGGTATTTTCTCGAAAAGAGTCGACCGACATTTTTAAATAGAATCAACGCTAACTCGTATTCCTTAGTGGTTAAGGTCACCGCTTCATCATTCACCAAAATCCTACGGTGTTGCTGATCAACGGTAAAAGGCCCGACCTCAACCTGATCAACATCGTCGAGCAGACCTGCGCGGCGAACCAGCGCATTAAGACGGGCTAGTAACTCAGACCGTCTAAAAGGCTTAACCATGTAATCATCAGCCCCTTTTTCTAAGGCTGCTACAATATCTTGCTCAGCATCTCGGTTGGTCACAAAGAGTACCGGCCCGCGCCAATCCATAAAGGAACGAACGCGCTCTAACGCCTCAATACCCGACATATCGGGCAGTTCCCAATCCAAAATCAGTAAATCAAAATCTTCTACTTTCAATATCTCTAAAAATGATTCCGCATTTTGACAATGCGTACATTGATATCCAGAATCTTGCAAAATCGCCAACAGCGCATCTGCTTGAGTCTGATCATCTTCAAGATAGAGTAGTTTTAAATCTTGGGACATGGTGTCTCCTTCCACGAAAAACCTTTTTATTATTAAGACTATGGTGAGCCGTTAGCTCCAATCTATAATTAGCCCATATATACTATATCCTTTAAAGCTATCAGATTTTAAACAAATGTAAAATGCCTATCGCATTTTTCACTATTTTTGCAATCATTTCACAAAGACATCTGACCAGGCTTGCAAAAAGTAGTTATTTGTTGGTAACTTACTGTAAAATGCGCCAACGTTAAAAAGTTGCTTGTTGCAGCTTAATTTTTAACAGATCACTCGCCAAAACAGGCTTTATGGTCGGTTTGGTGAATTTTATCGTATCTTAAAAGCTTTTAATGACACTATGGCTAAAATACTGCTCATACATGGTCCAAACCTCAACCTGCTCGGTCAGCGAGAAACCGATATTTACGGTGATCTCAGCCTAGAAGCCATCAACATGGCGGCCAAAAAACAGGTTGAAGCGGCTGATATCGAGTTACAAACCTTTCAAAGTAACTCAGAATCAGCGATCGTGGACTGCGTACAGCAAGCAAAAGCCGCTAAAGTGTCGTTAATTGTTATCAATCCAGCAGCTTACACACATACCAGCGTTGCGATACGCGATGCGCTGTTAGCTGTGGAAATACCTTTCATCGAAGTGCACTTGTCTAACCCTCACCGTCGTGAGCCCTTTCGTCACCACTCTTACTTTAGCGACATTGCTGAAGCGGTGGTTGCAGGCTTTGGCGCTGACAGTTACCGCTATGCACTCGATGCTGCTATTAATACCATCACCAATAAAGAAAGTAGGTAGAGATTATGGATTTACGCAAAATTAAAAAACTCATCGAGTTGGTTGAAGAATCAGGTGTCGCTGAGCTTGAAATCCAAGAAGGTGAAGAATCAGTACGCATCTCACGTTCTTCAAGCACTCCAGCGCCAGCACCCATTCAATATGCAGCAGCGCCTCAGCCACAACAGGCTCCAGCCCCAGCAGCGGCTCCGGCTCCAGCGGCTGATGCAGCACCTGCTAAAGAAGAAGTTAGCGGTCACCAGGTTCGTTCACCGATGGTGGGTACTTACTATTCAGCACCGTCACCAGGCGCTAAAGAGTTTGTAGAAGTTGGTCAACAAGTTAAAGCTGGCGACGTTTTGTGTATCGTAGAAGCCATGAAAATGATGAACCAAATTGAAGCTGACGTTTCAGGTACTGTGAAAGCCATTTTGATTTCTAATGGCGAACCTGTCGAATACGACGAGCCAATGTTCATCATCGAGTAAATTCCCTAACGAGTAGGAAATAGTTATGTTAGAAAAAGTGGTCATAGCCAACCGTGGCGAGATCGCCTTGCGCATATTGAGAGCCTGTCGTGAGCTGGGAATTAAAACTGTCGCGGTTCACTCGACGGCTGATGCTGACTTGATGCACGTTCGTCTCGCTGATGAATCAGTGTGTATCGGTCCCGCTTCAGCGACCAACAGCTATCTCAATATTCCAGCGATCATTTCAGCTGCCGAAATCACCGATGCCGTCGGTATCCACCCCGGTTACGGTTTCTTAGCCGAAAATGCTGACTTCGCAGAGCAGGTTGAAAAAAGTGGATTCACTTTCATCGGCCCAAGCGCGGAAGTTATCAACTTAATGGGTGACAAGGTTTCTGCCATCGCAGCGATGAAAAAAGCTGGCGTACCTTGTGTGCCAGGATCGGACGGCCCACTTGGCGATGATGAGAAAGAAAACCTCGCCATGGGTAAACGTATCGGCTACCCAGTCATCATCAAAGCCGCTGGCGGCGGTGGCGGTCGTGGTATGCGTGTCGTTCGCAAAGAAGAAGAGTTGCTTAAAGCTATCTCGCTCACTAAGTCAGAAGCCGGCTCAGTATTCGGTAACGACATGGTGTACATGGAGAAATTCTTAGAAACGCCTCGTCACGTTGAAATTCAAGTACTTGCGGATGGTCACGGCAACGCGATCCACTTGGGTGAACGCGACTGCTCAATGCAACGTCGTCACCAAAAAGTCGTCGAAGAAGCACCAGCTCCAGGCATTACTGACCAAATGCGTAAGCACATTGGTGAGCGATGCGTCCAAGCCTGTAAGCAACTTGGCTACCGCGGCGCCGGTACTTTCGAGTTCTTGTACGAAAAAGGTGAGTTTTACTTTATCGAAATGAACACTCGTGTTCAGGTAGAGCACCCGGTTTCAGAGCTTATCTCTGGTGTCGATATCATCAAAGAGCAACTGCGTATTGCCAGCAATCAACCGCTTTCCTTTAAGCAGGAAGACATCCAGCTCAAAGGTCACGCGATCGAGTGCCGTATCAACGCTGAAGATCCTGATACCTTCATTCCGTCTCCAGGCGTCATCAAGCGTTTCCACGCTCCCGGTGGCCCAGGTATCCGTATCGACTCACACATTTATGCGTCGTATAAAGTACCACCTTACTACGATTCAATGATCGGTAAGCTGATTACTTATGGCGAAACCCGTGAAGTCGCGATCCAACGTATGCAGATGGCTTTAGAAGAAATCGTGATTGACGGTATTAAAACCAACATACCGCTGCAAAAGCGAATTCTAGCCGACGCCAACTTCCAAAAAGGTGGAACCAACATCCACTACTTGGAACAGCATATGTTCGGTGATAAAGAGTAAGTGTCTTAAACAATCAGTAAAAAGCCGGCAAATGCCGGCTTTTTTGAGGCTAAAACATATTGAATAGACTAGAAATAGTTCAGAAAATTCATGATACCTTCCAGCTAAAAGGGCTTATAGACCTACACAAGCTCGAAGATCAGCCCTACATTCTTGAGGAATGTAGTGATGCGGACGTTGAAACTTACATCGCTCAGATAATGATTTATTGCTTGGACTGCACGAAGTCTGAGGATGAGCCATTTATTTTTAGCCAGCTCATGTTTTACTTAAATGAACTAAGCAAGTGCAAAAACACTGATGTTCAACACCTGAGTACTTTTCGTAATATGGAGCCGGAAAAACAAGGTTTAGTTATACAGTTCCTACAGCATATGCATGAGCACTCTAAATTTATCATTCAAAATGACCGGTTAAGGATAAACAAGATCATCAAGCGGCTCAATTCTCAACTGTAACTTCAGAACCCCATAGACAATTCAAGCTCCATAAGATTGAGCTGAAGAGTGAGCAAGTCATAGTAATTCAAAACAGGACGTTTTGAATAGTGACATACAGGCCATGGATGGAATGTATGTCACGGTACGTTAAGTGACTTGGTTACTATGAAGGAAACCGAGCAAAGCGAGGTCTCAATATTGGGATGCCCTTCTTTTGGTTACTTTTCTTAGGCACGTAAGAAAAGTAACTCGCAGAAAAGCGAAACAAGTAGCCAAAGAAAAATCCCGATTAGTAGTTCCCCACCTTTCCCCTTATAATACCCCCCAAATTGCAAAACCTTAATATCCCCATGGCTTGGATCCAGCTTAAATTCGACTACAAACACTCTGATGCAGACACTTTAAGTGATCATCTGATGGAGCTTGGCGCACTTGCGGTGACTTTCCTTGATGCCGAAGATAAGCCCATTCTTGAGCCTTTGCCGGGTGAAACGCCGTTGTGGGAACATTTAATCGTGTTAGCGTTATTTGATGCTGAAACCGACACCGCGATGATGGATAATTTATTGAAGCATAGCGACTTTTATCAGCACTTTGGCGACAGTTACGAGTGGGAAATTATTCGCGATCAGGATTGGGAGCGAAGCTGGATGGATAATTTTAAGCCCATGCAGTTTGGGAAGCGGGTTTGGATTGTGCCGAGTTGGTGCGACACGCCTGAGCCTGATGCAGTGAATATTAAACTCGATCCTGGCTTGGCTTTTGGTACGGGAACTCACCCGACAACCTCCCTCTGTCTGCAATGGCTCGATGGCGCGGACTTAGATGGTAAAACGGTGATCGATTATGGCTGTGGTTCGGGCATTCTCGCCATCGCGGCATTATTGCTAGGCGCCGAAAAGGTCTACGCTGTGGACATCGATCCGCAGGCTATCGAAGCGACTAAACAAAACCTGGAGCGAAACAATATTCACAGCGAGCGGTTGGTTTTAGGACTACCGGATCAGGTGGAGCTACCGCAGGCAGACATTCTCGTCGCTAATATTTTAGCGGAACCCTTGCGCCAGTTGGCAGAATCTATTGCAAACTCAGTGCAAAGCGGCGGAAATCTGGTATTATCGGGGCTGCTCGAAAGTCAGGCTGAAGAATTAAAACAGCTTTACAGTCAATGGTTTGCCATGGATCCTGTGGCACTTGAAGAAGACTGGGCTCGACTGTCAGGGCAGAAGCTTTCCGCATCATAGAAATAATAAAACGATTCTTGATTTGGCTTGATGATTGAATAACGCATTATGAGTGAAACCTTTTTAACCAATTGCCCGCACTGCAAATCAGTGTTTAAACTACGTCGGGAGCACCTCGAAGTTGCTTCGGGACACGTACGCTGTGGTAATTGTCATTCGTTATTTTTAGCCACGGACTCGCTAGTGTCGCTTGATAAGGAAAGCCAAAAAGCCCAAATGTCGGAGACGGTTGAAGAGGCTGAAGATCAAATCGTCTCGAAATCGATTCCTGAGCTGACAGAAATCGATAAGTCAGAGCACTATCAGCTTAAGGTCGACGAGGAAGGAGAAGCGATACATCATTCCCATACCTTGAAGTGGCTTTTCTATGGCCTAGCCAGCTTAATCCTAATATACCTTGCTCTTTGGTTCCTGTACCTATGGCCAAATAAAAATACCTTAGCTCAAGATCCTAGCTGGCGCTCGGTTTACCAAGCATCCTGCTCAGTCTTTGGCTGTCAGCTAGCGCCACGCCAAGATATTGCACAGTACCGCGTCAATGCCATCGAAGTAAACATGACACGTAATGGTCAGAAAGAAGTGAGTATGGTGCTTAAAAATGTCGCTAACTTCGCTCAACCTTACCCTAAAGTGCGCGTTATCTTAAGTGACATTAAGGGCAATCAGTTTCCAAGCCCAATCTACAAACCTCAACATTACTTACCTGAACTGAATCACAACGATCTAATCAAACCGGAACAATCGGTTCATATCGCTTTTACCTTTACCAACGAAATTACCGACTACAGCGGCTATCAGGTAGAGCTTGTAAAATAAGCCTTGTGGTTTCATGGGCTTAGATATTGGCGGTAGATTGTCAAGCAAAATATTGATGATTTTTTAAACAATTTTCGTTCAAAAGCTGATCAAAAAAGTGTATGATCGGCGACCTTAAATTTGAACCTACAGTGTAAATCCTAAGCGTCTGACTGATCTGTGTCGAGATTGCTCGTAAAATTGAGCGATCAATGAGAGAGGTTTTGTCGACGATATTAGGAAGCGGTCGGAACCATGCAAATTGCTCAATACAAACTCGATAATCCGTTAATTCTTGCCCCGATGGCAGGCGTTACTGATCGTCCGTTTCGATTGTTGTGCAAAGAGCTCGGAGCTGGCATGACAGTCTCTGAGATGATTGCTTCAAACCCTAAACTGTGGAATACCAAGAAAAGCCTGATGCGAAGCGATCATGCAGGCGAACCGGGTATTCGTTCGGTTCAAATTGCTGGCGCAGAACCTGAGATGATGGCTCAAGCGGCTCAACACAATGTTGAGAATGGTGCTGAGATTATCGATATCAACATGGGTTGCCCAGCTAAAAAAGTGTGTAAAAAAGCCGCTGGCTCCGCGCTACTGCAATATCCTGACTTAGTTGAAGACATCATTAAGGCAGTGGTCAATGCGGTCGAGGTGCCGGTGACGCTAAAAATAAGAACAGGTTGGAATCCTGATAATCGCAATGGTGTCGATATTGCGAAAATTGCGCAAGACAACGGTATTCAGGCGCTGGCTGTCCATGGCAGAACCCGCGCTTGTAAGTATCAAGGCTTCGCTGAGTACGACACAATTGCAGCGATCAAGCAGGCGATTGAAATTCCTGTGATTGCGAATGGTGATATCACCAGCCCGGAAAAAGCTAAGTTTGTACTGGAGTATACCGGTGCTGACGCTTTGATGGTTGGTCGAGGGGCACAGGGGAACCCTTGGATATTCCGTGAGATTTGGCACTATTTGCAAACGGGCGAGTTCCTAGAGTCACCAAGCATTGAGGAAGTTCGCAACGTGATGATTCGTCACGTTAAAGGTCTCCACCAGTTTTACGGTGATCACATGGGACCCAAAATTGCTCGAAAGCATGTTTCTTGGTATTTGCAAGAACAGGCTGATAGTAAAGAATTCCGCAGTACCTTTAATCGTATTGATGAGGGTGCTGAGCAGATAGACGTTTTAAACCTTTATTTTGAACAAAAGCAACAGGCTAAAGCAGCATGACAATTTTTGACACGACAACCAACAACCAAGCAGCGCTTAATCAAGCGAGTTCGCAAAGCGATACTGCGAGTTTCCAATCTAACCCGACATTGCGTGAGCACGTTGCCATTTCAATGCAACAATACCTTAAGCAAATGCAAGGTCAGCCTTTAAACGACGTTTATGACTTGGTGTTATCTCAAGTTGAAGAACCTCTTCTGCGTGCCATCATGGAGCACACTCGTAACAATCAGACGAAAGCCGCAAAAGTTCTAGGTCTTAACCGTGGTACTTTGCGCAAAAAGTTAAAACGTTACAACTTACTGTAAAATCGACCAATTAAAATAAGGGTTCTGAACACTGTTTACCACAGTCGGAACCCTTAATTTTTAAGGAGCTACAACATGTCAAACTATCGTCCGGTGAAACGTGCCCTGATCAGCGTTTCTGATAAAACTGGAGTAGTTGAATTCGCCAAAGCACTTACCAACAAAGGTGTTGAAATTCTTTCAACTGGCGGTACTGCAAAACTTTTACGCGACAATGATATTACAGTAACGGACGTTGCTGATTACACGGGCTTTCCTGAGATGATGGATGGCCGAGTGAAGACCCTACATCCTAAAGTGCACGGTGCGATTCTTGGTCGTCGTGGCATGGATGACGAGGTTATGACTGAGCACGGCATTATCGGTATTGATATGGTCGTGGTTAACCTCTACCCGTTCGAAAGCACTATTTCTAAAAGCGACTCGACGCTTGAAGATGCGATTGAAAACATCGATATCGGCGGACCAACCATGGTTCGTTCTGCCGCTAAAAATCATCAAGACGTCACTATCGTTGTTGAAAATGAAGATTTTGACTTAGTGGCACAGCAAATCGAAGACAAAGGCGCCGTGGATAAAGAAACTCGCTTCCGTCTTGCCGCTAAAGCGTTTGCGCACACTGCGCGATACGATGCTGCGATTTCAAACTACCTTGGCGTGCAAGCTGCTGAAGATAACAGCGACTTCCCGCCAACCTATTCTGTGCAATACAAAAAAGCACAAGACATGCGTTACGGTGAGAACCCACATCAAAACTCAGCGTTTTATGTGGAGCACAACCCTAATGAAGCCAGCGTTTCAACAGCAAAACAGTTACAAGGCAAAGAATTGTCTTACAACAATATTGCTGATACCGATTCGGCGCTTGAGTGCGTCAAAAGCTTTGAAGAGCCTGCCTGCGTCATCGTTAAGCATGCTAATCCGTGTGGCGTCGCTATCGCTGACACCATCGGTCAAGCCTACGATTTGGCCTTCGCAACGGACCCAACCTCAGCATTCGGTGGCATTATCGCTTTCAACCGCGAGTTGGACGCTGAAACGGCAAAAGCGATTGTTGATCGTCAATTCGTCGAAGTGATTATTGCACCAAGCATCAACAATGCAGCGAAAAGCATTGTTGCGGAAAAGAAGAACATTCGTTTACTGGAGTGTGGTCAATGGGAACAAGCGGTTCCAGCCTACGACTACAAGCGTGTTAACGGCGGCTTATTAATTCAAGACCGTGACTTGGGCATGGTCTTCGAAGATGATTTACGCATCGTGACTAAGCGCCAGCCTAGTGAAGAAGAGATGCGCGATCTATTATTCAGCTGGAAAGTTGCGAAGTTTGTTAAATCAAACGCCATTGTTTACTGCAAAAACGGTCAGACAATTGGTGTTGGTGCAGGCCAAATGAGCCGTGTTTATAGTGCTAAAATCGCCGGCATTAAAGCGGCAGATGAAAACTTAGAAGTTCGTGGCTCAGTCATGGCATCCGACGCGTTCTTCCCATTCCGCGATGGTATTGACGCCGCTGCAGAAGCTGGTATCACCGCTGTCATTCAGCCGGGTGGCTCGATTCGCGATGATGAAATCATTGAAGCGGCTAACGAAAATGACATGGCCATGGTGTTCACTGGCATGCGTCATTTCCGCCATTAAGACTGACGATTAGGAGCGAGATAATGAATGTATTAATTATCGGTAGCGGTGGTCGTGAACACGCGTTGGCGTGGAAAGCGGCACAGTCAGAGAAGGTCGAGAAAGTCTTTGTCGCCCCCGGAAACGCGGGATCAGCGCTTGAAGATAAGGTTGAGAACGTTGCGATAGGCGTTGAAGCCATTGATGAGCTGGTAGCCTTTGCTAAAGACAACCAGGTCGAACTGACCATTGTTGGCCCGGAAGCGCCGCTCGTTATCGGCGTGGTCGACTCATTCACTAACGCCGGTTTGAAGTGCTTTGGCCCAACCAAAGGTGCGGCACAGCTTGAAGGTTCTAAAGCCTTCACGAAAGATTTCTTGGCGCGTCACCAGATCCCAACAGCGGCTTACCAAAACTTCACCGATATCGAGCCAGCAAAAGCTTATGTTCGCCAAATGGGTACCCCTATTGTGATCAAAGCTGATGGCCTAGCGGCGGGTAAAGGCGTGATTATTGCGCAAACCGAAGCAGAAGCCGATGCAGCGATCGACGACATGCTGGCTGGCAACAAATTTGGCGATGCCGGTCACCGCGTAGTGATTGAAGAGTTTTTACAAGGCGAAGAAGCGAGCTTCATCGTCATGGTCGATGGCAAAAACATTCTTCCATTGGCTTCGTCTCAGGATCACAAGGCTCGTGACAATGACGACAAAGGCCCGAATACTGGTGGCATGGGCGCTTATTCTCCAGCACCCGTGGTTACTGCTGAAATGCACGACCGCATCATGCAACAAGTCATAGTGCCAACGGTTGAAGGCATGGCTGCTGAAGGTCACCCTTACACAGGTTTCCTTTACGCAGGCGTCATGATCGATGCTGCTGGTGTACCTAAAGTGCTTGAATACAACTGCCGCTTTGGCGATCCAGAAACGCAACCCATCATGAGTCGCTTGAACTCTGACTTGGTTGAGCTTTGCTTAACAGCGATTGATGGCAAGCTGGACACAGCCACTGCGGACTGGGACCCGCGTGCAGCGATTGGTGTTGTCATGGCAGCTGGTGGTTACCCCGACAGCTACCCGAAGGGCGATATTATTTCAGGTCTCGATGCAGTGAATGATATCAACACAATCGGTAAAGTCTTTCACGCTGGGACTGCTGAAAAAGACGGCAATATCGTGACCAACGGTGGTCGTGTGGTTTGTGTCGTAGCCCTTGGTGACAACGTTACCGAGGCTCAACAAAAAGCCTACCAAGCAGTCGATAAAATTAGCTGGGATAAAGTTTATTATCGAACGGATATTGGCCACAGAGCGATTGCTCGTGAGCAGTAACTCTGCCACTGTCATACCGCGGCTTGACCGCGGTATCCCGTATCTTTGAAACACTCCTAAGAGAGCTCTCTAGATTCCGGCTCAAAGGCCGGAATGACTTTTCTCTTTTCTTCTTTTCTTTCCACAAGCTTCTGCTTTCTCTTGATCGATTTTCTTGAAACGATTCATTACAGATTCAGTTTAATTCGATACACTATTCAATACATTGGTCATGCTACACTATTATTGGAATAACAAGGACTTACGGGTTTCATCGTGCAGAATACGGCAGCGCCAAAAAAATCACTACTCAAAACCATCGCCAAATATCTACTAGGCTTCTTACCCCTATTAATTATCGCCTTGGGAATTGCCTATTGGACAGCCCCTTCATGGGTTCCGGGCCAAGTACAAAAATTCCTGCCGCCTTCAATTAAACTACAAAACCTTGAGTTTAAGCGCCCGGGATTAAGCTCTACCGACATTGATCAATTGGTCTTAACTCTCGGTGATCGCGGTGAAGGTACGGAGTATCGAGTTGCTTTAGAGCAAGTGAATCTCGGTTATTCATTATGGCAGCGTAAGTTAACCTCTATTAGCGCTCAAAGCGCTGAAGTTCAGTGGCCAAAATCATCCTCCGACTCATCCACTCGTGAGGCGTTATCCGCTATTCCTCTGCCGCAACTACCGGTCACTGACATTCATGTGAAACAACTCACGCTGAGCGGTTTAACCGTACAGGATCTGATAGCCAAAGAGATCCGCTTGCGTGATAGTGAACAAGCCATGAGTATCAATACTCAAGTGCATTTTCTGGATAAAATTTTCTCGGTGGCGTTAACCGCTAAAAGGCGTCATCAAAGTGTTAACCAGCTTGAGCTAAAGCTTTCACAAGGAAGTAATCAATTAACACTAAATGCCACGCCAAAAACCCTCAAAGACTGGACCTTTACCACGGACGGACGCATCGATCTTAATCAGTTTTTTTACTCCCCCGGACTCGAGCCGATGACGTTTGAGCTAGCCGGTGGTTTAAAGCAGGATCGCGTCATAAACCTAACCTTAAACCCTAATAGCCGCATTTCTACTGGCATTAATGCAAACACTCTAGAACTGACGCCTCAGCTGCAAGCTCTCCTCAAGGGATATAACATAAAGACCAACGTGGATACCTTTGAGCCACGTTATAGCGTCATGATGTCGTCATCAGAAATTACCTCGATTAACTATTACCCCTCAGGCAATAAGCTCGAAATGCCACAAGGCTTGCTGGAGGTTCATGCGACTAATCCCGCAGTCACCACCAAGCTCACCGTAGCAAGTCTCGAGCTTGACTTAGATCAGCCATTAACCGCTAAGATGCAGCAGTTTGAATCAGCGATTGAAATTGATGTGAAAGGCTTGAATGCCGAACTCAATGCACCCGAGCACAAATCCAGTAGTAATAATATTCGGATGTCAGCCCAGTCTGATGCCTCATTAGCAAACTCTCTATTAAAGCTCGATAACACTACCGCTCACGTTAGCCTTGGCACGGTTGATTATCGTGGCAAGAACTCCACCGCGAGCATTGCCCAAAATACATGGGATATCAAAGGACTTGCACACTTAAGCTTTAGCCCTGACAAAATCACTCAGCATGAATGGACTCTCTTAAGCACAAAAGCCTTTAACAGCGCGCTCAACTTAGACAATGAGCAATTTGTCGCTACTGGTATTTGGCCAAAACTACACTTCATCCAGAACACAAAAAATCCAACCGGAAAACTTACCGGAAACTACCAGGTAGCAGACCTATCGCTCAAACAGCAACCCCTTAACTTAAATAGCCTTAAAGGAAATATTGAATTTGTTCCAAGCAAAGATCCTCATGGTCACCTATCTTTCGCTAACGCCAAGTACAACAGCCAACAGATTGGCGTTAACAGTATTGCTGGGGAGTTAGATTGGCGCAAAAAAACGCAAAGCTTTGCTGCACAAGGCCTGCTGAAACACCAAAACTCCAAGGTTCCTTTCACTTACCAATTTGACTTGAAAAACTCGCGACACAATCTCAAAGTGAAGCAGTCATCGCTGCCCGTCTCTACCGTGACCAGCTGGGTCAATACACTAAAAAATTACCCGCAACTTAGCTTTAGTTCCGGACAACTAGAAATAGACTCATTAGACGGTGACCCAATCGGCCTCTTGTTTGACGGAAAAATTAAACTGGATAATTTCAACCTGAACTATGACGAGTTTTACGTCAAGAATTGGACCATTGAAGATTCTTTGACCTCAAGCTCCAAGCTTGGCGGTACTCTAAAGAGTCACATTGATAGCATTGAGTTAGCGACGGATATAGCCATCACCGACATCTCCTTTTTAATGCCGCATACGATTAACAGCTTAGTCGTCACCAATTTTAAAGGTAACCTACTCAAAGGGCAGCTTGAGATCCCCCAGCTGTCAATTAACGAACAAGGTGTCTCACCGTTCACCGCCTACCTAAAGTCGATTGATATTGGAGCTTTACTAAGCAGGCTAAAAAGTGAAAAGTTAACCCTAACAGGACGGTTTGATTTCACCTTACCGCTCAACATTTCGGATAGGGGCCAACAAATCACCAACGGCAAGTTTAAAGCACTTACGGAAGGTGTTCTCCAGTTAAAATCCGAGAAAGGTAAGGATGCCAATATTGCTTTCCAAGCACTAGAGAACTTCCGCTACAAAGAGTTCTCCGGCACGATCAATTACACCCTCGACGGTGACTATGTTATCGAGCTCAATATCCTTGGTTCAAATCCTAATTTGTACAATGGCTTTCCGATCAAGCTTGATCTGACCTTGCGCGGAAAACTACCGGAAATGCTCTACGCCATGATCATCAGCGGCGATATGACTAAGCCCATTTTGGATGACTTGCAGCAAAAACAAATTCTCAACATTCAGCAATAATTCATGTTATTGTTCTAAAATAAACGCTATCGTCAATCGAAAGATTATTAAGTAGCCTTTAACTAAAAAGGAACTGGTTATGACCAAGATAACAAATCTCGCTTTGAGCGTATCTTGTGCAGCCCTACTCGCATTGAGTGGATGCACCGTTAAGCTGGAAGCACCGGACAAGCCGATTCATATTATTGGTGATTTCACCATTAAACATGAAATCGTGGTCAAGGTAGAAAAAGCCCTTGATAAAGCGTTAACCGAAGAGTCTGGCTTGTTCTAGACACTTCAACGAACCGAATAACCAAGGACATTTGATTATCAACTGCCTAACATTAGGTAACGAATCAGGTGAAGAATTAGGAGAGTAAAATGAAGACTCTAACAAAAATCACAGTAACCATTGCAAGTGCTTTGCTATTAACAGCTCAAGCTTTCGCTGCTAACTTGGGGCAACTCAAGGATGAAGGCGTCGTCGGCGAGCTATCTAACGGTTATGTTGGCATCGTTACACCAAGCAAAGCAACGCCAGCGGCTAAAGCTTTAGTCGAAGACGTTAACGATAAGCGTCGTCAAATCTATGCCGACCAAGCGAAGCAAAACAACAAGACGTTAGCAGAAATTGAAGCGATTGCTGCGCGCCGCAACATTGACCGCACTCAGTCAGGTCACTACGTCAAGTTAAACGGCGCTTGGCAGAAAAAGTAGTCCGTCACTCCTGAAAGTTCAGGATGATTAAAACCAACGTTTTTAAGCGTCTATTTTGGAGCCGTTTGGGTCACACTCAGGCGGCTTTCTTGTTCATCACACCACATGGTTAGCTTAGTAAAGCTATCAAGCCTCTGATAGTCCGGGTGTCTAAACCGAATATAATCAACCAGCGCAACGGTGTTAATTGACAGAACCTCAAACTGCTTGGGGAAACTCGCTAAGTGTTTTTGCAAATAGCCCAAGCCGCGATCAAGCGCCCCATAAAACCGCTCTTGCCAAAACTCCGACTGTCCCTCACCGCGCATTTTATCTTGCTGTAAAGCGACCGCCGTATCCATTAACCCACGAGTCAGCGAATAGAGCGTTTTAAGCTGCCAATCTTTGTTTACTGCTGCAAATAACTCCTTGTCACCATCAGCCTTTGCATCCAAATACTCAGCAATAACCTGACTATCAAAAATAGCCATGCCCTTATCATCAATCAAGCAAGGCACCTTACACAAAGGGTTTGCGTCCAACAGCTCCTGCGGGTTATCAAAAGGATGGTGCGCAACCTCTTCAACCTGCCCAGTCAGTCCTAATTCTCTAACCACCATTCTTGCCGTTCTGGCATACGGCGATGCCTCTGAGTAGATCAATTTCATGATAAATCCTATTAGTTTGCTTTTACTGCACGCTCGTTAGCCCAGGCGCGCAGCGCTGTAATTTTTTCAGCCATAACCACAGACAACGGCTTGGTTTGACGAACTTCATCGACAATCATGTCTGTGGTTAACGAACTGTCCTGATAATGCGCGGCATACAAGCCAGCGACTATAGCCTGCTCAATCTCTGCGCCACTGAAACCTTCCGTTATCTCGGAAAGCGTAACCAAGTCAAAGTTCACTCCTGATTGCTCACGCTTTTCTAAATGAATTCTAAAAATCTCTTGTCGCGCCACGGCATCGGGCAAATCCACAAAAAACAATTCATCAAAGCGGCCTTTGCGAATCAACTCCGGCGGTAACGCACTAATATCGTTCGCCGTCGCCACAAAAAATACCGGCGCATCATTCTCTTGCATAAAGGTGAGCAAGGTCCCCAGCATCCGCTTAGATGTTCCGCCATCGCTGTCCGAGGTGCTTAACCCTTTTTCAATCTCATCGAGCCATAAAACGCAGGGTGACATGGTCTGCGATAGTTTCAACGCCTCACGCAAGTTCTTCTCACTTTCACCGTGCCACTTGTTATACAGAGCACCAAAATCAAGCCGCAACAGCGGCACTTCCCACATCCCAGCAACTGCTTTTGCAGCCAATGACTTACCGCTGCCTTGAACCCCCATCAGCAGAATGCCTTTAGGAATATCCAGTCCCATATTTTGTAGAGCTGGATCTTTGTCACTTAAAAAGACTTTCTGTCGCAGCTGGAGCCACTTTTTAAGGTTGGTCATACCGCCAACTTCTGCAAAGTGCGCCGTCTCATACTCGTAATGAACCGCTCCATCGAGATCGAGCAACTTATAACGCGCCTGATTCACTTCCTCGACTTCGCCTTGCGAGATAACGCCGTCATCATAAATGAGGTTTCTTACCATCTGCTCAGCGTCGGCCCAAGTCAGTCCGCGTAAGTTTTTGACCAACCTTGCTAATAACTTCTTATCCGTGCGCACACGCTTGTCTGGATTTTTCACCCCCCAGCGAGTGGCTTCCTTGCGGATGATGACTTCCAACTCCGCTTCATCAGGGAGCTTTAAATTGAATGAACGCGATACTCTTTTTAATTCGTCGGGAAGCGTAACCTTATGACTGACCAGAATGATCGTCTGCTTATGTTCAGCATAAGACAAGGCAATATCTCGTAACAGTCGTGTGTTTTGTGGGTGCTCGGCATTGACGAAAGGATGCATATCGAACAAGACATACAGCCCTTCCCGCTCCATGCGCTTAATATGTGATAAACAGCCTTCAGCAGTGCTAGTGTCTTTTAACGCCGCAAAGTGCTGCCCCTCAACTTCTAAACGACGCAAGCCCTCCGTCAGGTGCCACCCAAAAACAGGTTTATTGATATTGAGGGCCACTTGGTTGATCAGCTGCATTGCACGATTCTCTTCGTGGGTCTCAATCACCAATATCGGATTCTTAGACCGAATCAGAATATGCAGGTCGTTTTGTTCAGTAATGCTCGCCATGAATCTTAATCTAGCTCCAAAATTTCTCTTTATTATCGATTAACGCTAAAATATCCTTATTACTCATTATCAATGACATTTCTTATGCGTCAGTACAGCTTTTTCGATCGCCTATGTATGGTAGCCGATTCAGCGTTAAAAACAACTCAGGGGATTTACGATGCGGCTCCGCGTCAAAGCCCTGCTAACGATATTGCTGAACAAGAAATGACGGCTGATGAGCAAAAGCATGCGGCCAATCTGATGCGGATCAATCATACTGGGGAAGTGTGCGCCCAAGCACTCTATCAGGGCCAAGCGCTAACAGCGAAACTGCCTGAAATTCGCCAAGAAATGGAGCTTGCCGCGCAAGAAGAAGTGGATCATCTCGCTTGGTGTAGCGAACGCCTAACCCAACTCAACAGCCACGAAAGTTACCTTAACCCATTGTGGTATGTCGGCTCTTTTTCTATCGGCGCTGTCGCAGGACTGGTGGGTGATAAGTGGAGCTTAGGCTTCGTCGCTGAGACCGAAAACCAAGTCTGCAAACACCTCGAAAGCCACCTCGACAAACTCCCCAAGAAAGACTACAAAAGTAAAGCCATTCTATCCCAGATGCACACTGAAGAACTCAAACATGCCACTACCGCGATTGAGAATGGCGCGGCTGAACTACCTAAACCCGTCAAGTTTGGCATGAAAACCATGTCCAAAGTCATGACCAGCACGGTGTATTATATTTAATAACGTGACCTTTCCATGTAACCGCTTAAACCTTTGAAGTTTGCTAAGCGGACGTGAAAAGCTCTACAACTCTGCGCCACACTTCTTGCAGTGTACCGCGTCGGCATCATGGCCTTCGTAGGAGCAGGAAGGGCAGGCGTTGTTGGTGATTTCTTTTTCTTTATGTTCTTTTATCGCTTGGCGGGTGATTTCTGCGCTGTAGATGCCCGTCGGCACAGCAATTAAGCCATAACCCATAATCATGATGCAGGATGCTAGGAACTGTCCGAGCGGTGACTGGGGGGAAATATCACCATAACCCACAGTAGTTAAGGTGACGATTGCCCAGTAGATAGACGTCGGGATACTGGTGAAACCATTTTCGGCTCCCTCAATGACATAAATCAGTGACCCGAATATCACTACAAGAAGCACGACGGTATATAAAAAGACGCTAATTTTGGCGTGGCTGTTGCGTAGCGCTTTCATCATCATACTGGCTTCACCGATATAGCTGGCGAGTTTGAAAATCCGGAATACGCGCAGCACACGCAAAATACGAATGACCAAGAAGTATTTAGCATCAACTAAGAACAGCGCTAAGTAAGTCGGCAACACGGACAACAGATCGACGATACCATAAAAGCTTCGGGCATAGAGCATCGGCTTACGCACACAAATTAGGCGTAGGATATATTCAATGGTAAAGAGCACGGTAAAGGTCCACTCGGCTATCCACAGCGGCAATCGATACTCCGCTGAGATACTGGCGACGCTATCCAGCATCACGGCAATCACGCTGGCGAAAATACTGATGATCAAAAACACATCAAACGCTTTGCCCCAACCCGTATCAGCCTCAAAAATCACCTCATGGATTTTTTCGCGCCACGGCGCCAGCGGTTCGCCTTCGTCAAAGTTGTGCTTTTTGTGTATGGTCGGTTGGCCCATAAGTGACTTTCGCCTGTTCATTAGTAGGAATAAATAAGTTACTGCAATCATAAACGGATACTTGCAATATTCAAACTTTGCCCTA
Source organism: Kangiella marina (assembly GCF_039541235.1). NCBI lineage: Bacteria > Pseudomonadati > Pseudomonadota > Gammaproteobacteria > Kangiellales > Kangiellaceae > Kangiella > Kangiella marina. Next base: position 1,592,695 of record NZ_BAABFV010000001.1, on the reverse strand, counting down.
ATTATTTATATTCATGTGTTTTTCACAGCAAAAGATGTAAAAATAGATGTTTTAGACGTCCAAAGCATGTAAAATTCGATTACTTTTTGACCGTCATGCGTTACTTGACGGCCTTTTTGTAAGTGTATCCCACACAAATTAAGGTATTAGTTACACAATGAGCAATTATTCCGTCTTTACTTCTGAGTCTGTTTCAGAAGGCCATCCAGATAAAATCGCTGACCAAATTTCCGATGCCGTGCTTGATGCCATCCTAGAGCAAGATACCAATGCTCGTGTTGCTGTCGAAACCATGGTTAAAACCGGCATGGTGATTGTCGCCGGAGAAGTCGCGACCACAGCTTGGGTTGATATCGAAGGTATTGCCCGTAAAACCATCGAAGATATCGGTTACACCGGTTCCGATATGGGCTTCGACTTTAGTTCGTGCGCGGTACTAAACGCCATTGGTAAACAAAGCCCAGACATCGCACAAGGCGTTGATCGTGACGATCCTGACGCACAAGGCGCGGGCGACCAAGGCTTAATGTTCGGTTACGCCAGTAATGAAACTGACGTACTGATGCCAGCCCCAATTACCTATTCACACCGCTTAGTCGAGCGCCAAGCCCAATTGCGCAAAAACGGCAGCTTAAAGTGGCTACGTCCTGATGCGAAAAGTCAGCTCACGTTCCGCTACGAGAATGACAAGCCAGTAGGCATTGATGCGGTCGTGTTATCAACACAACACACACCAGACATCTCGCAAAAAGATTTACAAGAAGCGGTAATCGAAGAAATCATCAAACCAGTATTACCTGCCGAATGGGTTACTGGCGATACTAAATACTTCGTTAACCCAACCGGTAAGTTCGAAATCGGTGGACCGATGGGCGACTGCGGCTTAACGGGCCGTAAAATTATCGTCGATACTTACGGCGGTATGGCACGTCACGGCGGCGGGGCTTTCTCAGGTAAAGATCCTTCAAAAGTAGACCGTAGTGCAGCCTACGCAGGCCGTTACGTCGCGAAAAACATTGTCGCAGCAGGTTTAGCGGAGCGTTGTGAGATTCAAGTGTCTTACGCTATTGGCGTATCAGAACCAACGTCGATCAGCGTCAATACTTTCGGCACAGGCAAAGTCAGCGAAGATAAATTGGTACAGCTGGTTCGTGAACACTTTGATTTACGTCCACGCGGCTTAATCCAAATGCTCGATTTATTGCACCCTATTTACAAAGCTACAGCCGCTTACGGTCACTTCGGTCGCACCGAAAGCACTTTCACTTGGGAGCGCACTGATAAAGCAGAAGCTCTTAAAGCGGCTGCTGGCCTATAAATTTTTATTTTAAATACACGTAACCAATTATTGGGAACAACATGACAGATTACATCATTAAAGATATTAGCCTCGCTTCTTGGGGCCACAAAGAAATTGAAATGGCGAAAAGCGAAATGCCTGGCTTGATGCAGATTCGCGAAGAGTACGAAGGCGAACAACCGCTAAAAGGCGCGCGCATTGCAGGTTCATTGCACATGACGATTCAGACCGCCATGTTAATGGAAACGCTAATCGCACTTGGCGCTGAAGTCCGTTGGGTTTCTTGTAATATCTACTCGACGCAAGATCACGCCGCAGCAGCAATGGCGGATCAAGGTATTCCAGTGTTCGCATACAAAGGCGAAACACTAGACGAATACTGGGACTACACGCACCGCATCATGAAATGGGGCGACGGCGGTTCTCCAAACATGATCCTAGACGACGGTGGCGATGCGACCATGCTTCTTATCTTAGGTAGCCGCGCTGAAAAAGACATCAGCGTATTGGACAAACCAGGTAGCGAAGAAGAAGTTGCTTTATTCAAGTCAATCAAAGCGAAACTGGCTGAAGACGACACTTTCTACTCGCGCACATTGGCTGAAATCCAAGGCGTGACCGAAGAAACGACAACAGGTGTTGCACGTCTTTACCAAATGAAGAAAAACGGTGAACTACCCTTCCCAGCGATTAACGTTAACGACTCAGTGACTAAATCTAAGTTCGATAACTTGTACGGGTGCCGTGAGTCATTAGTTGACGGTATCAAGCGTGCAACTGACGTCATGATCGCCGGTAAAGTCGCTATCGTTTGCGGTTATGGTGACGTGGGTAAAGGTTCTGCGCAATCGCTTCGTGGCCTTGGCGCAACTGTCTGGATCACAGAAATCGATCCGATCTGTGCACTACAAGCAGCGATGGAAGGTTACCGCGTGGTAGACCTAGAAGATCCAAACGTTGTTGAGCAAGCTGACATCTTCGTCACAGCGACGGGTAACTACGACATCATTCGCCATGAACACATGGAGCGCATGAAAGACCAAGCAATCGTATGTAACATTGGTCACTTCGATAACGAAATCAACATCGCTAGTTTAGAAAACTACGAATGGATCAACATTAAAGACCAAGTTGACCAAGTGGTATTCCCTGACGGTAAGCGTATTACCTTGTTAGCAAAAGGTCGTCTGGTAAACCTTGGTTGTGCCACAGGCCACCCAAGCTTCGTCATGTCGAACTCGTTTACTAACCAAGTTCTAGCGCAAATCGAACTGTGGAAAAACGGCGATAAGTACGACAACGACGTTTACATCCTACCGAAACACCTGGATGAAAAAGTTGCCAAGCTACACCTAGAACGCATCGGCGCGCGTCTAACCACGCTTTCTGACAAGCAAGCAGCTTACATCAACGTTGAAGTCGAAGGCCCTTACAAGCCTGAACACTACCGTTATTAATCACTATTTCGTGATGTAAAAAGCCGGCTTCTGCCGGCTTTTCTATTCGTCCCCGGGAGGGTTATCGCCTTGGGTTGGGTTGCTACCAGTGTCCTCAAGTGGTTGGTAGCCCCCGTCTGGAGAGCCACTCCCTTTATCATTATCTTCAAATGGCTGATAACCATTATCCTTTCTTTCTAAAGGGCTATACCCTTCATTAATATCTTTTCTACCACCTGACATATACTAACCTCTTATATTCCTAAATTCCAAAAATGAAATCTCACCTGATGTTATTAAAACACCCTCACTCCTATCCTTCTTTTTTAAGAACCCACCTTTCTCACTCAAAACCCATGATTCCTCAAGATATATCTCTTGTTCAGATGGAGAGCTCGAGGTAAAAGACTTACTCGCATACTTTCCACCCAAAACAGTTCCATTCTTTAAGGTAACTTTTACCCAATACTCTCTTCTTTGAGCAAAAACAAAATCCCATGGTTTTTCAGTAGGATGCGGAGCATTCTTTTGAAATACGTTTCTTGTTCTAATGTATTTTAGTAGTATTACCCATAAAATTGGCGCCAGAAGGAAGACAAATACATAAAATAAATAATAGCAAAATGAACTATAGTCTCTGAGCTCTTTCCCCTCAACAAGTGTAATTGGATAGAAAAGTATTGCATAATTTATTGAGCTATAAGCAATCGCATCAACGATTTGATCTGAAGCAGCTCTGACTGTACCCGGAAAAACAATTTGATATGTTTTTATACTTATAAATCCAGGGATAACAAATAATAAAAATAGTATTAATTTATCAAGTTCCCATATGTCCATTTCTTTAGAGTCTCGCTTAGCTATTTATTTACTATAACTTCTTTCATGTTTACCTTCAAATATATGATAAAGCCAGCGTAGTTCTCGAAAGAACAAGCAGACTTGCACCAATTACCCCGTAATATTTAGCCTTTTAGTGACTAAGGCATAGCAATTCAAATCTGTGACCTGCGGGAATCCCTTTAGGGAGAAGATTTGAATAGTGATATTCAGGCCAAGGATGGACTGTATTTCACGGTGCGTATAATGGCTTAGGAATTGAAAGGGAAGCCAAGCTAGCTTGGCCTAAATATTGGGGGCGACTTTCTTTGGTTCGTTTCTTTGTTCGGACGAATGACCTTGGGAATCTCTTTAGAGGGAAATGAACATAAAAATTTTTATAGTTCCTCACAAAAATATAATAAATAACAAATTTCTGGAGTGTTTACCCCTTTTTCGGAATTAATGGGGAGTTAATAGGGTCAGAGCCAGCGTATCCTCGAAAGAACAGCGTGACTTCGAGGTTAACATGCAAAGGCTCAACGCCACCTACCGTAAGAATTTACGGGCTACTAATGTTAACGTCTTGAGATTGCTCAAGGCGTAAGAATTCGGACATTCTCAGTAACAGGTTATGTCCAACCTTATCCTGCCAGTTAAAATTATTTCTCAAAACCACTACCGCTATCTCAGTTTCCGGCTCAAATCCTATGTAGCAATTAAAGCCCGAAATCATCCCATGGTAGTAATAGAAATGGCGGTCATAGTCGGGAAGATAATCAACATACCAACCCATGGTGAGGAAGTGTCGCCCATCTTCCCCCATGATTGTTCGAGACTGCTGCAATATCGTATCCAGCTTGGTTCCCGATTGTCGCAAGTGTGCTTTTAGGTACTTGATTAAATCTTCTGCCGTGGAATACACGCCCCCTGTTCCCAACATGACGGAACTGAAGATCCAGTTATCAAGCGGTGTGTTTCGTTCAATAAACCAGGGTTGGTCGCCGCTATACCCGGTGGCTAGGCGCATGGTAGCTTCGGGAGTCAGTTTTATCACAGTGTTCTGCATATCCAGTTCCTGCAATATATAAGTGTTTAACAAGGTTTCCAGATCCTGCCCTGTTTTAAGCGTTAGAAAATGCGCCAATAAGCCCACACCAATGTTTGAATAAGTCGGAGCATCATCGAGATCTGATGGCAGTTCAAACTCTTGCAGATAAGTGTAGACAGCCTCATCAGTCAGGTGTGAGTATAAGTTGTCACCAGTGAAGAAGTAATGCCAAAGAGCGGCTAGGCTCTCAAACTTGACCGGTTCGCGGGGCAAGCCTGAGGTATGGCTGGCTAATTGCCCGAACGTGATGTCTCTGATGCGCGGATCAGCAAATGTCAGTTCTGCCGGTAGCAAATCAGCAATCGTATCGTCCAGTGAAACGACGCCTTGGTCGTCCATTGCCAGTAACAGGGAGACTACCAGTGACTTTGTCGTCGAGCCAATACCAAATAACGTATCGCCTGATAGCTTCGTTTTCTTATCTTTATCTTTATGGCCATACGCAAACACGCTACTTTGTTGATTCTGATCTAATACTGCAACTACAGCCCCAATGTTTTCTTCACTATCAATAAGCGGGATTACCAAACGATCCACTTCACTTTTTAGGCTGGCACCATTGGATAATCGCACTACAGAGTCCTCGGGGTCCAAAACCTGCCGACTTGAACAGCCCGACATCATAACGGTTGTCAGTAAAAGAAATGGCATGAATAGAGCATCAACCAAGGAGCGGGATGTTTTTATTATAGTCACAAGGTTTTCTTATAAAGTATAGAGCCGAATAAAATGATCTATGCCGAGTACAGCCTGCATAGACCTACTAATAAAATCAAGCACGCATCTTACCAGCACTTTCTTAATGCCTCCAGTCGAAAGGCTGTTGGGATATCGGAATGGGCACTCCTCACTCTCTCCCTGTGATAGCCCTTTGAGACTTCCGTTTAAATACGCGATAATAGCGCCACGATTGATTCAATCACAAGATTTCTTATTATGAATAACGCAAGTCTGAAAGAGCGCGATCTGGCCGTTTTATGGCATCCCTGTAGTCAGATGAAGGACTACGAGAAATACCCGATGACGCCGATTAAGAAAGGCGACGGTGTTTACCTCGAGGATTTTGATGGTAATCGCTATATCGATGCGGTGAGTTCTTGGTGGGTGAACCTGTTCGGTCATGCTAATCCAACCATCGCCCAGGCGATGAAGGATCAGGTCGATCAGCTGGAACACGTGATTTTCTCTGGCTTTACGCATGAACCAGCAATTGAGCTAGCGGAAAACTTGGTGAAGATTACACCAGAAGGCTTAGACCGCGTATTTTATGGTGAAAATGGCTCATCAGCGGTCGAAATCGCGCTCAAGATGAGTATCCATTATTGGCAGCTAAAAGATAAACCCGAAAAGACTCAGTTCGTCACGCTGGAAAACGGCTATCACGGCGAAACTACCGGTGCGCTGGCAGTTTCCGACGTGGGACTTTATAAAGAGCCCTATAAAACCATGATGTTTGACGTCATGACAGTACCATCACCTGACTGCTATTACCGCGAAGAAGGCGAAAGCTGGGAAGAGTATTCATTGCGTCAATTTGTTCATATGCGCAAATTGATCGAAGAAAAGCACGAAACCGTTGCTGCGGTTATTCTTGAGCCGTTAGTGCAGTGTGCTACCGGCATGCGTATGTACCATCCAGTGTATTTAACCGAGCTGCGAAAGCTGTGCGATGAATACGGCGTACATTTAATCGCTGATGAAATCGCGGTGGGATTTGGTCGTACAGGGACTCTGTTCGCTTGCGAACAGGCCAATATTACCCCCGACTTTATGTGCATGTCGAAAGGGTTAACAGCGGGCTTTCTACCACTCTCAGTAATGATGACGCGTGAAGAGATTTTCGAGGCTTTTTATGATGACTATGAAACTCTAAAAGCTTTCCTTCACTCACATAGCTATACCGGTTATGCCACGGGTTGCGCTGTCGCTAATGCGACGCTGAAAATCTTCCGCGAGCAACCAATCATCGAGAACAATCGAGAATTGGCTAAACATATGGCGCAAGCAACCGCTCACTTCGCTGATCACCCCAACGTTGCCGAAGTGCGTCAGACTGGCATGATTTTAGCCGCCGAAATGGTTCAGGATAAAAAGACACGCCAAGGTTACGATTGGAAAGAACGTCGCGGCATGCGGGTCTATGAGTATGCGCTGTCGCGCGGTGCCTTGCTGCGTCCGCTGGGCAATGTGGTGTATTTCATGCCACCTTATGTAATTACGCCTGAGGAGATTGATAAGTTGGCTGATATTGCCTGGAAAGGCATTCAAATTGCTGTGAAGGACTAACACGGTGCGTATTTCACGGATTTACACTGAGCAGCCAACTTTATCCGTTGGCCAAGCCCTCAAGCTAGACAAAGAGGCGAGCAATCACCTCAGTCGCGTCCTAAGACTTAACATGGGGCACCAAGTCATTGTCTTTAATGGCGATGGCTTTGACTACCTTGCCGACATTATTGAGGTGGAGCGCAATCAAGTTACGGTTCATCTTAAGGATCAAACAGCTAAAAATTTAGAATCCCCGCTTCATATTCACCTTTTGCAAGGCGTCTCTCGCGGAGACAAAATGGATTTAACCCTGCAAAAAGGAGTAGAGCTTGGGATTAAAGAGTTTACCCCAATCCTTACCGAGCGCTGCGGCGTAAAGCTCGATGAAAAGCGCTGGCAAAAGAAGATGCAGCATTGGCAAAGGGTCATTCAAAGCGCTTGTGAACAGTGTGGACGAGCTTCTATTCCAACACTCAACCCTGTATTGACGCTGGCAGAAGCATTGGAGCATGCTGGGCAACAAACTTTCTTTTTGCACCCAGATGCTAAACAAACCTTTAAGGATTATCAGCTTAAGTCTGAACTCGACACAGGGCAGCCTTTATCGCTGTGGATTGGCCCCGAAGGGGGATTTAGCGACCTCGAAATTGAGCAGGTTGAAAGTCGTGGGATAGTGCCCATCCACCTTGGGCCTAGAGTCTTACGAACAGAGACCGCATCACTGGCCGCAGTGTCAGCGATTAATGCTTTATGGGGCGACTTTGCTTAACCTTGCAATCCCCTATTCGCTGATTCTATAAATACTTTATCGTTCCCAATAAAAAAGCAGCTAGAAGCTGCTTTTTTACGACATAACATTAATTAAGCGGACTCGAGTCTCGACTCAATAAAATCCAAATCTGGTATCAGTGCTTTTTTTCCATTGACGTTGACCCAAGCTTTAACGCCATCTTCTGCGCCTTGAATCTCATCACTGATAAACTCAGCATTATCGTCATCGATTGGAATCAAGCGAGGAATACCGCGTACCATCAATGCCACAAAAGGAATCTCTTCATTGCCATTTAAAGTGTAGCAAATAGCAATACGTGAACGCTTAACGTCACCGAGATCTTGCGTGCCCTGAAGTCTTTCCAGCGCAATAACGGGAATCGTTTGATTTCTCCACACTACGCTTCCCACTCTCCAGTTTTTGCTTGTTTCGATGTCATCATCAAGCGATACGTTCATGAACGGAACAATTTCCGCAATCACGGTGTTTGGTAGTAGCAAGCTATCTTCTAGCATTGGTACTAAAAAACTGTATACATCTTTTGCTTTCTCAGTCATGCAATCTCTCACGCATATTGATCAAGTGAATCGTGACTCTCTAAATAGTCACACAATTGTCTCGCTAAACCTTCCGGGCTATCTTTATAGATAACTTTTCCAGTTCGCATCATGCTTAATGGCATCGATGCTTGAACGCAGGACTCTAATGTCTGGCACCAAATTTCAACATCATTCTCGTCAAGTATGTCAGCACTAGCGGCACCATCTTCATCCATACCACTAAATACAATCGCCAACTTTTCGGTATTAACCAAATCCAGCGACGACTCAAACATTTGATTAATGTTTGGTGCGTATGGCGCATCCCAAGGTTGTCCCGTTAAATAAATCCGCCCCTCGGGGTTAAAACTAATTTTTTGGTCGATGGGCGCTATGTATAACTTGCCTGGAAGTATTGCTTTATTTCCATCAACGATCTCAGCGCTATATTGCGGGTGGTCGTTGAGCATCAACTCTAAGCTGGGTAAAAATTCTTGAGTGATGTGGTTACCCAGTACAAAGCAAACCGGTAGCGGTTTATCGGGCAGTGCGTCTATAAATGCCTTTACCGCCGCAGGACCACCTGTCGATCCTGCTAACAATACTAATACTGTATTCATCGGCTTCCTTTACCTAAAAGTCCAGCTCCAACATCTCCTCAATCGTTGAGAGCAACTTATCTTCATTATACGGCTTACCTAGGTACTCATTGACCCCAATTTCTTCTGCTCGTTCACGGTGCTTTTCACCAGTACGCGAGGTAATCATGATAATTGGAATATGCTTCAATCGCTCATCATGTCGGATAATGGTTGCCAACTCAAAACCATCCATTCGCGGCATCTCAATATCCAGCAACATCACATCGGGCACATCATCGTGCAGTTGCGTAATGGCATCTACACCGTCTTTTGCAGTCATCACTTGATACTGATGACGCTGTAATAGCCTAGCCGTTACCTTACGAACCGTAATGGAGTCATCCACAACCATAACTGTTGGAATACGATCTTCGTGGATAATATCTTCGACCAGACCAGCTTCGTGGGCAAAATCCCACTCATGGAAACGGTCAACCAGAGTTTGCATATCCAGAATCAATACCACCGTACCGTCACCAGTAATCGATGCACCAGCAATACCCGGTACAGTCGAAATCTGACGACCAACGTTTTTAACGATAATCTCACGTGAGCCCAATAATTCATCGACATGGACCGCGATTGGCTTACCTTCACCATGAATAATCAATACCGGGACATAACTATCCACTGGCGGCACAATTTCTGAGTTACGCTCTAGAATTTGACCCAAGTAACGTAATTCAAACTCTTCACCCAGGTGTTCAAAGGTATCTTTTTTGCTTTGATAGATATCCAGCAAATCAGACGACTTAACTCGCGCAACCGTTGTAATGTTAGACAATGGAATGGCATAAGGCTCGCCTTTCACTTTGACCATCAGCGCTTGGTTTGAAGATAACGTGAACGGTAAACGTACCGTCATGGTCGTGCCTTTGCCATCTTCTGAGTTGACGTTTAATGAACCACCAAGCTGCAGAATTTCACTATGCACAACGTCCATACCAACACCACGGCCTGAAATCTGTGTCACTTTATCCGCCGTCGAGAAACCTGGTTGGAGAATTAAGCGGTATAACTCACGGTCTGAAGGCTGGTACGACTCATCAATCATACCCTGTGCAACAGCACGTGCTTTTACTCGGTCTTTACGAATACCTGCACCGTCATCTGCAATTTCAATATACACTTCATTACCACGACGGCTCAGATTCAACTTAACCTGACCTTTTTCTGGCTTATCGGCACGCTTACGGTCTTCCTTACTTTCAATACCATGGTCAATCGCATTACGTAGCATGTGATCCAGTGGCGCCACCATGCGCTCAATAACCGTACGGTCCATCTCACCTTCTGAAGTCAGAATTAAATCAACGTCTTTGTTTAGCTCACTACAAATTTGGCGAACCATTCGACGCAAACGACTCTCGATACTGTTGAATGGTACCATTCGAGTACGAATCAATCGGTCTTGCAATTCGGTGTTAACACGGCCCTGAGCTAGTAGGGTTGCTTCAGCATCACCCACTTTAGTCTCTAATGTTTCTTGAATCGACATCAAGTCACTCGCCGCCTCAAGCAAGCTTCGCGTTAACTCTTGCTGACGAGTATATCGGTCCATTTCTAATGGGTCGAACTCATCAAAGTCACCTGAAATCTCACGACGATAAAGAACTTGTGCTTCCGTCTCAATTTCCAAGTTACGCAGCTGGTCACGCAGACGATCGACCGTTGACGACATCTCACCAAGGTTGAAGTTAAGATCCGCAACCTGCTGTTCTAGCCTTGAGCGGAAAATCGAACTCTCGCCCGATAAGTTCACTAAGTTATCCAGAATTTCTGAACGGACACGGATAACATCGCGACTTGCAGCGTCTTTAGCGGCTTCTTCTTTCGCTTTTTGACGATCAACAAGTGATACAACCTTAACTTCTGCTTGCTCATCTGACTCAGCAAGGTCACGCTTATCGAGCTGATAAAGCTGTGCTTTGATAGCGTCTTTATCATTCTCGACACGACGCTCGAAGTCGTGTGACGCCGCAGGCATTTTTCCTTCTTTAACCGTGCCAACCATTTCGATCAGTTGGTCATGACCCGCTTTTAATAGCTCAACCCAACGCGCCTGGCCTGCGCGAGTATCTCTTTGCAATAATTTGACAGCATCTTCAATAGCCGCAGCAACATTTGCAATAGGTCTAATGAGTGCTAACTTAGCGCCACCCTTCAACGTGTGCAGATTTCTGTGAGCCGTTTTAAGAGGCTCTGGCTTCGCGAAATCATTTGACCACTCGTTGAGTGCATCAAGGTAACCGCCCAACAACTCTTCGGCTTCACCAAGGAATAAATCAACCAGCTCTTGCTCCCACATGTCATCTTGCGGAGCTGCTGGCTTTTCTTGTTCAACCACCTCTTCTGGCTCAACAGTTTGCTCTTCGCTTACCTCTGGCTCGGTCGTTGTCTCTTCAATTTCTTCTGCCGGCTGCTCTTCTTCAACTTTCGCTGTTCCGCCAGATTTTTCAACCTCAATAAACTGCTCAATTTCTCTGAGCATGGCTTGAGGTGACGGAATACTTTCTGGAGTATTTCTCGCAGTAAAAATTTCTATCAGTTTGTCTTCGGCTTTGGTCGCTAGCTGTATCGCTTGTGGTGAAGCATTAATGCGCTTCTCCATAATCGCGGTATACAAATCTTCTAAGCCATGGGCAAGATCTCCAATTGGAGCGAACCCAGCCATGCGAGCACTACCTTTCAAGGTGTGCAGGTTACGCTGTAACTCGCCAATCGGCGTAATATCGGATGGCGCATTTTTCCATTGCTCAAGCAACTGGGTATCGCTATCGAATAACTCTTCAGCTTCTTCAGTAAAGATTTCAAGGAGCTCATCATCCATTTCGATGTCTAAGCTGACAGTTTCACTTTCTTGTTTAACCGCTGGCTTCTCTTCCACTTCAGCATCGTCGTCACTCTGTTCAACCGGAGCGTCTTCTTCAACAGCTGGCGCTTCTTCCGCGACAAGTGGCTCTTCAGAATCAGTGTCTTCGGTTTCTGACTCTGATAATTCATCGTCAGTAACAGCAGTTTCTTCTGGCACAGAGTCCTCAGAATCCACCGTATCTTTCTCGTCTTCAGGCTCAGAAGCAACTGGTTCTCCAGAGGCTTTCTCTTCTTCACCCAGCTCGAAGTCTTCCGTTAACAACTCATCTAATGACTCTTCATCGAGGTCATCATTTAAGCTGTCATCCGCTTCGTCTGATGTTTCTGCTGAAGCTTCTTCTACAGGTTCCGCCCCTGATTCAACATCACCGGCTTCTGAATCATGAGCACCTTCGATACCTTCAAGGTCAAGATCCCACTCAAGCTCTTCTTCGCTTTCCGATGTTTCATTAGCTTCAGTCGTATGCGAGTCTTCTTGTGTTGCTTCTTCAGCGTCTGTATCTTCCGTCTCGGTAGACTCATCATCACTGTCGAAGTCTACAAGCTCAAGGCCGCCCACATCGACAGACGTTTCTTTTTCCGAGTCGTCTGCTTTGTCCGCTGCAACATCCTCAACGGCTGACTCTTCTGATGACTGCTCCCCGTCATCGCTATCCGTACTTAAATCGTCAAGCTCAAGTCCCTCAAAACTCAAATCTGAAGTACTTTCAGCTTCTTCCGGCGTCCAAGTATCCAGCGCCTGAATTAGATCTTTTGCAGGCGGTCTCGATAAGTTCGCCGCCAAGCAGTCAAATTGGTTTTCTAATTGCGCATAGCTTTCTGATAATAGAACACCAAGTGAGGTATCTACTTCATTTGCTGACAAGTTCCGCTGTAAAGCTCCTGTCAGGCTATTTACTAATGATTGAATTTCATCAATGTCTAATTCAAGCAAAATGCCGGATAAACGATCAACAGAAGCCAATAAGTCTCGAATAGCTTCTTTACGTTCGTCTTTAGGCGTTTCATGCAGGTTAGTCGTATCAATATCGGCTAAAACATCGGCTGCAATGTTAAACACATCTTTTAACAGCTCAGGATCGCGCCCTTCATCTTGACCGCCTTCAGTACCATCAAATCGAGATTTTGCCTTTTCTAACTGTTCTAACAACGCAGTCTCGTGTGCTTCAATCACGCTCTCATCATTTGGTGCGTCAATGATATGCTGCAGCAAATCCTTCATGTGGGCAATTAAAGCCATGTCATCGCTTTCAGCCAACACGCCACGAGCATTTAACTCTTGGAAGTATCTTTCAACAGGTCCTATAACATTTGCTAAAGACTTCAAGTCTGCAATATGCGCCACACCTTTTAAAGTATGCAACGAACGTAAAAGGTTATCTTTGATGTTGCTCTGAGTAATACCTTGATCTAATTGCTGCGCAAAAGCACCCAAATTAGCGATGTGATCGTCCGCTTCTTGTCTAAATACTTCGAACAACTCTTGCTCTGGAGTTTGTTCATCAATACCTTGCTCTGGGCTAGTATCTTGCTCTTGGTTAACTTCTTGTCCTGCCGGCTCTTCAGTCTCCATTAACTCTTCTTCATCGACTTCAACCGGAACAGAAGTGACTAACTCGCCTTTGCTTATTTTGTCAGCGCGCTCAACTAAGTCACTTGGGAATTCCGTTTGCTTTCCTTCAGCGAAGTCTTTGACCATACCCGGTAACTTGTGAGCTACCGCGTCCACCGTTTCGAGAAGTTCTTGACTAAAGTCAATACTATTATCAATCAGACGATTAAGCATGCTTTCCACTGACCAGCTTAATTCACCCACATCGATTGCCCCAACCATTCGGCCACTGCCTTTTAGGGTATGGAAGTTACGGCGTATGGTTGTTAGTGCATCCGTATTACCCTGGTCATTTTTCCACAGAGGTAGCAGGCTATGCATTTCTTCAAGAACTTCCTCTGCTTCTTCAATAAAGATCTCTCTGACTTCATCATCAATCAAGTCATCATCGTCATCAACTTCTTGACTCGCTTCTACTGTCTCTTGTTCTGGCTCATCTTCTGAAGCATAATTGTCATCGATCAGATCATCTTCAGGCTCTTGAGTCCCAACCATTTCAATGTCTGGCATTTCAAATGATTCTTCAAGCACAGGTAAGCTATCAGCTTCAAGACTACCGTAATGTTCTTCTAATTCTTCAATACTGTGAATAGCGCGCTGCAATACAATCGGTAAACCGTGTAGTCCTGACGACATCAAGCCTTCTAAGTAATAATCAACAGAACTTAAAGCATCCGCTAGGGTTTCGACTTCACTTTCACTTAATACTACTTTTTCACTTATAAGGTATTTACTGATGAAACTGTTGGTCTTACGTACAACACCAAGTAGATTATCGAGTTGAGCAAAACTTAATGCGCCTTCAACGTCCGTTAACAAGTCAGGAACACGTTCTAATCGACGGATATTATGACTCTCATCTAAATAATCCGTGATGGCGTCTTTGACTTTGTATAAATTTCCCCGGCTTTCTTGAACCAGTTGGTAACGGGCATTAACGAGCTGTAACGAATCGGCGATATCCGAGCCACTGGTTTCTCTTGCAAGCTGGTGACTGTCCATAGACATCGCACGCTGAATATAGTCTTCTAGCTTCAATACTGTTTCAGCGATGGATACAAGCCCTTGGTGACGATCGCTTTCTGTGCCATCAACGAGGTTTAACACAGCCTTCATTTTCTTTTCGACAAGATCACGCGATTCCGTTAAACCCAGCATCGCTAGCGTGTCAGAAATTTTCTGCATGATTGGCAGCATTTCTTCCAGTGGCTCGTCATCTTGGGATTTCGTGCGAATGTATAAATCTAAAGACTCTTTGATTTCTGATAAGTCTTGGCTGATGACACTCAATGCAGCCTTAAAACTTTCAGCGCCAGGACCTTCCAACTGTTCAGTTTCTGCTTCGAAGTCTCCGAGAGACTCTAGCAATTGATTCAGCTTGAATTTGTTTTGAACGTCTTTAACCGCCTCATCATTGGTATCTAACTGAGCTACATAAAATAGCATGTTGGCGAGTAGTTTCTGTTCACCCTCAGTGTTGACATTTTGATCAATAAGTTCGCGCATACGGCGATCGAGCTGGCCAAATAAACCTTTAATCGAATTTTTTTCTTCACTAAGAAGTGGTTCAACATGCTCTAAAAATACGGTAGCAATCCACCATAAAGCTGGATAAGGAACACGCTCACCTAATCCCCATAGCTTACGAGTGATATTTTGCATGTCTGATAATTTTTCTGAAGTATCAACATCACGCATAACACCTAGCAATGACTGCTGAAACTTCATACGGAGGCTTTTGACTTCTGCTACGATGTCTCCTTCTAGCTCCGTTTTCTCAGGAGCCGCAGGGGCTTCTACACCGTCGACTTCAATATTGATTAGATCGCCAGCGCCTAACGGTTCAGCCTTACGGCAAGTTCTAATAGCATTGATGGTGGACAATAATAAAACGGGGAGATCTGCCTTGCCTTCGCTATATCGAGCAAGGTAACTACGAAGTCGCATAACAGCCGACAAAAACTCTTCATAAGCAGCTTCATTCGACTCAACATTTTCTTCGCCGATAGCTTCTGCTAAAGCCTCCATTTCTTGTGCTAACAACGAAGCTCCTGCAAACTCCAAGATCTGCATGGTACCGCTGATCTGGTGCATACAGTTTGCACAAAAATGAAGCTGGGTTTTATCAGACTCGTCATCAGCAAACGAACTAATCGCCTGTTGCGCCTGTTCCAAAGTCGTTTCGACTTCTTCTTTAACCCAGTTAAAAGCTACTTTTGTTTGATTATCTTTCATGCCTACACCGTTTTTTGTAGCTATAATTGCCGCTGAAATGCCAAACAATTCTTTTCGTCAATCCGAACCAATTCAGGGTGTTGCCAGTTAATAATTTCACCAAGTCCAAGTACCAACACTCCACCTGGTATTAACCGTTCGACTAATTCATTTAATATCTCAATGCGATCTTCAGGTCTAAAATAAATCAACACATTCTGACAGTAAATGACGTCATAATTTCGTTTGGGTGCTTTCGTTAACTTGTTTAAGTTACTTTGCAAATAAAGCACTCGATTGCGTATTTTTTCTTTAATACGCCAATGGCCCGAATCATGGCGGTTAAAATATCGCTCGCGAATTTCTGGGGCAATCATGTGAATTTTGCGCTCACTATAAATTGCATTTCTTGCGGCGGTTAAGGCTGGATAACTAATATCGACACCTGTGACACCGTAAAAAAATCGTAAGCCTTTTTCATTCAAGCTACCTAAGGCTAACTCTTCCAGTGCAATCGCTAGGCTATAAGGTTCTTCTCCCGTCGAACAACCAACGCTCCAAATTTGGATATTACAATCGCTATTCGCATTTGCTGATTGTATTATTTTTTGTTGGCAGACATGTTGAACTAAGTCGAAAGATTCTTTATGCCTAAAAAAGCTGGTTTCATTAATGGTTAACGCGTCGATCAGCTGAAACCACTCTAATGAAGCCCAGTTTTTATCCTGAAGCTTGAGGTAATACTCTTCATAGTTGGACAAATCGAGTGCTCTAATCCTTCTTAACAAACTTGTTTTTAAGAAAAGAGCTCGGTTCGTCGGAATCCATATTCCTGAATATTGTCTGATTAAAGTCTGCCAGCGCTTAAAACTGCCAGACTTCATCTCAGGAACATGAGTGAGAGAGTTCTGCCTCAAGTATTATTACCTTCTTATGAACGAGGTTTTTCACCGTCAGTAGAATCATCCTCTTTCTCATCTAGACCGTCCAAGGTCTCATCGATTTCTTTTAAGAAGTCATCTTCGTCATCATTAAAATCTTTTAGCTCATCGTCGCCAAAGATATCTTCATCAGAATCAGTGTTGTCATCGCTTTCATCTGATAAGTCTTCTGACAATTCATCCGATAAATCTTTTAAGTCATCGTCATCAAGATCATCAGACTCATCGCCTTGCTCTAAGAAATCTTCTAACGAAGTATCGTCTTCATCATTGAGAGACTCATCAGCAAGAACATCTTCAGATACCTCTTCATCAGCGTCAAAGTCATCGCCAAAATCGTCGAAACTAGTATCGTCACTACTAAAGACATCATCATTAGTTGAGTCAACTTTAAAGCCTGATACTGAGCGACGCAATTCATCCGACAATAAGGTTAACTGACCAATCGACTTCGCAGTCTCTTGTGTACCTTCGGAGGTTTGTGTCGTAATTTCCTGAATAACCGTCATCGTATTGGATACGTGACCGGCTGATGCCGCCTGTTGGCGAGCAGCATTCGAAATCGATTGAATCAAGTCAGCGAGGTTGGTTGATACCGACTCAATTTCTTCTAGTGCTACACCCGCGTCTTGCGCCAGTCGAGCTCCTCGAACAACTTCAGAAGTCGTATCTTCCATCGAGATTACCGCTTCGTTGGTATCCGTCTGAATCGTTTTAACCAGTGCTTCAATCTGTTTCGTTGCGTTACCAGAACGCTCCGCCAGTCGCTGTACCTCATCCGCAACAACCGCGAAACCACGACCGGCCTCACCCGCTGCCGATGCCTGAATCGCCGCGTTCAATGCCAGAATGTTCGTTTGGTCAGCAATATCGTTAATCAAGGATACGATGTTACCAATCTCTTGCGATGACTCACCAAGACGTTTAATACGCTTAGAGGTTTCTTGAATCTGCTCACGAATCGTGTCCATGCCTCGGATGGTGTTACGTACAACTTCACCACCTTTCTTTGCAATTTCTACCGACTTTTCCGCAACCTGAGAGGACTCAGATGCGTTAGCAGATACTTGCTCAATGGACACAGCCATTTCGTTAATCGCGGCAGATGCCCCGGTAATTTCTTGAGCCTGTTGGCGCGAAGCTTCAGCAAGTGCTGTCGATGTTTGCTGAGTTTCTTCAGCAGACTTCGATACTTGGTCAACCGCTTCGTTAATCGCTCCTACCACACCGCGCAACTGGTCAATGGTTAAGTTAAAGGAGTCAGCAATCGCACCCGTGAAGTCCTCGGTTACTGTCGCTTTTACCGTTAAGTCACCATCTGCCAAGCTATCGATCTCATCCAGCAGTCGAATAATCGCTTCCTGGTTCTGAGCGTTTTCTTCTTTCTCTCGCTCAGCTGAAATTACTGACTCTTCAAGACGCTTCTTCTCAGCTTTACGCTGCGACACGTACATCGCAATCAGTAGTAAAATAATGACACCGAACAATGCTGCTGAAATATACACACTACCAAAATCAGTGAAGCTGGTTGACTGACCGGCAAAAGCTTCTTCTACCGCACTGGTTGTTGCTAACAGTGCCTGAGCATTAGCGAAAACGTTATCCGATGAATCCTGTACTTCGAATAATTTCGGCGTACTGAATACAATGTAATCAACTTTTTCGTTAACGCTTTGATAATCACTAACAATAGACTCAAGAGCTGCACGTGCTTCAGGGTTTGTTACCCGACGAATCTCTAGCAAGTCATCGCCATTTAACTGACCTTCAAGGTAAACACCGAAGGTGCCCACGTCTTGACCAAAGTCTTCCGCGGCAATTTCAGCTTCTTCACCACCACGCAGTACTTTCTGCATGCCTGATGAAATACGCTCAGCCAACCATTTTTGACGTGTTGCTTGGTGAACCTCTTCTGCATTCGCTCGGTTATCTAGCAGAATATCGATCACACTATCGTATTTACGTTGCATCGTCGGAATCTGCTGCGATAGCTCGTCAGCAGCCGTAAACATTCGATTGACAACTTCTCGGTTAGCAAGAATAGCGGTCGTTTTTGGTTGAACTTTATTCCAGTTTTCCTCAAGAGCAGTTAACTCGTCTCGACGAATATCTGCTGGCGCTGGCGGTAAGTTACTCACAGTTTCGCCATCGATAAGATCGCGTAAGTTACCCCCAAACTGTCTTGCCGCAGCTTCCAAATCGCCGAACGCGCTTTGAGTACCCTGTGCGGCCTCAGAAGCGTTGGTCGCGATCTGCTGCGACAATACCTTCATATCCGAAGCTAGCTCAATACGCTTACTCTGGTTTTGACTTTGTAAAAAGCCATAACCAGCATTCGCTGCTAGCGCAATCAAAATTACGACCAAAAGAAACGCATAGATACCGATACCAGAACGGCCTGCTTTTTTCCTGTTTTTAGTGGTCTCACTCATAGGTTGCTCCCGAGACTTCTTGACTTCATATTGTTGTAAAAATTAAACGGCGACTTGGTGGAATTCAGGGCTTTCAAAAAGCTCTTTAATTCCAAAAACACGCCAAAGTTCCCCTTCACGCTCAAAAGCACCGATAATATAAGGTGCTAATACAGCGTCAGCCGTCAAACTCCCTTCCACTTGCTCATCTTCGTCAAAATGATGCAAGCCTCGAATGTCATCCACGACCAACCCCAAATAGGAGCCATCCTGATCAATGACCAGGACTCGCTGTTTAAGGATGCTTCGTGAGCTTGAACGCCCAAGATATTCTTGTAAATCGACTAACGAAAGTAAGACACCACGTAGGTTGGTAACACCTTTGTGCCAAGGTTTGGTCCCTGGGACTTTCGTTGTGTGCGGGACAGGAATTAGCTCAACGATTTCATCAATTGGAACGATGTAATTAATGTCATTTAAACTAAATCCGATCCCACTCCAAAAGGCTTCGCCTCGCACATCACGTTGAGGCAATGAGTCCTTATGGTCCTGTCCACGTTGACGGATATCGTCAAGTAACTGGACAACACTGCTCATGTGCGTTTCAGGCATAAGTTCTTAAGATCCCAGTACGTTGTTAATTGATTCGACTAGCGCCGCTTCATCCACTGGTTTGGTGATGTAATCATTCGCACCTTGTCGCATACCCCAGACTCGGTCTGTAGCTTGAGATTTAGTGGAAACAATAATGACTGGAATGGCTGAAGTACTTGAATCTTTCTTCAGCTGGCGAGTTGCTTGGAAACCGTTGAGTCCCGGCATGACCACATCCATTAAAATTACGTCTGGTGTATTCGCTTTTGCAGATGCGATACCAGATTCGCCATCTGGAGCCGTAATTACCTGATGACCATTCTTTTCCAAAACTTTCGCCAAGCTATGCGCTTCTGCTGGAGAATCGTCGACTATCAGTACACGCGCCATTTTTCTTACCTCTCTCTAATTAACAATCACGACCAACTAGACAGCAGTTGCTGCATTGCCGTCTAGTTGCGTGGAAATAGCATTTAATAATTCGTCGCGGCTGAAAGGTTTGGTTAAATAATTATCAGAACCTACAACTCGGCCTTTCGCCTTATCGAACACCCCATCTTTACTGGAAAGCATTATTATTGGGGTTTTCTTGAAAGCTTGATTACTTTTGACCAAGGCGCAGGTTTGATACCCATCCAGCCTTGGCATCATTATATCAATAAAAATGATATCCGGCTTGTAATCCGCAATTTTTGAGAGCGCATCATAGCCGTCAACTCCCGTTACAACATCACAGCCTTGCTTCTTTAAAAGTGTCTCCGCGGTGCGTCGGATGGTTTTACTATCGTCCACCACCATCACTTTTAATCCGTTAAATAAATCACTCATCTACTGGTTACCTATGAATAGTGAAAATCCACTATTTAATAATAAGTTAGCGACCTTTCTTCAACTGTTTTTTAACTTTCTAGCTACCTTTTACCACAAAAGTCACGAAGTCGCAAAGTAGATCACAATTCCAGACTAAAACGCTTGCCTATGGCATGCAAGCTTTTTCTATCAATATTATGTATTTAGCTTATGACAATATCATGGTAATTTAATACAAAATAATGACGATGTTCTACTATGACCCACTCAGTGCTTGTGGTGATGGATTCAATCACTTCCATCAATACCAAAAAAGATACTACCTTCGCCTTAATGTTAGAGGCACAAGGTCGTCAATGGCAAGTATTTTACTGCCAACCTAAAGATTTATACTTGTCGGAAGGTCACGTTTTCGCAGACTGCCAACGAGTTACACTTGAAGACAATCCTAACAGCTGGGTTCAGTTTGTTGATGAGTCACCTAAAGCCATGGATTGTGGACTGTTTTCGGCGATCTTGATGCGCAAAGATCCGCCGTTTAATATGAACTATATCTATAGCACCTATTTGCTGGAGCTTGCCCAGCAGCAAGGGGCTTTAGTGGTCAATGACCCCGCGAGCTTACGCGATTGTAATGAAAAACTCTTTACAGCATGGTTCCCTAAGCACACACCTAAGACGCTAGTGAGTGCTAACCTACAAAAAATTAAAACATTTGCGCAGCAGCAAGGGGACGTTATTTTGAAGCCGTTAGATGGCATGGGCGGCGCATCAATATTTCGGGTCAAAGCTGATGATCCAAACCTTTCTGTTATTATCGAGACTCTGACCGAGCATGGAAAAAATCTCGCCATGGCCCAGCAGTTTATCCCCGAAATTACCGATGGTGATAAGCGTGTTTTGATTGTGAATGGAGAGGTTATCCCTTACACCTTAGCCAGAATTCCGAAAAAAGGTGAAACTCGAGGCAACTTAGCTGCTGGCGGAAGTGGTGTGCCAATGCCCATTACCGCAGAAGAAAAAGCCATTGCTGAAGCTATCGCTCCAGAGCTGGTGAAACGCGGCTTATTGTTTGTGGGGTTAGATGTTATTGGCCGTTATGTGACCGAAATTAACGTTACCAGCCCAACTTGTATGCGAGAATTAGAATACGAATTTGATATTAATATCGGCGAGAAACTGTTTCTCGCATTAGAACAACAACTATCGGTATAACGTAAGATTTAGCAAAACTATCCTCATGACTCAAACTGCTAATCAAACTCAGAGGCGTACAAAAGACGCCGTAACTCTCAAGGTATCGCCAATCAAGTCGAGCGATCGCCTTAAGTTTACAATTTTTATGGCAGTCTGTTTCCATTTACTGGTTTTGCTCGGTATTCGCTTCACCCTACCTGATACAAAACCCAGTCAGATCCCTTTATCTCTGGACGTTACCCTCGCCCAGCGAGAAAGCCTTAAAGCGCCTAAAGATGCTGACTTTATTGGGCAGAAAAATCAGGAAGGTGCGGGTGACGCTGAAGAAGCGAGTCGCCCAACCACACAGCTTGAGCACTTTAAAAATACCGAAGGAACGACCAATACCCCGTCGCTTGAAGTCTTGCCGAAGCCAACACAAAAGCAACAGCAACTGGATTTCGTTACCAGCATTACTGCAGATTGGAGCGCCACCACCAGCAATGATCCTGATGAAACCATGGCGGAGCTCGACTTACCTACCATCGTCAGTCCGCCACCCGAAGATCTGCAAAAGCGTAATCTTGAGCAAGACGCGACGGACAAACTGAAAACCCGCGGCACGAGAACCCGACAAATTTCAGCAGCCGTAAAGCAGTCACCCGCCGACGCCGCCTACCTTGAAACTTGGCGTCGAAAAATTGAGCAAGTCGGTAATCTACATTACCCAGAACAAGCCAACCGACTCGGTATCTACGGTAACTTAAAGCTCAAAGTCGCCATCAGTAAAAGTGGCGAGCTGGTTAGTGTCGAAATCCTCCAATCATCGGGCCAAGAGGTGCTCGATCAAGCCGCTTTGCAGATTGTGCGCCTGTCCGCACCCTTTGCGCCACTCCCTGAATCGATTCGTGAAACCACGGATGTCCTAGAAATTGTTCGCCTCTGGAATTTTGAAAAAAAGCCCTAATATAGACAACAAGATCCAAAGAGCCCTCACAAAGCTGATATAATTACTCTATGAAATCAATTCATTCACTGGCCGATCACATGTTGATCGCGATGCCGACACTCGAAGACTCATTCTTTTCACGAAGCGTGACTTATATCTGTGAGCATTCAGAAGAAGGTGCTTTGGGTATTATGTTGAGTCAACCGCTCGAAGCGACCTACCATGAGCTGTTTGATCACCTTAAAATTGCCAGTACCAACCAAGAGGTGCTTGATCATGCACTCTTGGCCGGCGGGCCGGTTGATAAAGAGCGTGGCTTTATCTTGCATAGTCCGCTGGGTAACTGGGACTCGAGCATGACCATCAGCGATGATATTGCGCTGTCCACTTCCGAAGACATTTTAGCGGCCATCGCCAACCGCGAAGGCCCCGAAGAGTGTGTCATCGCCTTAGGCTACTCCGGATGGGATAAAGGTCAGCTGGAAAAAGAGATCGAGGAAAATTCTTGGCTCATCGTTCCAGCCAATAAAGACATTATTTTCCACACCACGGCGCAGCAGCGTTGGCAAAAAGCGACCAAACTGTTAGGCATTGACTGGACTCAGCTAACCGAGCACAGCGGACATGCCTGACACCTCAGAAGGCAAGAAGCCCCTACTTCGCTTTCTCGGCTTTGACTTTGGTGAGAAGCGTATTGGTGTTGCTACCGGTCAGAAAACATTAGGCACAACTCAAGCGCTTTGTGTGCTCAAGGCGGAAAATAATCAACCCAACTGGGAGCAGGTTGATGCCTTGATTAAGGAGTGGCAAGTAGACGCCTTTGTTGTTGGCTTACCGCTGAATATGGACGGTACCGAACAGCCGGTGACGCTCATGGCGAAAAAGTTCGCCAAGCGCTTGCATGGACGTTTTGGGTTACCTGCATTTACTCATGACGAGCGACTCAGCACAGCAGAGGTTCGTGAATACTTGTTTGAGCTCGGCGGATACAAGAAAGTTAAAGACTCAGACTTTGATGCTTATGCTGCAGAGCTTATTCTCAAAAGCTACTTCGAGTCAGAAACTACCTCATAAACTAATTTGTATTATCCATAAAAAAGCCCAGCAAGTGCCAGGCTTTCATTGTGTGCAGCTTAGAAGCGGCCTTTAGAACATATTGTTCGGTCGTTCATCATCCATCTCGACCTGTAAACCTTCCGTTCCATCAGTCAACGAATCCGCATCTTTTTCATGCAACTTGATTCGCAAACGTAAGTCGTTCGCTGAATCCGCATGCAATAAGGCGTCATCATAAGTGATTTGTCCGTTAACGTAGAGCTCAAATAAGGCTTGGTCAAAGGTTTGCATGCCAAGCTCTGTGGAGCGAGCCATCAACTCTTTAATCAAGTGGACTTCACCCTTACGGATATGATCCGAGATCAACGGTGAGTTAATCATGATTTCAATCGCTGCACGGCGACCTTTACCATCAACCGTTGGCACTAATTGTTGCGCCACGATAGCACGAAGGTTCATCGATAAATCCATCAAGATTCGTGTGTGCTCTTCTTTGGGGAAGAAGTGCAGAATACGATCTAGTGCTTGGTTCGCGTTATTGGCGTGCAAAGTACATAAACACAAGTGACCCGTCTCAGCGAAAGTAATGGCTTGCGACATGGTTTCCTGCGAACGAACCTCACCAATCAGAATCACATCGGGAGCCTGACGCAGTGTATTTTTCAGTGCCACCTCAAACGACTCGGTATCAATCCCAACTTCACGTTGCGTGATAATACATTTATCGTGACGGTGCACGTACTCGATCGGGTCCTCAATACTAATAATGTGGCCCTGCGAGTTGCGGTTTCTATAACCAATCATCGCGGCAAGCGAGGTCGACTTACCCGTACCGGTTGCACCCACGAAAATAATGATGCCACGCTTTTTCATCACTAAATCATTCAAGATGCTTGGAATTTTCAACTCTTCCGTCGTCGGAATTTTCGTTTCAATACGACGAACAACTAAACCCGGCTGGTTACGTTGATAAAATGCACTGGCACGGAAACGTCCCACATTCTCAACACTAATCGCGTACTGACATTCTTTTTGTTCCGCAAACTCTTTTCTTTGGCGGTCATCCATTGACGAGTGAATCAAGTCTTCGACCTGAGTCGGCGTTAACATTGATTTTGTCGCCGGACGAATCTTGCCGTTCATTTTGATACAAGGCGGACGATGTACTGTAATAAAAAGGTCAGAGCCCTTATTTTCCATCAAAGCTTTTAATAATGGAGTAATATCCATGTGTAACCTCTAAAATTCTTCTTTATTGCTCGCTTTCAAACGCGCATCTTGACGCGAAACAACACCCTTACTTACCAGCTGTTTCAAACTATGGTCTAACGTCTGCATGCCCAGAGACATACCGGTCTGCATCGCCGAGTACATTTGTGCAACTTTCGCTTCACGGATCAAGTTACGAATCGCCGGTGTTCCAATGAGGATTTCATGCGCCGCAACACGACCGCCACCCGTTCTTTTCAACAGTGTCTGCGCGATAACTGCCTGCAATGACTCCGACAGCATCGAACGTACCATCATTTTTTCGCCTTCCGGGAAAACGTCAATCACACGGTCAATGGTTTTTGCCGCAGAGGTGGTATGCAGTGTACCGAATACTAAGTGACCAGTTTCTGCCGCCGTTAGCGCAAGACGAATCGTTTCAAGGTCACGCATCTCACCCACCAGAATAATATCAGGGTCTTCACGAAGCGCTGAGCGCAGTGCGTTAGAGAAGCTGTGAGTATCGCGATGAACCTCACGTTGGTTGACCAAACATTTCTTACTCTCATGAACAAACTCGATCGGATCCTCAATCGTTAAAATGTGATCATGTTTGCTGTCATTAATATAATCGACCATGCCGGCCAAGGTTGTTGATTTACCTGAACCGGTAGGTCCCGTTACCAACACCAAACCACGAGGCTGCATTGAAATGTCTTGGAAAATCTTAGGCGCTTTTAAATCATCAAGCGTTAAAACGCGCGAGGGAATGGTACGAAATACCGCTGCACGACCGCGGTTTTGAATAAAGGCGTTAACACGAAAACGTGCTAAGTCTTGTAATTCGAATGAGAAATCCGCTTCAAGAAACTCTTCGTAGTCTTTTCGCTGCTTATCATTCATAATGTCGTAAATCAGCGAATGGACTTCTTTGTCTTCTAGCGGCGGCACGTTAATTCGACGAATATCGCCATCGACACGAATCAGTGGTGGCATACCAGCGGAGATGTGTAAATCCGATGCGTTGTTCTTTACACTGAACGCTAAAAGCTCTGTAATATCCATAGGTTAGACCCCAATATTGATATTTATTCTTACTAATGACAACTAGCATAGCCTCTCAACTAGAACTTCTGCAACAAGAAATCGCAAAAAGCCGCGAGAAACGCGCGAATTTTGAGGATAATGTGCGCCTGATCGCTGTTAGTAAGCGCCAACCCATTGATAAAGTTGAAGAAGCCTACCAAAACGGTCACCGGGAATTCGGTGAAAACTTTGTCCAAGAAGGCGTTGAGAAAATCCAAAAACTGGGGAAAAGTGACATCGAATGGCACATGCTCGGGGCCATTCAAAGCCGTAAATGCAAAGACATCGCGGCTCATTTCGATTGGGTACAGAGTGTCGATCGGATTAAGATCATTAATAAACTCAATCAAGCCCGAGAGGGCATGGCGCCACTGAACGTCTGTATTCAGGTCAATTTATTTGGTGAAGCACAAAAAGCAGGGGTTAATGAGCAGGTTTGCTTCGAGTTAGCTGAGGCGATTCAAAACAGTCCCAACCTGACCCTGCGCGGCATTATGGCGCTGCCCCCGAAACAAACCGAGTATCCCAAGCAATTACAGCAGTTCGAGAAGGTTACTGAACTTTATCAGCAGTTAGCAGAACAATACCCAGATATCGATACACTTTCGATGGGCATGTCGGGCGATTTTGAGGCTGCGATTGCCGCTGGCAGTACCATGATCCGCATTGGTACAGCCATTTTTGGCCAGCGCGATGCATAAGCCGTTGTCTTTCTTAGTAGCTTTTCCTTACTAAAAGCGTTGAATTCCAAGCATTAACCCTCATGACTATAAGATTAACTAGATTATCCACATTCACTTTACTTGCTCATGTAGCGAGTACAAACAAGCAAACAGGCAGTTATGACTGATTCGATAGAAGTATTACGTAAAGCAAAAGTTGGGTTCATTGGCGCTGGCAACATGGCAGCAAGCATCTTAGGTGGCTTGATCCAGTCAGGCCTTCCTGCAGAGTGTATTTACGTTAGCAACCCTAGCGCAGGAAAGTTAGATGCACTTAAAGAAAAATACCCGACACTCAATACCACTCATGACAATACTGAAGTCGCCAACCATGTGGATTATCTGCTGTTAGCGGTAAAACCCCAAAAAATGTCGTTGGCATGCGATGATTTTAAAGCGATGGACTTGAACCATAAGTGCGCCATTTCAGTTGCCGCAGGTGTTACCTGTGACACTTTGAATAACCTTCTCGGCGCTGACACTCCGGTCGTTCGCAGCATGCCAAATACCCCGAGCTTGATTGGCTACGGTGCAACGGGCTTATACGCCAACAGCAAAGTGACTGAGCAACAGCGCGAAGCCACCAGTGCCATTTTCGAAGCTGTAGGCAAAAGCATTTGGGTTGAAGATGAAGATTTGATGGACGTGGTTACGGCAGTTTCAGGTAGCGGCCCTGCCCATTACTTCCTGTTTATGGAGTCTGTGGTTCAAGGCGGTATGGATCTCGGCTTACCGAAAGAAACCGCTCGTGAGCTTGCTGCGCAAACTGCGCTCGGCGCTGCGGCAATGGTTCAACAAAATGGTGATACTGAAATCGGCCAACTGCGTCGTAATGTCACCTCTCCAGGCGGGACGACTGCAGCCGCGCTGGATACTCTGAACGACCACAAATTACCTGAAATAGTGAAGAAAGCTTTAGAAGCTTCGGTAAAACGCGGCAAAGAATTAGCTGAAATTGC
This sequence comes from Kangiella marina, assembly GCF_039541235.1. Classification (NCBI taxonomy): domain Bacteria; kingdom Pseudomonadati; phylum Pseudomonadota; class Gammaproteobacteria; order Kangiellales; family Kangiellaceae; genus Kangiella; species Kangiella marina. The sequence goes on along the minus strand of NZ_BAABFV010000001.1, from coordinate 1,565,196 downwards.
GAATCAATAGTGTTAGAACTCTGACTTATAACTTTTAGGCCAAGATATCGATGAATAACATCACCTTCACTTTATTAGAGCATTTGTCCAATTTATTGGTCATGGTGTTCTTGCTACGACTGCTGTTACAACTTGGACAAGCGGACTTCCACAATCCTATTTCGCAGTTTATTCACAAGTTTACTGCGCCGGTCATCAACCCTATTCGCAGCATTATTCCTGATATGGGGCGCTTTAGTACGGCCAGTTTTATGGTGGCGTTAGCGATTATTGTGATTAAGTTTTTTATCATCTCGACGGTTTTCATCACTTTACCGCCGCAAGCCATGACCCTTGGCATTATTATTGGTTTGATGATGAAAGGGGCTCCAGCCATGGGCGGGCTCATTATGATTATCACCAACATGCTATTGATTCTATTTTTAGGTCTCATGATCGCCAGCTTCATGAGCGGTGGTCGGTACCATCCGGCAGTTGCTTTTTTATACCAGGTGACGCGCCCTATTTTGCGCCCGGTTCAAAAAATCATACCGCCGATCGCTGGCTCGATTGATTTATCACCAATGATCATTTTGTTCGGACTTTGGTTCCTGCAGGATGCTTTATACAGCTTTGGGGTTAAGTTGATCACGGGTTAACTTCTATCAGTAGAGTTTTCCTGAAACATTTAACAGTTTTTGCTATCTTATAAGTATAGCCTTGTTATAAGGCGTAAGGGATAGGAGTTCATCATGAAAAACGTATTTATAGCTGGGGTCATGGGGCTTATTGCTTTTATTAGCAATCCAATTGAAGCGAATCAAAAGCGTGTGGACAATTACGTCATTCACTATAACGCCTTTAACAGCTCTTTTATCCAGCCGGAAACAGCCGTTCAATATAAAATTCAGCGCAGCAAATACACGGGTTTATTGAATGTCTCAGTGCATAAGGTGGTTGAAGATGGCGAAGACAAGGCAATGAAAGTTGCACTGCGCGGTCGAGCGACCAATAACCTGTCACAACTTCAAGAGTTGGGCTTTAAAGAGGTGGTTGAAGGTGATGCCGTGTACTACCTAGCCGATTTTCAGTTCCGCGATGAAGAAGATATGGATCTTGATTTTACCATCAATATCCCAGGTTACGACAAACCCGTCAGTATCGATCTAACCCAAAAATTCTACGCTGACTAAAAACCGCTTCAATTAAACCACCGCAGCACTCTTTTCTGCGGTGGTTTGCGTTATAATCACCCTCATTTCCTAACGATCGCAGTGAATCATGCAAAAAATTGTTCTCGCATCAGGCAACCGTAAAAAAGTCGCTGAACTCACCCAGCTATTGGCTCAGTTTCAACTGCAAGTGATCCCGCAAACTGATCTCAACGTGGAAGATGTTCCTGAAACGGGCACAACGTTTGTCGAAAACGCCATCATCAAAGCGCGGCACGCTGCGGAAGTAACAGGCTTGCCCGCAATCGCTGATGACTCCGGTATTGAAGTCGATTACCTTGGTGGTCAACCGGGGATTTATTCGGCTCGCTTCTCAGGCAGCCACGGCAATGATCAAGCCAACAACGACCTCTTGCTGGCCAAGCTTCAGGGCGTACCTAGCGAAGAACGCAGCGCACGCTACCAATGCGTACTGGTTTTTATGAAACACGCTAAGGACCCCACCCCGCTGATTTGTCAGGGAAGTTGGGAAGGTCAGATTATGACACAAGAAGTTGGCGATGGTGGTTTTGGCTATGATCCGCTGTTTTGGTGTGAGCAACATCAGTGCTCAGCGGCTCAGCTTAAGCCGGAACAAAAAGCAGCGATCAGCCATCGCGGAAAAGCGCTCAACGAATTAATGCAAAAGCTTAGCGAGTCTTCAAGCTGATGCTGACCAATCCTCCGTTATCGCTGTATATCCATATCCCTTGGTGCGTGCGTAAGTGTCCTTATTGCGACTTCAACTCACACGCCATCAAAAACCTCAAGTCCGATCAACAAACTGAGTTCGACTTACCCGAACAGGCTTATATCGATCGACTGATAGAGGATCTTGAGCAGGAACTGCCGAAGGTTTGGGGCAGACGTTTGCACAGTATTTTTATTGGCGGGGGCACCCCGAGCTTATTCAGCCCAGCGTCATTAGACCGATTACTCAGCGCCATTCGAGCACGCCTACCGTTTGAGAACGACATTGAAATAACCATGGAAGCCAACCCCGGTACTTTCGAAGCCGAAAAGTTTCGTGGCTTCCGCCAGGCAGGCATTAATCGCCTGTCGATAGGCGTGCAAAGCTTTAACGCTACTCACTTGGAACAGCTGGGACGTATTCATAACCCCGAGCAGGCTATAGCGGCGGCTGAGTTTGCACATGAAGCAGGGTACGATTCGTTTAATGTCGATCTGATGCATGGCCTTCCCAATCAAACTGTTGAACAAGCTCTGAGTGATTTAGAAATAGCCATCAGCCTCAAACCGCACCACATTTCTTGGTATCAACTAACACTTGAACCCAACACACTGTTCCATCAACAGCCGCCGCAATTACCGCACGATGAAGTCTTATGGGATATCCAAGAAGCTGGCCAAGCACTGTTGGCGCAACACGGGTATCAACAATACGAAACATCGGCTTATGCTAAAGATGCTACACTTCGAGCAAAACATAATCTCAATTATTGGCGCTTTGGCGACTATTTAGGTATTGGTGCAGGCGCTCATGGCAAAATTACGCGACTGGACTTAGGTGAAGTCCACCGCACCACAAAAAAACGCCACCCAAAAGATTACTTGCAAGGCTCTGTCAATGAGATCAGCAATGATATGCCGATCCCGACATCGGAGCTACCGTTCGAATTTATGCTAAATGCTTTGCGCTTAATTGATGGCGTCCCCATGAGTGTGTTCAGTCAATACACCGGCCTTTCGCTCTCTACCATCCAACCAACCTTGCAACAAGCAATAGACGACGGTCTTATAGACAACAATCCCTCACAATTAAAGCCGACTGAAAAAGGCGCCCTCTTCCTTAACGAGTTGCTCGAAAGATTTCTTATCAACTATAATAGTTCTGAATCCATCAATATTATCAATTTATCCTAACCATGGAAGAACAAGACATAGACATTTATATAAAGGCTAAAAAGAATAAAAAGATTCAATTCATCACACTCCTCTTAGTATTACTTGTCGAAATCATCTGGCTAATACTTTATCTAACCAACTCAACCACAGACTTAGTCAACTTGACTGCTATATCCTGCGCTGTCGGTCTGCTTATCGTAAATAACAAATCCATACATGGCTCTTCGCAAAAAGATTTACTAGGGGCTCTTAAGCGACAAATCGATCGCGATCCTAAAGCACTCCAATATCTAGCTGAGAAAGATAGAGCTCGAGATTAAAACTTATCGATAAATTCAGCTTCCATACAGAGCGCCCAGTTATAATTCAAAAATCATTAACTCTATTAGCTTCTACTGCCGTTAATATGGCACTATAAGCTCATACAAAGTCCATATTTCAAACGGTAGGAAACAATTATGAAATACACACTGACTTTATTTATTACCGCTCTAACATTAGGCCTGACCGCCTGCAAAAAAGAAACCATCCCTAGTGACTCGCACCAGCCAGTCGCTTCAAACTTCCAGGTTACAGCAGAGTTAATGTACCGTGAAAAGATGCTCGCGCCTGAAGGCAGTACGGTCATTGCCACCATTCAGGATGTTTCTATTGCCGACAAGGCCGCAAAAGTACTGAGTGAAGAAATTATTGGTTTGGGTGGCGGCGTTCAGCTTCCGCTTGAAGTGACGCTGGATTTGCCGAAGAAACAACTACAAGAACGTCGCATCTACAGCCTCCACGCCAAAGTCGAAGGCCCCGACGGCCAACTGATGTGGATTTCAACCACAAGACATACGATTGATATCAGCGGACAATCTCATGATATGGGAAAAATTCTATTGGAACGCGTTCAATCCGGCACAGTCGGTTCTGACGTCGATTCGAAGTACCCGATTCCTTTTACTGCTAAAGGTAATGAGCCTGGCTGGTTAGTTAAGATTGAGCAAAACCGTATCGAAATCCAAACCAATTACGGTCAAAATACCGTAAAGGCGCCACGACCAATACCTCAGCCTTATAAAGGTGGCTATAAATATCATGCGGAAACAGACGCTCATATCGCCATTATTGATGTTCGACGCAAGCTTTGCTACGACGACATGTCCGGCCGCCCCTATCCCGCTCGCGTTACCCTAACCTTAGACGGCAAAACCTATGAAGGCTGTGGCGGCGACCCTTTAACTTTATTAACTGATGTCGAATGGGTGGTTGAGGACATTGCCAAAACAGGCATTATTGATAGATCGCGTGTCACCATCAACTTTGATACCGAAGGTCGCGCCTACGGCATATCGTCATGCAACAGCTACAGCGCCGCTTACACATTAACAGGGGAAAATTTGACCTTTAACAACCCCGTCGGCACGATGAAAGCTTGCCCACCAGCGTTAATGAATCAAGAGAAAAAGTTCTTAGACACTTTAAACAAAGTCACACGATACGACATCGACGGTTACGGTGCTTTGATTCTTACTACAGAAACCGGAAAGACTATTACTGCCAGACAGCAATAATCAAGTCTTTGAAATAAAGCCTCTGGATTCCGCGGTAAACGACCGAAGGAAGTGCCTTTGGTGCCGCGGAATGATGTTCTATTTATACTAGATTTGACTCATACTTTTTCAGCCGAGAGATTCTTTGAAGTTCAAGGCTTTCACGCTTTGAGTAGCGGAGTTGGCTCTAGCCAACGAGCACACGCAAGAGCGTGTATAACGCAGAAATTCTAAGAATTTATCGCTGAAAACATCAGATCCCAAACCCCATGCCCCAAATTCTGCCCTCTCACTTCAAACTTAGTTAAAGGTCGTGATTCTGGACGCGGTACAAAGTCGTTAGTATCCGATAGGTTTTTAAACTCGGGCATCGGCTGAAGTACTTCTAACATATGCTCAGCGTAGTTTTCCCAGTCGGTGGCTAAATGTAGAACACCGCCCGGTTTCAGTTTCTTGTGAAGCTTTTGGCAAAATTCAGTTTGCACTATACGGCGCTTGTGGTGACGCTTTTTATGCCAAGGATCAGGGAAAAAGATTTGGATGCGCTCAAGGCTATGGTCTGGGATGCAATGTTCAATCACTTCTACCGCATCATGATTAATCACTCGAATATTATCCAGCTCATACTCTTCAGCCAACACCAAACACGCGCCAACACCGGGGTTATGCACTTCAATACCGATAAAGTCGTGATCGCGCTGGTCTCGCGCCTGCTCGGCAAATGATTTCCCCATGCCAAACCCGATTTCCAAAACTACCGGCGCCTGACGACCAAAGATATTCTCAAAATCGTACAGCTCTTTCTTGAATTCAAGCCCTAAACGCGGGAAATGCAGGTCCATTGCGCGCTGCTGGCCTTTGGTTAAACGGCCTTTGCGCAGTACAAAACTGCGAATTTTGCGTTGATTTTTTTCTTCAGAATTCAAAAGGATAGCTCTCTATTGGATAAACAGCATAATACTTGGACGCGATTTTACCATATTGTAAAAGTTTGCGGAAAATAATGTGCTTAGATCGACAAAGACGTTGCTAAAATATCCTCAAATCAGTAAGGTTGTTCATTCGGGTTTGAAGAAAATTAATAAGAAAGTTCAGGAGTTAGGAGAGGAATGCCATTTCCGGATTTACCGAATGGACACGCACTTTTCGTGCTGTTGCTGACGGTTTTTGCCTTATATCTATTCCGACGCGATGACATACCGCTGGAGACATCCTGCGTAGTCGTACTGTTGGTCTTAACCATGGGCTTTACCTTCGCACCATTCCATAACTTCAATGGTCATCTCGAACCGATGCAATTCTTCAGCGGCTTTGGCCACGAAGCTTTAGTTGCTGTGTGCGCCTTGATGGTAGCGGGTCAGGGATTGGTGCGCACCGGCGCCTTAGAGCCGATCGGCCGATTCTTAGCTCGGATCTGGAAAACTGCCCCCTTATTCTCATTATTGTTAACGCTATTAATTGCTGGCATTTTAAGCGCATTTGTTAACAATACGCCGATTGTTGTCTTATTGTTACCGATCCTTATCAGTGTTGCCGTTCGCTCAAACCGCAGTCCATCAGGGCTTTTACTGCCAATGGGGTTCGCAACCATTGTTGGCGGCATGGCGACCACTATTGGTACTTCAACCAACCTGTTAGTAGTTTCCGTTGCGGCTGATTTAGGGTTGGAGCGCTTTGGCATGTTCGACTTCATGTTACCGGCAGCCATTGCTGGCGCGATAGCCGTGGTTTACTTGTGGCTGGTTGCGCCGAAATTAACTCCTGAGCGTCAGGCGTTGATGAAAAATACTTCACCAAGAATTTTCACCGCCCAGCTTCATATTAATGAAGACTCTTTTGCCGATGGCAAACCTCTGGCCGAAGTCATTGGCAAAACCGATGGCATGATGAAGGTCACACGAATTCACCGTGGCTCAGACGCCTCGATTATGCCAATGCCGGACGCCATTATTCGTGCCGGTGATAAACTGCGGGTCACCGACTCGCCCGATCGCCTAAAAGAATATGAACAAGTTCTGGGGGCTCGGCTTTATAAATCAGGCCAAGAGGTCAATGATGATCACCCTCTCACGGCAGAAAACCAACAACTTTCAGAGCTGGTCGTCACGCCAGGCTCACCGCTAGCGGGACGTTCATTAAAAGACGTCAGCTTTATGAACCAATACGGGCTGGTCGCGATAGCCCTCCACCGCGCCGATCGCGTGGTTGATATGCATAATAAAGGCTTAGGCAAAGTGACCTTACACGTCGGTGATGTTTTATTGGTACAGGGCGGACAAAGTGAAATTGCTGAGTTTAAAAAGCGTGGCGATATTTTAGTGCTCGATGCAACAACCGATCTTCCCCGCTCACACCGCGCGCCAAGAGCCTTAATCATCATGGGCTTGGTCATTTTATTTGCAGCCGTTGGGTTATTGCCGATTGCTGTCAGTGCTTTAGGCGGTGCCTTGCTAATGATCTTGACCCACTGTATTACTTGGCGCGATGCCATGAACGCCCTCAGTGCGCCGGTGGTCCTGATTGTTGCCGCAAGTTTAGCACTGGGTATTGGCATGACCGCAACTGGCGCCGCAGAATATCTAGCGCAAGCCTTTGTCTCTGTACTTCATGGCGCACCACCAGCCGTTCTATTAAGCGGCCTGATGTTACTGTTAGCGATTTTAACCAACGTCGTCTCCAACAATGCCGCCGCGGTTATTGGCACCCCGATTGCGGTCAGCGTAGCGACCCAGTTGAACCTACCGCCAGAGCCATTCGTCATCGCCGTCTTGTTTGGTGCCAACATGAGCTTCGCCACGCCGATGGCTTATAAAACCAACTTACTGGTCATGAATGCCGGTGGTTACAAGTTCTCAGACTTTGTTAAAGTCGGTGTTCCGCTGGTTATCTTGATGTGGATATCGCTATCGATTATCCTGCCGCTCCTTTACGGCTTCTAGATCTGCTAAAGAGCAAGCTTCATGTGGCAAGCAACAGAGTTTCAAAACAAAGTCATTGCCTACTACCGCCAACACGGTCGTAAGCATTTGCCATGGCAAGGAACCAAAGATCCCTATCAGATTTGGCTGTCCGAAATCATGCTCCAGCAGACTCAGGTTACAACAGTCATTCCTTACTACGAATCTTTTCTCAATAAGTTTCCAACCATTAACCACTTAGCCAAGGCCAGCAGCGATGAAGTGATGCACCTGTGGAGCGGGCTGGGCTATTACAGCCGCGCCAGAAACCTCCACAAGGCAGCGAAAATGGTTGCGGAAACCTATGACGGAAAATTTCCACAAACTCAAGAAGCTATCGAAACACTCCCCGGTGTCGGTCGTTCCACTGCGGGCGCGATTGCTGCATTTGCCTTTGATCAGCCAAGCGCCATTCTCGACGGTAATGTTAAGCGTGTTTTAGCGCGCTGTTACGGCATCGAAGGCTGGGCAGGAAAATCGTCTGTGCTGAAGACTCTGTGGCAGCGAGCCGAAGAAAATACACCTAACCACCATACTGCCGAATATAATCAAGCCATGATGGATCTCGGCGCGGTGGTTTGTACTCGCTCAAAACCGAAATGCGAACAGTGCCCGTTATCAGAGCACTGTTACGCCCTCAAGCATGACACAATCACCCAGCTGCCCGGCAAAAAACCCAAAAAAGCACGCCCTAAACGCTCGGTGTATTGGTTGATTTACCTCGAAAACCAGCAAGTAGTGCTGCACAAGCGCCCCCCTTCTGGGATTTGGGGCGGCCTCTGGTGTTTCCCAGAAATAGACCAATCCGAGCAAGCTCCTGCGGATGCACAAAAACTCAGCAGTTTCGTGCACAAATTCAGCCATTACGACCTCGAAGTGCAGCCATTGCTAGTGAAAAAGCTTCCTAACACAGGTATCATGGAGCCCAACGAATTTGACAGCTTTGCGCTCAACTTCTTGCAAAAGAATACTCAGCAGAAAACCGCTGAAATCGGCCTACCGACACCCGTTAGTAAGGTGCTCGATAGCTTGAGCTAGCAAAGCCAAAACCCCAAGCGGAGAATCGAATGTCACGTACTATTTTTTGTCAAAAACTACAAAAAGACGCCGAAGGAATTGGTTTCAAGCCTTTCCCAGGTGAACTTGGCGATCGCATTTATGACAATATTTCGCAACAAGCATGGCAAATGTGGTTAGAGCACCAAACCATGCTCATCAACGAAAAACGCTTAAGTTTAGTTGACGAAGACACGCAGAAATACCTCGCCGACCAAATGGAAAAGTTCCTCTTCGGTGGCGACTACGACAAGGCCGATGGCTACGTCCCTGAAAACAAGCAATAAATTTCAAATTTAGGCTTGACTTAAATCGGCAGAATCGGTTTAATACGCGTCCTCGGCCTGGTAGCTCAGTTGGTAGAGCGGAGGATTGAAAATCCTTGTGTCGGCAGTTCAATTCTGCCCCGGGCCACCATTATTAAGAAAGCCTGACTAGAAATAGTCGGGCTTTTTTGTGTCCAACATATACAGATTATCGAATTGAACTACGTTCAATGACAAACTACATCCCTGCAGTTTGCCTCACGGCCATTGCAGCAAACTGCAATGTTCAAATTTGTTCAAAACAAATTAGTCTGCCCCGGGCCACCATTATTAAGAAAGCCTGACTAGAAATAGTCGGGCTTTTTTATACCTTTGAGCAGCTTGCTTGATACACCTCATCTTTGTAATCCTTCTCTATTCGCGCTACATTAAAGGTGATGGCTTTGGCTTATTAAGAGCCTAGCTGAGTAGTGGGATTTTCTATGCAGCAGTCAATACTGAGAATAGTCAGCTTTTTCCTTTTCACCGCGCTTTTTTCATTCGCGTGGCCAGTTCTTAGTGCCTCAGATAGTGAGTCAAATTCCCTAAAGCAGGCCAAGCTATTGGTGCTTGATGGCTCGGTCAATCCTGGCACTGCTCACTACCTTGTTTCTAATATTCAGTCAGCGCCTGAAGAAGGTTATGACTTAATCATTATCCAAATGAATACCCCCGGCGGTCTGGACTTAGCCATGCGTGATATTATTCGCGAGATTCTTGCCTCTAAAATCCCGGTGGCGACTTATGTCTTCCCTCCCGGTTCCCGCGCGGCGAGCGCAGGAACTTATATTCTTTACGCTAGCCATATTTCTTCAATGGCTCCGGCGACCAACCTTGGGGCGGCTACTCCAGTCTCGATTGGCGGCATGCCAAATCCGGGCTCAGAAGACAAAGAGGGTGATAAAGAAAAACAAGGCGCCAAAAAATCACCACCAGCTACGGACAGCAATCAGAATGCCATGCACAAAAAAATCATCAATGATGCAGAGGCCTATTTGCGAGGGTTGGCCGCTTATCATGGGCGCAACATTGACTGGGTCAAAAACGCTGTTCGTGAAGGTGAAAGTTTAACCTCGAAAGAGGCTTTAGAGATTGGCGTGATTGATTTGATTGCCGAAAGTCCACAACAATTACTGCGTGACATTCATAACCGCAGCGTGCGACTTCCTTCCGGTAAAGTCACTCTGGATACAGCCGACATGAGTATTGTCGAAGTCGAACCGACATGGCAGATGAAGTTGCTCAGTATCATTAGCGATCCTAACATCGCCTATATTTTGCTGTTAGTTGGTATTTACGGGCTGATCTTTGAAGGTTATAACCCCGGCACCATGGTGCCCGGCGTCATTGGAGCAATTTGCCTATTACTGGCTTTTTACGCATTGCAGATTTTACCTATTAACTACGTGGCAGCGGGGCTACTGGTGCTTGGTATTGCGTTACTGGTGGTTGAAGCGTTTGCACCAAGCTTCGGTATACTGGGCGTTGGCGGTATTATCGCCTTCCTCTTTGGCTCCTTCATGCTGTTCAATGAACCCGAAACAGGGGTCGCTATTGCTATTCCAATTCTGGTCGGCGTGACCATTATCAGCGTCATTCTCCTGAGCTTTGTTTTAACCCTTGCCATTCAAGCCAAGCAGCAACCGGTGGTCAGTGGGCGAGAAGAATTGCTACAAGAAGTCGGCGTCGTACAGCATGACTTTTCTGGAGAAGGCTGGATTCATATTTGTGGCGAGAGATGGAAAGCTCACTGCGATACGCCTTTACACGCGGGGCAACAGGTTAAAGTCGTGGCGGTTACGGATCTGGAGCTAACCGTCGTGCCTATTTCAGGAGAGTCTTCTTCTGGAGACACTTTTTCTTGAAACTCTGTGCCCCATAAACATTCTTAACCAATCATAGAAGGATTTATTATGAACATTTTATTTCCCATTATTCTAGCCGTGGTGGTTTTACTGCTGGCTAGCATGTTTAAGATTCTTCGAGAATATGAGCGCGGCGTTATTTTTATGCTCGGTCGTTTTTGGAAAGTCAAAGGGCCCGGCCTTATCATCCTGATCCCGTTTGTCCAACAAATTGTTCGCGTTGATTTACGTACCGTGGTGATGGACGTTCCAACGCAAGATGTGATTTCGCTGGATAATGTCTCCGTCGAAGTCAATGCAGTTGTTTACTTTCGCGTGATTGATCCGCAAAAAGCCATCATTAACGTTGAGCATTATTATGACGCCACCAGCCAACTGGCTCAGACGACCTTGCGCTCCGTCCTCGGCCAACACGAGCTGGATGAAATGTTAGCCTCGCGCGAACAATTAAACACCGATATTCAAGCCATCTTAGACAGTCAAACTGATGCTTGGGGTATCAAAGTGGCTAACGTCGAAATTAAGCATGTGGATTTAAACGAAAGCATGATTCGTGCCATCGCGCAGCAAGCAGAAGCCGAACGCGCCCGTCGCGCCAAAGTCATTCATGCTCGTGGTGAAATGGAGGCCTCTGAAAAACTGTTAGAAGCGGCGAAGGTATTATCGCAGCAAGAGGAAGCTATCCAGCTAAGGTACCTGCAAACGCTTTCCAGCTTGGCCGGTGAAAATAGCAACACGATAGTCTTCCCGCTGCCGATCGACTTCATGAAGAACTTTATGAAGAAAGATTAATCGGAAGAATGCTCAGTAGTACAAAACTAGTCTAGGCTTCGACCAAACTGACCATTTTTGAAGTCATCAAAAGCTTGGATGATTTCATCTTCACTATTCATAACGAATGGGCCCGCTCCGACAATGGGCTCATTCAACGGCTCTCCGCTAAGCAGTAACAGGGTACAATCCTCTTCAGCCGTGATATCGATGTCGGTACCACCCTGATTAAATATTACCGTATCGTCTGTTGAAGCTCGCTGATGATTAATTGTTATCGCCCCTTTCAACACAACCACAATCGTGTTCCAGACTTTGTTAATGGATAGTTGCTGCTGCTGACCACTTGCCATGGTGAAGTCCCAGACATTGAGAGGCGAATAGGTATGTGCTGGTCCTTTGTTACCTTGATACTCACCCGCAATAATTCTCAGCTTGCCCCCGTCTAAGGATAGATTCGGAATATCCTCTGACTGAATCGCCTGATAACCCGGCGTCACCATTTTGTGCTTTTGCGGTAAGTTCACCCAAAGCTGCGCCATTTCCATGACGCCCCCGCGTTCAGTAAAAGCTTCCGAGTGGAACTCGTCGTGCAAGATACCACCACCAGCCGTCATCCACTGCACATCACCCGGATAGATAGTACCGCCTTTACCAGTGGAGTCCCGATGCGACACTTCGCCTTGATAAACAATCGTCACCGTTTCAAAACCACGATGCGGATGCTCACCCACACCTTTCGGACGGTTGCTTGCTTCAAAGCTCGCGGGCCCCGCATGATCCAGCAGCAAGAACGGACTAATCTGTTGCCCCTTCTGGTTATAAGAACCGCTGTAAGCAAATAAAGAACGCACCGGGAAACCATCACCAACCCAGTGACCTTGTGGTGCTTTGTAAATACCTTGAATCGTTTTATGCGTCATCTGACGACTCCTTAAAGTCACTCTTTTATTAAAAACAGAGCCACTTATTCTTACCTAATATGACTAGATATTGATGCAGTTCTCACTTTTTTCAACTTTCTTTTAAACTGTAATGAGAATCGTTTGCATTTAAAGAATTTAAAGAGTATGATTCGTTTCAAGGTCAGGTCATACAGAACACGGTAATGACCTACCACGACATTCGCTGAGGTCATGATAGTGGTGTTTATCGGAAAACCCCACCTCTCCTACGAGTATGATCCAGCGAACCCAATTCCAACAATAATAAAACTGCTATCATAGGTCTCTTCACGCTATACCGCCCTTTGGGCGGTTTTTTTTACCTTTTTTCTATGGCTCCACCATGGTACGTCTCTTGTGAGACAGAGTTATAAAGTGTTTTAACGTTCATTTTTTGACGAGCAAACGACCAAAGGAAGTCCCTTTAGGGAAAACGAACCAAAAAACTCGCCCCAAAAGTTAGGCGCTACCGCACTTCCCTCATGATTAAAAATTTCTTCACGTGCCGCAAAACGAAACCTCTCCCGGAGGGATTCCTAGGGGTCACATATTCGTTTTTGCTAAATTGGGCTATCCCTGCCCAATTTGCACTATAATTTTTAACCTTGAGGCTAACTTTTAACGGGGTGATTGGTGCTAATTATCCAGCTTCAGATGTGCTGAACCTCAAGCATTAACTTGAAAGTATGACTACCCTATATGAAAAACCTTCTTCCTCGACATGGCGAAGGCTTTCTTTTCGTCGTAGTAAGCGGCTTCGTTGATAAAGCTCATATAACAGTCTTCGCCGTCATAAATTACTTCATCGCCGTTCAGCAAAGTAAACATTGGTTCACCGGTTCTCAATAGCGAAAAATCTCTATCTTGAATGCCATGATGGATCATGCCTGCAATATCGCCATTGATATCCGTCGGTAAAAACATGACGTCAAAATATTCAAAAACATCTATAGATTCAGACGGCTGTGGCAATTGATGCTTATTGTATTGATTGAGGAACTTAAAAATTAACTGGACGGTTTCTTCTGTCTTATCGAATACATCTTGGCGTAACTGTCCTTGTGCTGTCGCTCCGACTTCTACCAAAACATGCTGTGGCGCAACGGACATCAAAAAGTGATGATCAGGCATCGCCTCAAGAGTTACCGAAACATCCTCCATGCGCTGTTGAACATAATCTGCCAGCATTAAGTGAAAGGTATCGGTTTTGGTTAACACCAGGTTAACCCCCATCGGAGCCGTAGAAGTATGTAAATCAATAATCATATCCGTACGACTGTCGCCTTTCGGTCCAAGCTTTTGGTTAATCCGTTTTGCCAACTCATTTTCATGACCAAACAAGGAGTCATCATTGAGATCTGCAAGCTTGAAGCTACGATTAAGATCCCGATCGATATAACGTCGGTTAACCAAAAATGCTTTGTGGTTAGCCTCAAAAAGCTCCAGCTTAAAACTATTATTCTCGATCAGTTTCGGGTACTGCCGATACTTGTTGAGTAAATAAATTCCGGTCAACTCATTACCATGAGTTCCGCCGACTAATGCCACTCGCTCGATCATTTCACTCGACATAACTGACTCCAAACCCTTGTAACCCGATAACTTATTTCCTCGGGTGTGACTGTCGCCACTCCCACGGATTCTGTCGCTGCGACTCCGGTAAAGCCCACAAACCTTCGCGCGCTTCCTTGGCTTCTTCTTGCAACGCTTTCATACGTCGGCTTTTGCTGTACTTCCAGACCCAAGCCGCACCACGTTCTACCATCTTATCATTGATACTAACTCCGTTAACTTCAATAACGGCTAAACGGCGTCCATAACGATCGTATTGACTGCCGACTAAATACAACTGCTCGTCTTCTAAGAACTGTTTGAGCATGGCTTTTGACTGCTCAGCGTAAGGCTGGTTCTTTTCAGGAGCATCAATATCAAGCAACCTTACGGTAAACTTTTTGCCCTTCTCACAACATAATACGGCACTATCCCCATCTTGAACATAAACCAAACGATAGCCTTGCTGATCGGCCGGAGAGCAGGCAACACTGAATAATAACAGCAAACTAAAAGCTAATAGGCGCTTCATGCTTTATCGTCTCTTGGTGGTTCTGACTTTACTTCCACTCTTTCCGTCTTAATCTTAGGTTTGGGTAAGGTCGCTATCGACGACACCAGAAGTCCCGTTATTAATGATATACCGACAATAATCATGTTAAAGGCTGACTCAAGCCCCCCAATAATATTGTGATCCAAGATCTCAGTCAGACTCCTAAAACCGACACTGCCGGGAACCAAAATAATGAAGCCAGGCATCATCACTGCGGCAGTCGGCACCTGCTTAATTCGATAGGCCAAGTTCGCAAACACACCCACCGTCAGTGCCCCGAAAAAAGCTCCCGTCGCCGCGCCTAACTCTGCGCCTGCCCAGCGTGAGACGAAAAACGATGACGCCGTCGTGACCACAATCCAGGGTAAATGCTTGCTTCGAGTTTGGAACAGCATCATTAATGCCCATGAACTGGCAACAATAGCGATCCAAACCGTCCACTGCGGTAACTGGTGGTCAATCGATGTGGTAATTGAAGCTTGGCCAAAAAAGATTGCCGCCACTTGCGAACCAATCGCCACGCCAAAAATCATCTGAATAAAAATCACCACCGAACCCAGCAAACGCGCTGTGCCGGAAACTAGATTTTGAGTCGCTAATTCCGCCATGGCGATGGTCAGCATCATGCCCGGAACCAGCACGATAATTCCAGAAACTACGGGAATGTATGTTGAACTTAAACCCACCCAGTAGTTAAAGCCGAAGGATATTAGTGTCGCCAAAAATGCCGACAAGGCTGGCATCAAGTTAGACACGGTTTCAGACCGTAAACCGCCAACATTAACAAACACACCAACGATTAAGCCGGTTACTGATGCCGTGATAATCTCAGGCACGCCACCACCAAAAATTCGGCAAATCGCCGTCGAGACCAACATAAAGCAGAGTATCAGCCAGCCCTTGCTGTGTAACGGTGCTGAGTGGGTAATTTCCGTCAACTCACGTGCGCCCTGCTCAGTCGTAATTTCACCGTTAATCACATCATAAGCGACATCAATCGTGCGGCTTAATTTATCGACGTTAACTTCGCCAGAGTTTGAACGGATGACATAGGTTCGTGGCTTATCTTCGTCTTGAATAAAGGTCATGGTAATACTTGTTGGCACCACCGTGGCTTGTAAGCCATAGCCCAACTGATCCGCCACATTGGTCATCAGTCGCTCAAGTTCATAGCTCGGTACGCCGTAAGTATGCAGTGCTTTTATCAGTCGCAACATAAACCCTACCGGCTCATGACGGTCTGGATAGTTCGGCACATTATCTAATCGACGCTCAGCTATCGAAATTGGCAAATCGTCGGCCATAGCAACTTTTTCCTTATGATTGAATTAGTTAGAGTTATTTTCATCAATGCTAGAGAAACTCTGTTACAAATATCATCAGAGTACTGATTGCATCTTACTTTTTTATCGAATAGCATTGCAAACTTGAAGCATGCCAACTTTTCGGTAAACTGCTTAAGACTGGTCCATCATGGACTAAGCATCAAACTCTTAATAAAGAGCTGCGTGAATCCACTATGAATAAAATGTTACGTCACATTATTATGACAGCTGCCTTGCTAAGCATGGCTTTGCTTAGCGTGTCGCATGCATTTTCACCTATTCACCAGGATGCAACCGATCTTCCCGAGTGTACCTTCTGTTTACATCATGCCGGTAATCAACTGCATACCGCTCCAAATCAGATAACCGCTCCACAACCACTCGAGATTAGCGCAGACGCCATCACTGTTAACAACAGTACGGTTTTTGTGCGCAGCATCCGTCCTTTCAACGGACGCGCCCCACCTCAATTCGCATAACCCTTATAAGTATTAACACACATTAAGACTTTGGCTTTACTGATAGAGAACAACTCTAGACGCCATTGATCTTTGGCTTATGCAAGACATTGAGGATTTATCCAATGAAACTTAGAACACTGAGTCTTTTAGTCGCAGGAATACTCGCTTCACAAAGCGCTTTCGCCGCTGAAAAAAATCTTTCTGGCATCATCACTGATGACAATAACCAGCCCTTAGAAGGCGTCGAAGTTCATCTTCGTGCCCAAAATTTATCAACCACGACCGATGCTAACGGCACATTTGTTTTTGAAGGGCTAGAAGAAGGTCGCTATGTGCTCGATATCAAAGGCGGCAATGAAGGGCATATTAACCGCTCGGTCAACCATGATGGTAATGACAAAAGTATTAGCCTAACCCCAGATAACGCCGAGGTGCTCGTCATCACGGGTAATCCTCTAGAGCATTCGAGTCTAGAAATGGCTTCGCCTGCGGTGATTATTAGTGGCGATGACTTAGTCAAAAATCGCGGTGCCAATATTGGTGAGACACTTGCTCAAACGCCGGGCATTAACCTTTCCAGTTTCGGCGCAGGCGCAGGCCGCCCCGTGATTCGAGGGCAACAAGGTAATCGCGTCACGGTACTCAGCAATAACAGTTCAACCCAAGACGCTTCCAACTCAAGTCCCGATCATTGGATCGCTGCTGAGCCACTGCTCGCTGAGCGCGTTGAAGTACTCAAAGGCCCAGCAACATTATTGTACGGTGGCGGTGCTGTCGGTGGCGCTGTTAACGTTGTCGATAACCGTATCCCACAACATTTAACCAATGGTCTTGAAGGTGGTTTTGAAGCAAGAGCAGCCGACTCGACCACAGGCGAACGCAGCACCGTTGGCACGATAACAGCATCTGCCGGCAATATTGCTTTTAATGTGGATGCCTTCAAATCTAAAAGTGACGACTATGACATTCCAGCTTTTTCTGAGTCGTCTTTCTTGCGCGCTCAAGAAGAAGGTGAGCATGCGGGTGAAAGTGAAGAAGAGCATGCCGAGCATGCAGAAGACTACGGCGGCACTCTTGAAAACACTCGTACCGATACAAAGGGCGGCAGCTTTGGTGTCTCTTATATTGGTGATCGCGGCTATATAGGCATGTCGTTTACCGAGTTTGAGCGCTCTTATGGCTTACCCGGCCATGCCCACGGTCATGAAGAGCACGGCGAAGAAGAAGGTGAGCATGAAGGTGAAGAACATGCTGAAGGTGTTTTCCTTGACCTTGAGCAAAAACGATACAACCTCAAAGGTCAGTTAAGCGATCCTTTTAGCGGCTTTCAAAATTTGAAATTTAACTATTCCAAAACCGATTATCAGCACCAAGAAATTGAAGAAGGAGAAGTCAGCACGCGCTTTACCAATGATGCGCAAGAACTTCGCCTCGAAGCGGTTCATACATCTTGGAATGGCTGGCAAGGTGCTTTCGGCTTACAGCTCAGCGATAGCGATTTTGCGGCCGTTGGTGCTGAGACATTTATTCCAGCATCGAACACCAACAACTACGGTATCTTTTGGCTAGAAGAATTCGACAAAGGCGACTGGCATACCGAACTTGGTTTACGTTTCGATCAGCAAAAAATTGATGTTTCAGGTACTGCTAACTTTGTTGGCGCGCAGCGTGATGACACGGCTTATAGTTTTGCCGCGGGTACAGTTTGGCACATGAATGATACCTGGTCTTTACCGATTAACTTTGCGGTGGCACAGCGCTTACCATCAGTCGAAGAACTGTATTCTAATGCGGGACGCGATGAAACCAATTATGTACCTCACTTAGCGACATTAAGCATTGAAGTCGGTAATGAAAACCTAAATGAAGAGACTGCTAATAACCTTGATATCGGTTTGCGTTATCACACCGATGAAGTCCACGCCTCATTATCACTATTCCATAACCAAGTCTCTGACTACATCTACTTGGCTCATCACGAGCACGAAGAAGACCATGATGCAGGCAGCGGTGGTCACGAGGAGCATGATGAGTTCCCCATTTTTGAGTTCACTCAAGATGACGCAACCTTTACCGGTTTAGAAGCTGAAGTTGATTGGACCTTCGGTTACCAAGGCGACTCCTATTGGAAAGCTGGCTTATTTGCTGACTACACCCGAGCCACTTTAGACAACGGCGGCTACTTACCACGTACTCCAGCTAAGCGTTTCGGCGGTAATATTGGGTTCGTGCAAGGCGATTTGAATGCCGACTTCACCGCCATTAAAGTTGATGACCAAACCCAAGTCGCTGACGAAGAGCTTCCAACCGAAGGTTATACGCTGATCAACATGAGCGTCGGTTACAACCTCTATTTTGATAACGCCGATCTGTTGTTGTTCTTAAAAGGCGACAACATGGCGAATGAAGAAATTCGTGACCATGCTTCCTTCTTAAAAGATCGCACAACACGTCCTGCAAGAACGCTAACTGCAGGGTTTCGTTTAACCTTTTAATCGATACATTTTACCCCAGGTTGGCTTAGCTGCTCCTTCTCGCTAGGCCGACCACCTCGGGGCCGATACTTTTGACTGTCTTACAGTCTTCATTCAATATTGAATTATCATTCCCTACTCAAGCCCTGCTTATGAACTACTCAGCACAGTGTAGCTGTGGTAACGTTAACTTGACGCTGTCACTACCAAAGCCAATAGAAGAATATCTGCCTAGGGCTTGTGATTGTCGCTTTTGTACCGAACGGAATATCGCTTACTTGTCTGATCCCATGGGTGAGCTAGTCATTACCTCTAAACATTCACTTCAATCATTAAAACAAGGATCTGAGCAAGCTACCTTCTGGCAATGTCCCTCTTGTCTCGATATGGTCGCAGTTAGTCATCAACTTTATGATGAGAATGAAGTTATCATCAAAGGCGCCGTTAATTCCCGACTCTTTGAGTCAACCTACACCTTACCTGAGGCTCTCATTGCCTCACCGAAAACCTTATCACCGCAACAAAAACGTCAACGCTGGAGCGAACTTTGGCTGACAACAAAGCTGCCTGTCCGCTCATCCCCTTAATTCCCTCTAAGCACTGCTTTCTGCTATATTAACGCTGACTATTTTTTAAACACTTCTCAGGAGGGAGTATGGGGATTCGTTACTTAAAAATTGTTTTAGTCATGTTTTTATCATTGCTTTGCCTGATCTATGGCTTACAAAACCTGGCCAACTTAGACGCTTGCTTTGGTGCTGTTTCATACGTTCTAGGGATGTCGGAGCATACCTATTACGCCAACTCTTGGTTTCCAGCCGTTACCAACAGCAGTCTAGTCTGGATCTGCGTGTTTATTATCATCTTGGCGGAGCTGACCGCAGGCATTTTACTGCTGATTGGCGCTTTTACTATGTTTAAAGCGAGACAGTCTGACAGCGCAACCTTTAATCAAGCTAAATCCTTATCGCTGATTGGTGCCGGTATTGGCATTATCGTGTGGTTTGGATTCTTTGGCGTCTTAGGAGGCGCTTGGTTTCAGATGTGGCAAACGTCTGTCGGCGCACAATCACTAGGCGGTGCTTTTCAATACTTTGCTAGCTGTGTCTTTATCTGGTTGATCGTAAGAAGCGACGATTAATCCAACCGAAAATACACCATGGCGTCCCAGACACGCCATGGCTTTTTCCGTTTAATTAGTAACGATTCGACGACGATTCGAATTTTTAACCACGCCGATGGTGTAAACCACTAAGCCAGCCCAAATTAAGCCAAAGGTCGCCAACAAATCTAAATTGAAAGGCTCTTTAAAGACAAAAACCGCCAGAATAAAGGTCAAACTCGGCGCTAAATACTGCAGGAAACCGATGGTGTTGAGCGGTAAAATTCGTGCTCCCGCTGAGAATAAAGCCAATGGTACGGTTGTCACAACACCACCCGCGACCAGCAACCAGTCAATCGTCGGCGACAGGTTTAAGAAGCTACCCGTGCCGGTGTGCCATAAATAATAAATATAGCCGACCGTAATCGGTAACACCATTAGGGTTTCGACTAACAAGCCTTGCAGTGGTCCGATATTGACCTGCTTTCGCAGTAAGCCGTAAAAACCAAATGAGAAGGCTAAAAACAACGACACCCAAGGTAGTCCACCAAGCACAATCACACGATAAGTCACGCCAGCGATGGCTAAAGCTAGTGCCCACTTACTCCATATCGACAGCTTCTCTTTGAGAAAGAAAATCCCCAGCGCCACACTGATCAATGGATTGATAAAGTAACCCAAACTGGTTTCAAGCACCCGATCATGGGTCACCGCCCAAGTAAATACCAGCCAGTTACCTGAAATCAAAACCGCCGTAATGGCTAGAATGCCCATCACTTTTTTATCTTTGAGCACCCCTTTTGGAAACGGGCGCTTTATCACCAACATGATCAGGAGTACCACAGGTACTGACCAAGCGACCCGGTGAGCCAAAATCTCAAGCGCTGATACCTGTTGAACGGCTTTAAAGTAAATCGGCGCCAAACCCCAGATGACAAAAGCACCTAAGCCAAAGATATAACCGGCTTTATTACTTTGTTCTGGTTCCGTTGTTTTGTGCGCCACATCAGCCGTGTGCTGATCCGAACTGTTTTCAGCTTTCATGACTATAACCCATTGAAATATAAGAATGTAAGGCTAAAAAATAACCCTCGATTTATCCCACCATGAAGGTTCCCGTTGCTACGGCTATCAGGGTATTGTTTTCGTTGACGAGCTCGGTACGAACAACCGCCACTTTCTTGCCAGCACGCAATAACTCAGCCTTAGCAAAGAACCGCTCTCCACGTCCCGGACGTAAAAAGTCGACACGCAGATCAATCGTACTTAATTTGGCAATCTTCTTTTTCAATTCATCAAGGTGCGTCGCTGGATTGCTATGTAAAATCCCAACAGCAGCCATGGTGCCCCCCACCATATCCATCGCTGACGAAATAACACCGCCATGCAAAATGCCCTGAATATAGTTACCGACTAATTCAGGCTTCATGTCGAAGGTAATGACACATTCTTCTTCGCTAACTGTTTGATATTTAAGACCAATATGTCGATTGAAAGGAATGTTATTGACCAGCGCTTCGCCAAGCATATGCAAAGCATCTTGCTGAAGTGAACCCATATCGAAACCATCGCCTTGAATTTAAGCCCATTGTGCCTGATCCCACTTTAAAAAAGTATGCCCAGAAGTGAATAATCAGAATAACTTTAGGTTATTTTAATCAGGCTATTTGATCGTGCCTTGATTACGGTTATAATTTGCGCACTGAATTTTCACCTTTGGGTGTTTTGGCAGCGCTTATTTTGTATTCTAGTAAGCCATCAGCCGATGATCTGTATTGATAGAGAGAGACCATGACTAAAGTTAAATCATTGTTCGTTTTAGCTGCAACATTCACAGCAGCAGTATTTGCCGGCGCTGCGGCAGCGACTCACCTGAGTGACTCAAACGTTAAAGACCGTTTAGAGCCAGTTTATAAAGTATATGTTGAAGGTGATGACGTACCTCAGGTATCGAATACAGTACCAACGACAGCCCCATCAGGTCCTCGTGAGCCAGCAGATATCTACAACACTTACTGTACAGCGTGTCACGCTTCTGGCGTAGCTGGTGCACCAATTATGGGTGATGTAGCCGTTTGGGAAGAGCGCATGTCTAAAGGCATCGATACCGTTTATGCCAACGCGATTAACGGTATTAACGCCATGCCAGCGAAAGGTACTTGTGCAGACTGTTCCGACGACGAAATTAAAGCCGTTGTTGACTACATGCTCGAAGAAAGCAAGTAATCATTCCTAAGAAGCCGATCCTAAGTGATCGGTTTTTTTGTGCCTGAAATCTGCCATGATGCAATGCGTTAAACCTGAAAAACACCACCTGTTAGAAGTGATGGAGTGGGTCAGAAGCCCTAAAGTCTTCGAGATTTGGGCGGGGCCAGGCTTTCGTTTTCCGTTTACCGCTGACACTTTCATCGAAGATCTTAAACTTGACGAATTACACAGTCGTGTACTGATTGATACTAGTCAAGAACCGCATCAGGTCGTTGCATTTGGACAAACCTACCAAAGACTGGGCCACACTCACCTTGGCCGACTAGTCGTTAAGCCAGACGTTCAAGGACAAGGGATAGGCCAAGCTTTAATCGAACAACTGATGAAACTTGGTGACGAATTGCTCGACAGTAATGGCTACTCACTATTTGTACTTAAAGCCAATGCCAGAGCCAAAAACCTTTACCTAAAACTTGGGTTTAACGTCGCAGAATACCCTGAAATCATGCCCTTACCCGATTGTCTCTATATGGTAAAAGACGATGACTCAATGCTTTAAATTAATACTCATAACGACTGCGCTACTGCTCCTAGCAGGGTGTAACCAAGAACCACCTAAAAACGATGGTGAGAGTATTTACTACCGCTCATGCTTTAGTTGCCACGAGCGTGGCCACGGCGGCGCACCGCTTCGGGGAAATCTTGAGCAATGGCAAACTCGCCTGGATAAAGGCGAAGCCGCTCTAATGAAAAGCATGATAGAAGGTTACAAAACCATGCCACCGAAAGGCGGCTGTTTTGACTGTACCGAGAAAGAGCTAAAAATGGCTCTCGACTTTATGTTGCAGCCGAAGAGCCAGTAATGGCACGAATGACTTTAACGATTTCTGCTTTACCGATATAAGAACGCCACAGTAATAAAGCCAGAATCACACTCGCAATCACTAACATCACCCACTCGCTATTGATTAAGTGAGTTGCCACAGCTCCAACCATAACCACACTTAACCCAACCGCTGCGTAAGATGCCAGTCGCGGAACCAGCAAAGCCACACCACCCACGACCTCAATCACACCTGTTAGATACATAAACCACAACGGGTAACCCCAGCGAGAAAATGCTTCAAGCTCAAACTCCAGGCCCAATAATTTCGCACCACCTGATACCAAAAAGATAATCGCCAATACAACTGTTAACACCTTGGTTTTCATGACTCTAATCCTCCTGCGTGGTTTTGAGCGAAATATTTACTGATTAAAAGATTAAGCCTTGTTACTCCAAGCTTCAGCTTCAAACTCTTTATTAGTTTGAGTTCCTGTAATGTGATTGGTGTAATTACTGATCGTTTTCATGGCAACACCGAGTACAACTTCTAGTACCTGTTGCTTAGTAAATCCACTATCTATGAATGTTTTCACTGCCTGTTCATCAACCCAGCCCCGATCCTGAATCACACGTTGAGTGAATCGAATCAATGCGTTTATTTTGTCGCTATCGGTATCATCACGATCTCGAATGGCATTGACAATATCTTCTGCAACGCCAACCATCTTTTTAGCAATGACTGAGTGTGCCGCGACACAAAATTCGCAGCCGTTTTCAACGCTCGCAGTAAGGAAAATCACTTGCTGCTCTTCGTCACTAAAACTTGAGTTCTCCATTAACTCACTAAGCTGCATGTACCCTTTTAATGCTTGTGGCGCTTCAGCTAAATTCGCGTATAAGTTGGGTAGGAATCCTAATTGCTTCTGCGCCCCTTCTAGTATGCTCTTTGCTTCTTCTGGCGCACTTTCAACGGTATGACTGGTAAAAATACTCATGTTCAAACCTCTTTCTAACTTTATGAATGTCTCTTATTAAGAGTCTCTCTGTCCTTAAACATTACATATTTTTATATAAGATAAAACACCTCTCTCACCTAACCTAAGGACTTTAATGACTAATAGTGCTAATCTTTATTCTGTATCTGCACACTATGGAGGAGTTTTATGGTCAATGATGCCCCTAAACTGCCACCGCTCGTATCAAGGGAAGAGTGGCAATCACAAGTAGATGCATTAATAGAGGAAGAAAAAGCTCTTACCCGAGCTCGCGATCAGCTTAATGCCAAACGCAGACGCCTTCCGATGCACAAAGTTGATAAAAGTTATGAGTTTGACAGCTCACAAGGCAAGGTGTCATTACTCGATCTTTTTGAAGGTCGAAAGCAACTCATCGTTTACCACTTTATGTTTGGTCCTGATTGGGAGGCTGGCTGCCCCGGTTGCTCTTGGGTGACAGATGCCATGACTCACCCCGCCCACTTCCATGCCCGTAATACCAGCTTTGTTTTAATTTCTCGCGCTCCTTTGGATAAACTTCATCAGTATCAAAAACGGATGGAGTGGAACAAGCCGATTCCTTGGTACTCGTCACTAGGCAGTGATTTTAATTATGACTTTGGTGCAACGACTGATGACGGTGAGCAACATGGGGTCAGTGTTTTTATTCGTGATGGTAACGATATTTATCAGAGTTTTCATATCGGCGATCGCGGCGTGGAATACCTAGGCAGTCACTGGAGCTATTTAGACCTAACACCTTACGGACGCCAAGAAGCATGGGAAGACTCCCCCGACGGCTGGCCGCAAACACCAACTTATGAATGGCAAAAGCGCCATGATGAATATGAGTAACCTATGTTTTTTACCAAGAAGTCATTTTCTAAATTTCCATGGAAGCTTTTAATCTTCGAAAGCTTGCTGGTTATCTTAAGCGTCCTGTTAGCGCTCGCACTTAACAGTTGGCGAGAAGCTCAGGCACACCAAGAGTTAGCCGAGCGAGCTTTGCAAGAAGTAGTGGATGAAGTCGAAGCCAATTGCTTACGAATTATCAGCTTTCAGTCTTACCACGAAGCCGTTGCAGCGGGCGATGAAAAACCCAGTGGCATTCAAGTCGGTTATTTGCGTAATGATGCCTGGGAGATTGCTAAAACCACCCAAGCCTCGTCATACCTTGACTATGAAATTTTGAGTTTAATTGGCGAGATTAACGCAAACCAAAGCGACCACCGGGCAATCGTTCAGGCTTACATTGAAGCTTTGTTTATCAGAAGTCTACGTATTGAAACTGTTGAAGAACTGCATCAAGAAGGTGAGCGCGCCGTCATTCGTGAACTTTATCGTATCCAGAGTAAATTATTGACCAATTACCAACGCTTGCAACAAACCATTAACAAGCATCATCGCGATAGCGTGATTACTGATAATATTTGTTTAAAAAAATGATCCCAACATCACATTAAAAAAGCCGAGGAGACCCTCGGCTTTTTTGTCGTTTTATCGTGATTTAAAATCACGCTTCAGGCTTAGTTACTAGTGAAAGTATAGTTTGCTTCAAAAGTTTGCCCAGTTTCAGCAATCTCAAAACTAAAGGTTAAGTTCGTTTCGATTCCTGCTGTTAGTGGCGACATTAACGCAAACTCGACAGCCTCACCTTCCAGTAGCACATAACTGTCACTAATCACCGTAAAGTAAGGCGAAACATTGCCTGAGTCATCCGTTACTTGGACATTGGTGATCGTATAGTTTTGACCTTCAGCAAGAATACGGAACGTATCCAACGTAAAGTCCGCAGACCCACTGACTGAGGCATCTACAGTCGCACTTGAAGTGTACGGCATAGTGACTTGGTTATAAGTCGCACTTGCATCAGCACCAAACTGTTTGCGCAACGTTACTTGCGGTTGAATCACCTCGACATGAACAATATCTTCAACACTAGCTTCCGTTCCATCATCCACCACTAAGGCAACCACATAACTACCTTCGGCATTCGCTGTAAAGGATGTTGTTTCGGCTGTTGCATTACTAAACGCAGCAGCACTGCCGTTCGGTTGCGAGATAAAGCTCCATTGATAAGTTAAAGTATCACCATCAGCATCAAAGCTACCTGAACCATCTAGGCTGACTTCTGTTCCGGCTGTCACACGAACATCAAGTCCTGCATTCGCTACCGGTTTTGCGTTAGTACTTGCAGCAACTACCGTTACAGTATCCGCTTCAGATTTAACCGAACCATCGTTCACAATAAGTTGTGCCGTATAAGTACCTTCAACATCAGCCGTAAAACTTGGGCTTACCGACGAAGAACTATCTAACGCCGCCGTACTCATTGCTGGCGCTGAAATGATTGCCCATTCGTAATTCAATGGATCACCATCAACGTCAACACTCGCCGAACCGTCTAACGACACATTAGCACCAGTATTAACACTTTGCTCTAGGCCTGCATTTGCAATAGGTGCAGCATTTGCTTCAACAGCGACAACCGTTACGGTATCAACACTGCTATCAACAGAACCATCATTCACAGTTAACTCTGCTTCATACGTCCCTTCAACATCTGCCACAAAGGTTGGTGTTGCAAGACTGATATTGCTTAGTTCAGCTGCACTTCCTGCTGGCGTCGAAGTAAGCGCCCATTGATAGTTAACTAAATCCTTGTCTGCATCAGAACTCAGCGTTCCGTTTAGCGTCACCACAGTGTTTGCTTTCACCTTTAAGTCATCACCAGCATTTGCCACAGGTTCAGAGTTCAAGGATGCCGCAACCACAGTTACCGCGTCCACATCACTGCTGACACTGCCATCGTTAACTACTAGCTCTGCCGTATACTCACCATCAACATCTGCATCAAACGTTGGGCGAGCGGCGGTGCTATCGTTTAACACAGCAGCACTTGCAGCTGGCTTTGCTGTTAAAGTCCATTGGTATGACAACTGATCACCGTCTAAGTCTGTACTTGCAGATCCATCTAACATGACACTAGAGCTGGTTTTTGCGGCCTGATCATTACCCGCATTAGAGACGGGCTTAGCATTGGTTGATGCTGCAATAATCGTTACGGAATCAACGTCGCTGTCGATCGTTCCATCATTAACAACAAGATCTACCGTATAAGTACCATCTACATCCGCAATAAACGTTGGTTGCTCAACATCATTATCACTTAACGTTGCTGTACTCGCAGAGGGTTTCGATGTGATTTCCCATTGGTAAGTTAACGTATCACCATCAGCATCCACACTGCCTGAACCATCAAGATTCACTGTTGAACCAGTTCTTACGTCTTGATCTGGACCTGCATTTGCTTCTGGTTTTTGATTAGCGCTAACCGCAACGATGGTCACACTATCAACATCACTCGATAGAACACCATCGCTCACCACTAATTCTGCAGTATAAGAACCTGCAACATCAGCAGTAAAGGTAGGGCTCATCGACGTAGCCGCGACTAACACTGCGGTACTACCTGACGGTGTTGATGATAATGTCCATTGATAGGTTAGAGTGTCGCCATCAGGATCTGAGCTAGCCTCACCGCTTAAGGTGACTTCGGCACCAACGTCAACTTCCTGATCACTACCAGCTTCAGCCACTGGCTTTTGATTATTCGAATTATCATCGTCATTCGAGTCAGAATCGCTACAAGCTGACATGACGAACACTAAAGCGCTTATCGCTAATAGTCTTTTCATGATATCAAACATAGTTACTCCTCATTCTCGTTCCACCAACAAGCAGTATTGCCCGTTGGTGTACAGGGCCCGTAACGATTTACGATATTCACCTGTACTGGAAAGATTTCGTCGTAACCAAAGCAATTGTCTTATCCTGACAATAAGGGCCTTGATAGAAACCTCTTACAAAGCTTATTTTGTTTTATGCTTATAGCATTCTAATGATTTGAATAAGAATGTGTTTAAAGAACTGTAAAATCAATGACTTACAAACCACCTCTTCGCTCTAGCCCAGCTCTAATAGGAGTTATAGCTGGTTAGACCTTTAGCAATGATTTAGGATGAACAAAGTGATGACGATTCTTATCGTTACGCTAACCTTGCCTTCACAAAAAGTCATAAAATAAGGCGAGAGTAAAAATTCTAACCTTTGTAATTTTAAATAAATGCAAATAAATGGGGTCAGAGTACATTTACTGCCCCTTTAACTTAACCTTCAATAAAAATATTAATTAAATAAATGGGGTCAGAGTACATTTACTGCCCCTTTAACTTTAACCTTCAATAGAAATATTAATTAACTCTTTTTGTCCCAGATATTACTCGAACTTTTGTTAGTCGGTTTCTTTTTACTCGGCTTTTTCTTAGTCGCTTTCCCTTTATTAGCTGACTTGCCTTTATAACCGTTCTTGCCTCTTTTCGGTTGGCTACCTTTATCTTGAGAGTCGCCTGATTTATTGCCAGATTGTTTCAGTTTTGCCTTAGCGATTTTCTTTTTGTGAGGCTTCTTTTTCTTCGCGGCTTTTAAGTTGGTTTCTGGGACGACATGCTGCGGTTCAAAGTCATCAATGATGATTCGCTCTAACTGCTTTTGGATCAGGTCTTGAATTGCTCGCAAGTCATCGACTTCATCGGCGCTGACTAGTGATATAGCGCTACCCTTTTCACCAGCACGACCCGTACGTCCAATCCGGTGGACATAATCTTCAGCGACATTTGGCAGATCATAGTTCACGACGACAGGCATTTGGTCGATATCCAGTCCACGTGCAGCGACGTCGGTGGCGACCAAGGCATGTACCTTACCCGATTTAAATTCAGCCAAAGCACGATTACGTGCGTTCTGACTTTTACCACCATGGATCGCTGTCGCTTTGATTCCTCGCTTTTCAAGCGCCAGACTTAAACGATTCGCTCCCCGTCGGGTTCTCACAAAGACCAATAACTGGTGCCAACGGTGCTCTTCGATGAGATAACTCAACAACGCTGCTTTCTGTTTTTTATCGACCGGATGAATCCACTGTTTAACAGTAGCCGCAGTGGTATTGGTGGTTTCTGTTTCAATCAGTTTGGGGTTATTCAGGAACTGCTGACTTATCTTTTTAATCGATTCGGAGAAGGTCGCCGAAAACAACAACGTTTGACGCTGTTTAGGCAGCTTCCCGATAATCCGCTTTATACTGGGCATAAACCCCATATCCAGCATTCTATCCGCTTCATCTAAGACTAGAAATTCTAGATCATCAAATCGCACTGCATTCTTTTCCATCAGATCTAATAATCGCCCCGGCGTGGCTACTAGCACATCCGTCCCTTTCCGAAGCTTTAGCATCTGCGGGTTGATCTTAACGCCACCGTAAACCACCTGCGACTTTAGCAATAAGTTTGCCGCGTATTTTTGGACACTTTGATGAACCTGCTCCGCCAGCTCTCGTGTCGGCGTTAGGATTAAACACCGCGCAACGTTGGCTGAAGGCTTTTTACCTTTTGATAGCTTTTGCAGGATCGGCAGTGAAAAGCCCGCCGTTTTCCCCGTTCCTGTTTGCGCGGCAGCCATAATATCCTGACCATCGAGGATTAGTGGAATAGCCTTCTGCTGGATCGGTGAAGGCGTTTTATAACCGCTTTTGTTCAGCGAATCGAGAAGAGGTTGGATCAATTTAAGTTCAGAAAAGGTCATCAAAGGCTTTATCAGTGCAATAAGCCGCTAGTGTAACGGTAATCCGACTAAACTACGAGCGATTAACCGGATAGCAAGCTCTGCCTCGAAGAAAAAGTCTCAAGGCAAGCTGACTGATTTAGTGAGCCTCCAACACCGCATCCTTACCCGGGCCACGATTTCCCCTATCGGCTGGAGTCAGTTTTACGCCTGAGCCTTCACAGGAGACGATCCAATCACCACCGCCACCAACGTAACTTGTGTGTCTATTGCTACCGCCAATATGTTGTGGGCCATCTGAAACTGGGCCTTCCACTGTACCTTTATAGGTAAATTCTTGTAGGTCGATTTTTAATGCTCCTCCCTCAATGTCCCAACGACCAGAATGTATATAAGTGGTGTAATTCACTTCTGTTTTGTCGGCTCGAATCGTATGAGGGTCTTCAATACTAAAGGCACCACCGCCTCTAAAAGTAACGATTGGGCCATCGTTCACGTAGGTCACATCACCCTCTCCACCGAGCTCAAAAATTTGCTCTGCAGCTCCTCTAAAGCGGAATCTATCTTTGGTGTCTGACGAACTGATCATGCGCTTTGCTTTTTCCAGTTCTGCTAACTGCTCTGGCGGTACAAAGGCGCGCGCTTTTTCGATTGCTTCCAGCGCCCCTCTTAAACTGTCTCGGGCTTCAGAGTCCGCCGTCGCCTCTTCCATCCAACGACCTATGTGGCAGGCGCAATTGTCTCCAGCACTACTTTCCTGTTGTATTTGTACGTTTAGGTTATTCCCAGAAGGCATAATCGCAGCTAAAAGCAATGGACCTTCGCTTGGTTCTAATTCCACTTCTTCGGTAACTCTGGTCCACGAGCTTGGGCGACTGGGCTCGTCAACATCAAGTGGTCTATACGCTACCTGAGCCCCTTGAGGATCAATCGTTAATAAAGGCGCGGAGTCTTCGGGGAATCGTATTTCACGCAACTGCACCGATAGCGGTGGTCCTTCAATAGCCGCTTCGCATGAGTGTGTTAAATCAAGCAGCTCCAATTCTGCCTGAAAAGGTAAATCCCGCCCATCGGGCATCGTGATTTTTTTGTCGGCTTGAGAAATGGCCCAGTCCAGCCATTGCTCAGGAGGTAATATTTCAGCAGCTCGTCGCGGCGTATCAAGATAATCAGGCCCACCCATGCCCAGTGAGATGCCCCAGTCAGTACCAAACGATTGCTCTCCCCAGAAAAAGAACACCTGCGCATCATAAGACTGTTGCGTTAATGAACAGTCAGGCTGGCGTTCAAAGAACTGTTCAATCTTATTATCACGCTCCGTCGTCCTGCCGACGACTTTATGTGCGCCCCACTCGGCAGAACCTTCAATCCACCACAGCCTCTCCATCTCAGAAATTTGATAAGACCCATGTTGCATGGTGTGCATCCACTCATGTGACAACGCAAACTTTCTCTCTTCTTCTCGATCGAACACGTGCGAGCGAATAAAAACTACACACAACCCTTTAAATAAATTCGGATCTAAATCTCCCGATAAGTAATTCTTTAGGTCATGGACTTCCTCTTCAGCCGCGCAGTTAGTGAACGCCGGGTTATCAATAATATTGAGTTCACTTTCGATGATAAGTACGGAACGTTCGGGGGGAGTTGGCATATACGGCAACCTATAATCATCGTCTCGTTCTCTTCTTTCACTCTCTTCCCGCTCTGCCGCTTCGCGCTCAGCCGCTGTCGGGAAATGACGTTGTAGTTCTTCGATACGAGGCTTCATGCTCCGCAAACGCTCAAGCCAACGATCGCGAGATCCGACATCATCTGGTTTACGCATTCTATAAATTTTTTGATTACCTATCTCAAAGCTAGCCTCTGGAAACGTTCCCATAGATGCAATTTCATTCATATGGGCTTCCCACGCACCAGGAGGTGTCCCCCCTCGCGAAGAAGTTGTACAGACAGCTTGCGCCGCAGGAATCGCCATCATTAATCCAATGAGACCCGCTATCGCTGTCGTATAGAAACACTTCCAGCTCGTTTGTCCCAATCTAAACGAAGGACTAAGTTTTGATTTCATATCCATAACACCTATTGTCCTAAATCCTGTTATTTATGTGCGGAGTATACTGTTTTATTGGAGTAGTTTCTGTGTGGCTGGTTGGGACTAAGCCTTAGTTCGTAGTACTTTGCTCTGTCAAAAGATTTACAATTCGATTTTTCTGCTTAGGAGCCTCTAATCCAAACCCAAAAATGACCATGCCCAATCCAAACAAAAGCATTCCAAAGGGTATTAGCGAATTGTTGGAAAAGTTATCAAGGTTTGCCAATACATTTATACATGCAATCCCTACACCCGTGAACCAAAAGCACATAAAACATAGAACGGCTGTATGAAGCCTCATGGTGATAGTTACAAGTATGCCGTCATAAGAAGGCTTTACTTCACCTTCTATAATAGGAAGGAACGAATTGCGGTACGTTATATTTTTTCTTATTACAAATCCGTTTTCTGTTATAGAGCCACTAAACTCTTTACCTTCAGAAAATTTAAATAATTTATCAGATTCAGTGACATTTGAAATAATATCTAATACCTCATCAGGGCGACTAGATAATTCTATGTCAAACTTATCATATGGTATTATTTTCATGATTCCCTAAAATTAACTCAAAAACTTTACAAACAACTCCAAATCTTATTGAACTATTTGCTTGAATGATATTTTTTATTGTTACTCTTTATGTCATTCTTTAGCTTGATAATTACTCTTCTAGAACTTTAAATTTAAGGCTCAAATTCATTCTGCGTCACTTTCTCATTTATTGGTTATTTGTGTCAGGTTATAATTTATTTCTACTAAAACCTACCCGCTCCATTTAGAGTTATAATTGTACTCTGACCCCATTTAATTTCTCATCCACATTTCGATAGCTAGTGAAAACCAAATCAAAGGCTATTCCATCTTTTATTAGATCAAAACCATCTTCCTCTGATATTTCCCTCCATGAATCGCCGATGGAAGCGCATTTGTATTTCTTTGCAACCTCATTAAGTTGTGAAATTTCATCTACAGACGAAAGTACGGAAAGGGGGTCTATTTCCATTATTCCATAGAAATATTCATCCATTTCTTCAATCATTTTATAGATATCTTGCTTCATAACTTCTTAAAAACATAACGCCTTGCTAAGGGGCGCGCGCTGTATTGCTTGGTTTTAATAAAATTGGCGTAGCCAATGTAAAATCAAGCGATGCAGTGGGCGTCCCGCGGAGGTCGCTTGCGGCCGGAGTATACTTGAGCAATTTGTTAAGTGTTCCTTTGAAGAGAACAGCCCCAACCGTCGTAATCGAGATCGTAGATTGCTGCAATACAAGTCATTAAACCCGAAACAGAGTTGAGGACATTCTGGGTTGTAGGCATGTGGATGACCACTTTTATACAGTGATTACCATCATGTTCGGAGTAGCTAGCCTCTCCGTAGCAATTATCGTTAATGAAACTTGTGACAAGCTCCCCTTTAGCTTGATCTTTAGCATATAAAAGAAAATCAACATCCCGTGGAATAAAGAAAACATCTCCTTTCTGGTCATTTCCTTCTAATAGCTGCGAGTCTTGATATGCATTATCAAGAAGGGCCTCTACTACGCTGCTCATCGATTCTCCTCTGACACATAACGCTTCAATAACCGGCGCAGCTTTGCTGCGTCCGGCGCCGAAGGCGCGTAGTTGATTGACTTGTTAAATTGCATCTTTGAACAACTCCGGACTTACATCTATTGGAGATACTCCATGAATGTTCTTCTGACTAGGATCTGCACCAGAACTCAGTAAAATAGTAATAACCTCAGTCCCATGGTATGAATTCATTGTTGCCACCCAAATAGGAGTATTACCGTTCACGTCTACTAACGAGATGTCTGCGCCATTCTCAATCAAAAGTTTTGCCACTTTGTGGTCGCCTTCTTGGGCGGCAAAATGTAAAGGTGACCAGCCATTTCGGTCTTGAGCATTAATGTTTTCTCCAGAAGCGATGAGTTCCTGTAGTTTCTTTAATCTTTCATTCTCAGGAATACCGATACAGAGATAATGCAACTCTGACCTTTTGTATTCATCAATGTTGCTCATAGCTTCCTTTGAAATTTAACATAAGAATACACGAACTCGCTTGTAACTTATTAATTTACTTGCAATTTTTATTTCAGTTCCAAAAAAAGTGGCTAATACCCTAGTAAAGGCGGTCTTGAAGTGCGGTATCGCTCGGATTTCCGACTTTTTCGGTACTCATTGGCTTTTTTCCTACAAGCTATTCCAGTTTCTTGTATTCTTTTTTTAATTGAACGTTAAGACTACTGCATGCCTCTATTTGAGTCAAAAGACTCTTTATCCTCACACTTCACTTAGAGCGTTAACCTTTTCTTACAATTTTCGACAAATCTTAGCCTGCCCTCCTTTGCCCTTTCGGTGCCAAGTCTTTATATTGCTAGGTTCGGACCATTTTATAAGAATGTGACAATGTATAAATATTCCATGATAAGCGGCCTTTTAGTGGCTTCTTTGGGCTTCGCGGCGCAGGCTGAGGAGAAGAAAGAAGAGGCTAAGTGGGACGTCAATAATCCTCCCGGCGAAGCGGTTTTTGCCGAGTTAAATGTGACTGAAGGTACTTGGATGAACCTTGATGTGAGCCCGGATGGCGAAACCATTGCCTTTGATTTATTAGGCGATATCTACACCATGCCGATGTCTGGCGGTAAGGCAACCAATATTACCAACAGCATGGCGTGGGATATGCAGCCTGATTTCTCTCCTAACGGCTCAAAGCTCACCTTCACTTCAGATCAGGGTGGCGGCGATAACATTTGGGTGATGGATACTGACGGTAGCGATCAGTATCAGGTCACTAAAGAAAACTTCCGCCTATTAAACAACCCTAAGTGGAGTCCTGACGGCGACTATATTGCGGCACGTAAACACTTTACCGGCACTCGCTCGCTCGGCGCAGGCGAAATTTGGCTCTATCACAAGTCTGGCGGTAGCGGCGTTCAGTTAAACAAGCGCCCGAACGAGCAGAAAGACTTGGGAGAACCGGCGTTTACGCCTGATGGCCAGTATGTTCTGTATTCGCGCGACTCGACCCCCGGCGGCTATTTCGAGTACAGCAAAGATTCGACCAAACAGATTTATGAAGTCTTCGCGATTAATCGTGATACCGGCGAAACCGAAACCTGGATCGATGGCCCGGGTGGCGCAGTTCGCCCTGAGCCTTCGCCAGACGGCAAATACATCGCCTTCGTTCGCCGTATCAGCGGTAAGTCAGCACTTTTCTTGCACGATCGCGAGTCGGGAGCTGAGTTTCCTATCTATAAAGATTTAGAGCGTGATATGCAGGAAACCTGGGCGATTCACGGGGTTTACCCGAATTTCTCATGGACACCTGATAGCGAGGAAATCGTGTTCTGGGCTAAAGGTAAATTGCACAAAATCGACGTTGAGTCGAAGGAAGTCGCTCATATTCCGTTTGAAGTGAATGATAAGCGTGAAATGCGTGCGGCGGTCACACAGAAGAACTCTGTGGGTGAAGACCGCTTTAATGCCAAAATGTTGCGCTGGTTACAGGTCTCGCCAGAGGGTGATCAAGCGGTATTCCAAAGCTTAGGTAAAATCTACACGGTGGATTTACCCAATGGTAAGCCAGAACGTTTAACGCGCCAGAATGATCACTTCGAGCTTTACCCAAGCTATTCTGCCGATGGCGATGACATCATCTACACCACTTGGGACGATAAAAAGCTGGGAACGGTTCGCGTGGTGTCTTCTAGCGGCGGTCGCGGCGATGTCATTTCAGACAAACCGGGGCATTATGTTAACCCTAGCTTGAGTCCTGATGGTGAATTTGCGGTGTATCAGGCAATCAGTGGCGGCTACATTACGAGTCCGCTGTATTCCAACGATACGGGAATTTTCGGCGTTAACCTTGATGAAGAAGAAGTGACAAAGGTCAGCGATTCAGGCTCAAACCCATTTTTCGCTGGCGATAACGATCGCGTCTTTTTCTCAACGACTAAAGCTAACGGTCAAACCTACCAGAGCAAACTAGTAAGCACTGACTTAAACGGTAACGACCAGCAAGAACACTACGCAGGCAACTGGATTTCAGACTTTGCAGTATCTCCGGATCAAAAGTGGATAGCCTTTACCCAACGTTACCAAGTTTATGTCACACCTTTCGTGAAAAGTGGTGGCGCGATTACCACAGGTCCTTCTGCGGGCAACCTACCGGTGAAACAGTTTTCGACCTTTGCAGGATCGAACTTAGCTTGGTCAGAAGATGGCACTGAACTGTCTTGGTCCTTAGGCCCAACGCTTTACCAACAAAAACTAGCTGAGAAGTTTGATTTCTTGGCCTCAGGTCATAAAGAGGACAAAGCGAGCGAAGAGACTGCTGATGAAAAGGTTGCACGAGAAACCAAAATCGAGCTTGCGGTCAAAGCTGATAAACCCAACGGCGTTACTGCCCTAGTCGGCGCGAAAGTTATCACCATGGAAGGCGATCAAGTGATCGAAGACGGCGTGGTCGTGATTGAAGACAATCGCATCAAAGCTGTGGGGACGCGTGACGATATTTCGGTACCTTCTGGTGCAAAAACCATTGATGTCAGCGGTAAAACTATTATTCCTGGCTTAGTGGATTATCACTGGCACGGCTCTTACGCTAACGATCAAATCCAACCTGAAACTAACTGGAATGCCTTGGCATCACTCGCTTTTGGCGTGACCACAACGCATAACCCGTCAGCCGACACTGAAGCGGTATTCTCGGCGAGTGAAATGCAAAAAGCAGGATTAATCACCGCCCCCCGCATTTTCTCTACGGGTACGATTTTGTACGGGGCGAACCATTACATTACTGCTGAGGTTGATAACCTTGACGATGCGACCGGTCACCTTGAGCGCATGAAAGCTGCTGGTGCTTTTTCGGTAAAAAGTTACAACCAACCGCGCCGCGATCAACGCCAACAGGTGCTTGAAGCCGCTCGTAAGACCGATATGTTAGTGGTACCAGAAGGTGGTTCTTTATTCATGCACAACATGAGCATGGTGATTGATGGCCATACGACCATTGAGCACTCGATTCCTGTCGCCAACATCTATGACGATGTGAAGCAGTTATGGAGTCAAGCTGAGACCGCTTATGTACCAACGCTTGGCGTGGCTTACGGTGGTATTTGGGGCGAGCGTTTTTGGTACGACCAAACAGACGTTTGGAAGCACCCACTGTTGAGCAAGTTTGTTCCTCGTGAAGTCCTAGAACCAGCATCTCGCCGACGCATGAAAGCGCCGCTTGAAGATTATAACCACATCAACAATGCGACCGTCGCTAAAGAGTTACAAGACGAAGGCGTGAAAGTCCTCGTTGGTGCTCACGGTCAACGTGAAGGCTTAGCCACTCACTGGGAACTGTGGATGTTTGCCCAAGGTGGTATGACGCCATTAGAAGCATTGCGTGCTGGCACCATCGATGGCGCAGAAATGTTGGGCATGGCTGATGAACTTGGCTCGATAAAAGCTGGTAAGCTGGCGGACTTAGTGGTGCTCGACGCCGATCCGATAAAAAACCTGCGCAACTCAGACAAGGTCAAGATGGTCATGTTGAACGGTAAGTTGTATGACGCCGAAACCATGAACCAAATTGCGCCAAAAGAAGAGGCTAGACCGGCGCTATTCTTTGAATAAAGCGATGATTTGTTAATTGTAACGTTTAGTACAAATCAGAGTTTGTTCAACTTTTAACCAGACAATGCGCAACCGCATTGTCTGGTTGTTCATTTTTCACAAGGATTGGTGTAAAGTGCGGTCTATAGCTATCAATCTAATAAAAGGGAACTCGTGTACATCTATAGGAAATGCATACAGTTTATTTTTTTATGCTTGCTTAGTTGTAGTGCGTTCGCTTTTATGGCTCCCGCCAACTATGGAGTCCCTACTTTTGTTTCTAACAATTCCAGTTCGTCAGTAAACACATCAGCTTTACAGCAACAGCTTTACGGAATGTCGAACCTTTCTGTCCCAGAAAGAAAACAAGAAGCTTTTTATATCAAAATAAACAACCTACTTAACAAGCCCGATCTCGATAATCACTCAGAAGCTCTAGCCAATATTCTGATGGCCAATTATCACATCCTTAATGGTGACGCGATTCGAGCTAGAGAGTTTCTTTCTGTCGCACAGCCTTTGGTGCAAAATGTTGATACTCCTTCTTTAGAACATCAATACCAGTACGTGAATATTTTTGTTCTTCGCAGTGAGGGTGATCTAGAGCAAGCATTAACCACTTCTGAAAACCTCTATGAAGAGGTCAAAGACATTTGGGGCATGAACAAATTAGGCGATCTAATCCTCGAGCGCGCTTACATTTCGTCATTATTATCGTTGTATAAAGAAGCCATCACGTTACTCGACCTCGCGCTTGATTATGCACTGGAATCTGATGACCCCTATTTAATTTCTGAAACCTATAATGTTTTCGGCATTCTGTATAATTTCTTGAACGACAACCAATCCGCAATCATGTATTTTGAAAAAGCGGTTGAAGTGATGGAAAAGCACCCAGCACTGGTCAGTAATATTTATTTCTACGCTAACTTGGGTGACGCTTATCGCACTAACAAGCAGTATGAAAAAGCTTTAGAGCTCACTCACAAAGCACGCCTTTTATCTATCCAAGAAAATGATGTGCCGCTTCAGGCTTTCACTCACCAAGTTGAAGCAAGGATCGACACTGATACTGAGCAGTATCAAGCGGCTATAGAGCAATTAGAAAAAGCCAAAGCACTTCAAGAAAAAGTTGGTGAGAAGCTGTTTGGCTATGAATTACAAACTGACTTTGCCTATGCTTACTTGAAACTTGGTGAGCTCGACAAAGCAGAACAACACATCGAATACGCCATCGAAGAGGCCGCAAAAGTCGCTGCACTCGACGACTTTTACCTTAAGAAACTGCGCGCTGAGATTAGTGCTCAGCGTGGTGAGTTTGAAATGGCTTTTGAATTACTGGATGAATCGTTCAGTGTTTATCGTGATACTTTTAATGATAACTTGACCTATGTTTCTAACCTTTCTCGCGAACAGCTTGATCAAGAGCGATTGAGTTTTGAAAATAAGTTGCTCGAAAAAGAAAACCAAATAAGCACCAAATTTGTTGAACAATACAAAGAATACAGCACTTGGCTCATCACTTTAATTATTTTGCTGCTGGTCTTATTGCTCATTTGTTGTTGGCTACTTATTCGCTATCGCCGCTTAGCGCGAACAAACCAAGAAATGGCGCTCACCGATAATCTGACGCTACTCCCTAACCGTCGCCAGGTTTTCCGCAAACTGGATAACGAACATCAACGGTCCACGCTGAATAAATCGGTTTATAGCCTGATCATCTTTGATGTTGATCATTTCAAAACGATCAATGACCGCTTTGGCCATCATGTCGGCGATAAAGTAATTAATCGCCTTGCTCGGATTACTCGTCACATTTTGCGAGATAACGATACGATTGGCCGTATCAGTGGTGAAGAGTTCTTAATTATCTTACCAGACACAGTGATGGACGATGCTACCCAAATTGCAACTCGTCTCAATGAACAATTTGCTAATGCAGACTTTGAAGATTTAGCGGAAGGAATACATCTAACCGCAAGCTTTGGTGTGACTGAGTATACGCCAGAAGATGAACACCTTGATATGGTCATCAATCGAGCTGACCACCTATTATATAAGGCCAAAAAAGAAGGCCGAAACCGCGTGGTTTCGACCTCTCGTGATGACTCTAGTGAAGACTAGCTTCACTAAAACTTGCCGATTAGCTTTGAAGGTGCGAGCGTAACATCCAAGCGGTTTTCTCGTGAACCACTAAACGATCACCGACTAGGCTCGCTGAAGATTCATCATCCGCTTTTTGCGCAGTTTCTAAAACCTGACGCGCTGTTCTTACGACCGTTTCATGGCTATCCACTAAACGCTCAATCATCTCTTCAGCTGGGATATCGCCTTTCACTTCCTTGATGCTCGAAAGATCAGCAAATTCTTGATAAGTCCCTGGAGACAAAATACCCAGAGCACGAATACGCTCAGCAATTTCATCCACCGCTTCCGCTAACTCTACGTAATGCTCTTCAAACAATACGTGTAGCTGCTGGAAAAAAGGACCCGTAACGTTCCAGTGGAAATTGTGTGTTTGCAAGTACAGCGTATAAGTATCTGCCAGTAAGCGAGATAGTCCCTGACCAATTTCTTCACGTGCCTTTTGCTCAATTCCAATGTTAATCGCTTTATTCATTCAATCAATCTCCTTTGCTTAATTTATGTCACTATCGTAACGAATCTTTATTAATATATAAAATTAATCTTTTAAAACAATGTAATATATTATTACTATTATTGAGCAATTTACTTTAGAAACATGCCCAAAAAGACTAAAATTCGCACAATTTTTTCAATCATATACCCATTACATTGAGCCATCATGACAGAATTCAACTTCGATAACTTTGATCGTAAACTCGACGCCCTCGGCCTACGTTGTCCAGAGCCCGTGATGATGGTACGGTTAAATGTACGCAAGATGGCAGATGGTGAAACGTTATTGGTGATAGCGGATGACCCATCAACAACCCGTGATATACCGAAGTTTTGCACTTTTATGGATCACCAGCTTCTTGCCAGTAGCACTGACGAAACACCCTATAAATACCTTATTCGTAAAGGTTTATAAGGGACTTCATGGAGAGTAAGAGCATTTGAGTAACGAAAACGACGACAATCCCAATTTGAATAATATCCTGAGCGAGATCAATAAGGCTCAAGCCAGCAACAAGCTGCCACCGGTTGAGCAATGGAATCCCGACTTTTGTGGTGAGATGGAGTTGGTGATTAAACGTGACGGTACTTGGCATTACCAAAATTCTCCCATTGGTCGTCAACGCTTAGTCAAACTTTTCTCTACCGTACTCAAGAAAGAAGACGACAATTACTTTTTAGTAACCCCCGTCGAAAAGCTGGGTATCAAAGTCGAAGATGCCCCATTTCTTGTTCTCAAGATGTCCCTCAAAAATACCGATCAGGGGCAGGTCATTATTTTTACCGACAACTGTGATAATACGGTGGCCTTGAGCGAAGATAACCCGCTATGGGTTGAACAAGATGCCAAAACGGGTGAGCCATCACCTTACATCATGATCCGTCGCAACCTTCACGCCTTGATTCACCGCAATGTGTTTTACCAGCTGGTTGAGCTGGCCGAAGAGCGCATAATTGATGATAAAAAGCACTTAGGTGTCATCTCCGCGGGTGAGTTTTACAGTCTCGGCACCATTTGATGCTCCCAACAACACAGCAGGACAATGCCTAAATTCCAACCTTTATCCAAATTTACCCTTGGTTGCTACCTAATAGCCGTCATTCTGATTGGCTTTATTCTGGGCAATGATTATTGGGGCTGGTTTGAATTCCCCGTAAAACTTCGCGTCGGTTTGCTCGTTGCGGCTGTTATCATCGGACTTTCAGGCTCTTTTGTCAGTATCATTAAACAACTAAAGCAGATGTTCTCTAAGCGCTAATTTTTCCAAAGCCTGCTAAGTTGTTTGATACCTATCCCTCATTTAATGTTTCTCACGGTTGAAATAGTCCGAATAAACACCACCTTTCTATTACATACAGAAATATTGGAGCAAATATGAAAGTTCTAATGATTTTAACTTCGCACGATCAGCTCGGTGATACAGGCAATAAAACGGGCTTTTGGCTCGAAGAGTTCACCTCACCCTATTATGTATTCAAGGATGCGGGCGCGAACATTACACTAGCTTCTCCTAAAGGTGGTCAGCCGCCGCTTGATCCGAACAGCGATGCTGAAGATGCCCAAACCGACACGACGCAACGCTTCAAAGACGACAAAGCAGCACAAGAGCACTTAGCAACCACTAAAATACTGTCGGACATAAACCCAGATGACTTTGATGCCGTATTCTACCCAGGCGGGCACGGTCCATTATGGGATCTCGCTGAAAGCTCAGATTCCAAGGCCATCATTGAGAAGATGTACCAAGATAACAAACCTGTTGGCGCGGTATGTCACGCCCCAGCGGTCTTTAAAAACACTAAAGACCAGCAAGGAAATGCACTTGTTTCCGGCAAGAAAGTCACTGGATTCAGTAACTCAGAGGAAGCAGCTGTGGAGTTAACTGATGTGGTCCCCTTCTTGGTTGAAGATATGTTGCAACAAAACGGCGGTCAATATAGCAAAGGTAATGACTGGGAGTCCTTTGTCCAAATTGATGGCAACCTGATCACTGGTCAAAATCCTGCCTCATCAGCCGAATCGGCAAAAGCTGTCCTAGCACAGTTGGGGTAATGATAAGCAGCAAATGACCGAAGCAAAAAAGCCACTGACGGTAACGTTGGTGGCTTTTTTTAATCTACGTCTAATCCTCTCGAATAA
The DNA here is from genome assembly GCF_039541235.1 of Kangiella marina. Classification (NCBI taxonomy): domain Bacteria; kingdom Pseudomonadati; phylum Pseudomonadota; class Gammaproteobacteria; order Kangiellales; family Kangiellaceae; genus Kangiella; species Kangiella marina. Next base: position 1,523,107 of record NZ_BAABFV010000001.1, on the reverse strand, counting down.
AACAGTCTTTTACATGGTCATCAACCATGCCGGTGGCTTGCATAAAGGCATAGCAGATGGTGCTGCCGATAAATTTAAAACCGTCTTTTTTTAGCCGTTTGGACATCGCATCAGATTCTGGCGTAGTCACTGGCACTTCCTTTAAACTCTTCCAGTGATTCTTAACGGGCTTTCCGTCGACAAACTGCCAGACGTAGTCACTAAAGCTTTGCTCTTTAGTGATATCTAAATAACGTTGGGCGTTAACAATAAAAGCGTTTACTTTCAGCTTGTTTCTTATAATTCCAGCGTCATTTAATAATTCTTCGCGCTTTTTATCGTCATATTGCGCGATCTTTTTTGGATCAAAATTATCGAACACTTTACGGTAATGTTCGCGTTTTTTAAGCACCGTGATCCAGCTTAAGCCTGCTTGAGCGCCCTCAAGGCATAGCATTTCAAACAACTTCTGGTCATCGTATTCCGGACGTCCCCACTCATTATCGTGATAATCAATATACAGCGGGTCATCACTGACCCAGCCACAACGTTTTTTAGACATCGCCCTTCCTAATTTTTGTTATTTAACACTAATCTTTCGATTTCGCAGAATAGTTGGCATTCCACTTGGTCCCAAAATAGCCGGTGACGACCAATAAAATCAGCGCAAAGAATGCAGAGACATAGACTAACAGGTTGGGATTTCCCGCCCCATTTTTCACCATAATGGCGATATAGGCCCACACACCGACCAAAGGATAAACAAAGACCGCAGGCTCAAGCCCTTTGCGAATCGACTTAAAACTCAGAACCAACGCGAATAACACCAAACTTAACGCACTTTGCATCACACTAAAACTGGGATCGCTGAGCCAACCTTGACCATTGTCCGCGACCCAACCAAGATGTACTAACCAAGCAGATTCATTAGCCACTAGCGCCACACTGATCCAGCCAAAATACAGCGCTAATGTCATATTGGCGCTAACCGGGCGAGGCTTATCGCGCAGTATCGCCAGTGCCAGACTGACAAAAATAGCCGCCATCACCAGCAACGACCAACCAATCAGTAAGTAAGACCAAACAATCGTCCACGCAATGGTGAAGACCAAAGCCACCGTCAACCAGCAGTTAAAAGACTCCTCGCCATCCGTACTGTCAGCAAAAGCCAGACGAATATCTTTAATTGCGATCACCACCAACATGACGAAGATCAGGCCCCAAATCGAGAAAGCGTAAGGTGCCGGGGTAAAATCCGTAGACAAGCCATTACTGACGGATGCTTGAGTCTCGCCATTAATCCCAACAATACTGCTGTAGTAGCTCATAAAAATCACGGCTGCGACTAATAACAGGTTGGTAATTGCTCTAATCTTGAACATTTGTGCATTCTCCTGAATTTGTTGGCTTTCTAGGTTAGAAAATAACCCAAATTGCCGTATAATCCGACCTTTAATTAGGATCTTATCCTAGCATTCTTATTCATCACCTTAGCGAAGGCATACTTGTGACTCAAGCTAACGAAAGTACAAAAACATTTCAGGGGCTGATTTTAACCCTGCAAAACTACTGGGCCGAACAAGGCTGCGTCATTCAACAGCCGCTTGATCTTGAGGTTGGCGCTGGCACCTTTCACCCAGCGACATTCTTACGCGCCATTGGCCCTGAGCCTTGGAGCGCAGCTTATGTACAACCTTGCCGTCGCCCCACTGACGGCCGCTATGGTGAAAATCCAAACCGACTACAACATTATTATCAATATCAAGTTGTTATCAAGCCTTCGCCGCTTGATATCCAAGAAATGTACTTGGGCTCACTAAAAGCCATTGGTATTGATCCATTAGAGCACGACATCCGTTTTGTTGAAGATAACTGGGAGTCGCCAACACTTGGCGCCTGGGGTCTTGGCTGGGAGGTGTGGCTCAATGGCATGGAAGTGACCCAGTTTACGTACTTCCAACAAGCAGGCGGCATCGAGTGTAAGCCTGTGATGGGCGAAATCACTTACGGTTTAGAGCGTATTGCTATGTATCTACAAGAAGTCGATAGCATTTACGACTTGGTGTGGACCGATGGCCCTCTGGGCAAAGTTTATTACCGCGACGTTTTCCATCAGAACGAAGTTGAGCAGTCAAAGTACAACTTTGAGCACGCTAACGTGGATAAATTATTCGAGCTGTTCGATTACTATGAGTCAGAATCTAAGAACCTCATCGACAACAATCTACCGCTACCAGCCTATGAGATGGTGTTAAAAGCCTCTCATACTTTCAACTTATTGGATGCTCGTGGCGCTATTTCAGTGACTGAGCGTCAACGTTTCATTTTGCGCGTTCGAACCATTGCTCGCGCGGTCGCAGAAACCTATTACGCCGCTCGCGAAGATCTCGGCTTCCCGATGCTTAATGAGTCGCAACAAAACGCGCAGAAGGAGGAAAAATAATGACATCCTCTAATCAACATTTTTCTGATCTATTATTCGAACTGGGAACTGAAGAACTTCCACCAGTGAGTCTAAAAACATTACGCGATGCTTTAAAAGCAAATGTTGCTGAAGCTTTAACCGCTCAAGACTTTAGTTTCGAGTCAATTGAAAGTTATGCCACACCACGTCGCCTAGCGTTGATCGTGCGTCAGTTAAGCGACGCCCAGCCTGATAAAGAGGTCGAGCGTTTAGGACCTGCGGTTGCGGCTGCCTTTGATGATGATGGTCAACCGAAGCCAGCGGCAGTCGGCTTTGCAAAATCATGTGGCGTCGACGTCGATCAACTTGAAAAAATTGCTACCGATAAAGGCGAACGTCTTGGTTACACCATGTCGCAAAAAGGTCAGCCACTGGGCGAGCTGATTGAGCAAATTCTCAATAGCGCGCTGAAGAAACTACCGATTCCTAAGCCAATGCGCTGGGGAGATAGCTCTGCGCAATTTATTCGCCCCGTGCACTGGGCAGTATTATTACACGGCTCTTCGGTACTTGAAGCAACGATTCTGGATACTAAGACTGGCAATGTCAGCCGTGGTCACCGCTTTATGGCGCAAGGCGATGTAACCTTGCATGATGCCGATGATTACGTGAACAAGCTTAAAGCAGAACACGTTATCGTCAGCTTTGAACAACGCCAAAAACTGATTGAAGCCCAGGTCAAAGCTGAGGCTGAAAAACTGGGTGGCGTGGCTCAAATCGAACAGGACCTGCTGGATGAAGTCACCGGATTGGTTGAATGGCCAGTCGCACTAACTGGTGAATTTGATACCGAATTCTTAAAAGTCCCGGCTGAGTGTTTAGTGTCGTCGATGGCTGAGCACCAAAAATATTTTCACGTTTTAGATGAAGACGGCAACTTAATGCCAAACTTTATCACTATTAGTAATATCGAAAGTTCCAATCCGCGCGTAGTGATTGAGGGTAACGAAAAAGTGATTCGTCCTCGCCTTGCGGATGCCATGTTCTTTTATGAAAAAGATCAACAAACTACGTTAGCAAGCCACCAAGAGCGTTTAAAGAAAGTCGTTTTCCAGAATCAGCTGGGTTCGGTGCAAGAAAAAGCCGAACGAGTGGCGGAGCTGGCTAAAGCGATTGCACCGCAAGTGGGCGCAGATCCTGAACTCGCCCACCGCGCCGGTTTACTGTCGAAGTGTGACTTGACCACACAAATGGTCGGGGAATTCGATAAGCTTCAAGGCATTATGGGTACTTACTACGCCCGTCATGATGGCGAAGACGACAGCGTTGCTATCGCCATGACTGAGCAATACTTACCGAAGTATTCTGGTGATGCCTTAGCGCAAAACCCAGTTGGTCAATGTATCGCTATTGCCGATCGGGTTGATACATTGGTCGGTATTTTTGGCATCGGTCAAGCCCCGAAAGGCGCGAAAGATCCTTTTGCGCTACGACGTGCTTCGATTGGTTTATTGCGTACTATTGTTGAAAATCAATTAAGCCTAGACCTCGAGCAACTCGTCGAACAATCGCTTAGCCAGTTCGAGGGTAAGCTTTCTGATGAATTAGCTGCTGAAAAACTACTCAACTTTATTTTTGATCGTTTCCGCGCTTGGTATCTTGATCAAAACGTTAGTGCCAATACGGTTAGCGCGGTAATGGCACTTCGCCCGACAAAGCCCCTAGATTTTGACCAACGCATCAAAGCGGTTCAATATTTCCAGACGCTACCTGAAGCGGAAAGTTTATCTGCCGCCAATAAACGCGTAAAAAATATTTTGGCAAAAGCAGACGTTACCGTGCCAGAAACTGTTGATTCATCATTGTTGCAAGACACCGAAGAAAAAGCTCTGGCCGAGACTATCAGCAAAGCAGAAAAAGAGTTGACGACTATCGAAAACTACCAAGAACGATTAACACGCCTTGCGGCTCTGCGCGATGATGTTGATGCGTTCTTTGATAATGTGATGGTGAATGCAGACGATGCAGCGATCAAAGCTAACCGATTGGCACTTCTAAAAAAGCTGGAAGACCTATTTGGTTCAGTGGCTGATATTTCGTTGCTACAGAGTTAATCCATGATCGATTGGTCAACGAAGAAAGTCATTATTCTGGATCGTGACGGTGTCATCAATCACGATTCAGATGCTTACATCAAGTCTGCCGAGGAGTGGGTGCCTATTGCTGGTAGCTTGCCTGCCGTAGCGAAACTGAATCAACGATTTAAAATCGCGATAGCCACCAACCAATCGGGGATTGGACGCGGCTTTTATGATGAGTCGGTGCTTTCAGAGATGCACCTCAAGATGACTCAGTTGCTTGAAGAGCAAGGCGGCCACATCGATCACATCGAATTTTGCCCCCATCATCCTGATGATGGTTGCGACTGCCGTAAACCGAAACCGCTGATGCTGCAACGCATTGCTGATAGGTTTAAGGTAACCGCTAACGAGGTGGTTTTCGTTGGTGATTCCAAGTCCGATTACGAATGCGCGCAGAACTTTGGGTGTGACTTCGTATTAGTACTTACCGGCAAAGGACTGAAAACATTGGATAAGCTTGCAGCTAAAGATATCGCCACTGAAAAAAGCCTGGCTAAACTTGTAGAGGAAATAGATTGAACACTTTAATCGTCGGCACTGGCAAACTTGGTCAGCGTTTTTATAACTACTTGGTCAGTAAAGGCGAACAGCCTTACACTTTATCGCGCTCTGAGAAGTCTTGGGCAAGTCGCCACATCGTGTGTGATCTCTTAAAAGTTAGCAACACGCTGCCTGAGCTGCCTCAATTTTCGAATGTTTATATTATATTGGCACCTGACGAGAGAGCAGAGCCAGCCTATCGCCAAACCTATATCCATGCCGTGTCTCGTCTGATCCAAGAGCTGCATAAACAACAGACCGAGTTTCACTGCACTTTCTTATCGTCGACATCGGTTTACGAGGGTAACTTAGAGCCCGTTATTGACGAATCGGTTACCCCTAAACCCGCCAATTTCAAAGGCAAGGCGCTGTTAGATGCCGAAAAAAGCTTGCAGACTTTACATCCGGTTACCTCTATCGTTAGAGCCTCAGGACTGTATTCCAGCGACCGCTCTAAGCTAATGGATAGCCTTTTAGACAAAGACAAATACCATGACCCTAAGTGGCTTAATCTTATCCACGAAGACGATTTGTGTTACTGGCTTGAGCTTGCTGGGAAACGTGAGATGAGTCTTTCGATAGCTTCTGATGGAACGGCCTTCACTCGCCAGCAATTACAAGATCATGTCGCCGGTAAAGAGGTTACTTCGGCCACACCGAGCAAACAATACCATTCCGTATTATTGAAACGGCTACATTTACAGTTCAACAGCATTTTTGACTGGTTTGATAAAACAAATTCATAAGCATTGACCATTCTTGACATTTTAAGGGGTGATCAAGCGGCTCAATCTGTTACAATTTGTGCCGCTAACCCCCAAAAGATATAGACTTGCGAGATTTTTGATTATGACAATGAAAAAGAATTTAATTGCTTTAGCGCTTTGCGCTGCTTCACCAGCTTTATTCGCTGATGGCTTACTGTCTGATGCCCCTGAAGAAGGTCATCAAGGTAATATTGATCTTGGTTATATCAGCACATCAGGGAACACAGAAACCGAAAGCCTTAATGGCGCGTTTGACTGGGTAGCCCGCGCATCTGAAAACTGGGCGACGGGTATCCAAATCACTGGTGTTAGTAACTCAAGTGAAGATCAGCGTGATGCTGAGCAATATACTTTTGCTTGGAATAACCGTTTTGACCTTACTGAGAAAAGTTTTGTTTATAGCATCTTAGACTATAAAAACGATTACTTCGGGGCTTATGATTACCAAGCAGGCGCCTATTTAGGTTACGGTCATCAGTTTTACAAAAGTGATGACGGCCACTTCTCGTTAGGTATTGGTCTTGGTTATCGGGTTAACGCTGTTTTTATTGGTGAAGACGAAAAAGAAAGCGTGATTCGTGGTGACTTAGACTTCGCGCACAAATTAACTGATAACGCCCGCTTCACACAGACGATCAGTGCTGTTTGGGGCCAAGAAATCGATACTTATGTTTCGCGTTCGGCTATTTCGACGAAGATTTCTGAAAACTTAGCCATGAAGTTGTCTTACTTAATTAACTACAATTCCGTTGTTCCAGCCGGTGCTGAGAAAACGGATCGCACCACCACAGTCGGGATTAGCTACAGCTTCTAATAACACCGTCCATAAAAAAACCGGCTTCACGCCGGTTTTTTTGAATCTATCGTTATATCAGGAAGCGCAGGCTTGCGTCCTAATCCTAGCTTTCTAGGTGTTCATCTTTCAAACGAACATAGTTATCGGCAGAATACTTAAAGAATTTGATTTCTTCGTCAGTAAGTTTTCGAATTTTACGCGCCGGTGAACCTACCCATAAAAATCCCCCCGTCAACTCACGCCCTGGCGGTACTAGGCTATTCGCGCCAATGATGGCATTTTCTCGAACAACCGCACCATCCATGACTACAGCCCCCATACCAATAAGGCAGTTATCTTCAATGGTACAGCCGTGAAGTATGGCCTTATGGCCCACCGTCACATTATCCCCAATGATTAAATCATGTCCCTTGGGATCATAAGGGCCGGCATGTGTAACATGACAAACCGTTCCGTCTTGGATACTGGTACGCTTGCCCACTCGAATTGAGTGCACATCGCCACGCAGTACAGCCATTGGCCAGATAGAGCTATCGTCGCCAATTTCCACATCACCAAGTACTAGCGCCGTATCATCGACAAAAGCCTTGTTTCCAATTTTTGGGGTTTTCTTTTGAAAAGTTCGAATAGTCATAGACTGTATTTTCGATAAGCTTGCCCTATTTTAGCGATAAAGTTGATAATCGCAAAACAAAAGTCTGCCCTACTATTTGACAAACCCTAGCTACCGGCTATTCTAGTAAGGATAAAGCGTGACCAACAATAATATATATGGGGCCAAGGGTAGCATTGGAGCAACGGATTAAGCCACTGGATCAAGAAGTCATTAACAGTATTCTCGATGATGATTATGCTGCGCTATTGCTATGCAATAAGCGTTATGTCATCAAAGCCATCGCTATTGATCCCGTCGTTTCATCAAACATGCTGCTCGGTGAAGAAGTGGCAAAGCTGCTTCCTGAGCCCATTCTGCGGGGTAAAGAGAGCCGAGCGATTATTAAGCTGCCTCAACTCGGTCTTGATCGCGAGTTCCTTCTATCCGCTCATAAGTTACAAGAAGGCAGCTCTTTTATCGATCGCGTTATCACCCTGCAGGTCCTACCCAGCCTAAACCTCGCAGACCCCGCACTGAAAGATGTGGTCAAAGACTATAAAGAGACCGTTTTAGAGAACTCACCCATCTTTATCTATGTTCTTGATTATCAACAAAAGATCTTTACTGAAGGCTTGGCCAATTACTCAAAACTCTTGGGATACACAGAGGAAGAAATTTCTAATATGCCGGATGGTGTGTATAGCTTTATCCACCCGGATGACCTCAATATTGTTCAAGAGCAAGAGAAGGCGCTACGCTCAAGCGATAATCGCACCGTTGTACCGGCCGAATTCAGATTACAAAACAAAAACGGTGAATGGTTTTGGATTCAGGTACACAGCACCATTTACTCACGCGATGCTGATGGCGAACCAATTATTGAAATTGGCTCTATTCATAAGCTCAATAAAGACTATGAAGCCGAATTAGCACTTCAGCAAAAAGATAAGTATTACCGAACCTTGGTTGAGAACAGTTACGACTGTATTTTGATGTACGATAAAGAAGGTTATGTAACTTATATCTCACCCTCTGTCACCCGCGTGACGGGCTACACCCCAGAAGACCTTTTGGGGAAAACACTCGAAGGCTTTATCTACGAGGATGATCGTGAGGATGCCAGTGTTAATTTACGCTATGTTTCAGAGAATCCTGGCGCATCTTCAGTCGTAGAAAGACGTATTCGCCATAAAGATGGTGCTATTTTGTGGATTGAAAGCCGACTGGCTAATCACTTGGATGATCCTGATATTCAAGGCGTTACCATCAACTTTCACGTCATAACCGGGCGTAAAGAGTCGGAAAATAAAATTCATCGACTGACTAACTTCGACAGCCTGACTGGCCTCGCTAATCGAAATCTATTGCATAGCTGCTTGGCGCGAGACATTGAGAACTGCTCTGATAAAAAAGACCAGCTTGCCTTTATGTACATTGATTTAGATCGCTTTAAAGAAATCAATGACACTCTAGGTCACGCCACTGGCGACCAACTGCTTATTGCGGTCACCGAATACATGAAAAAATGTATTCGTAATGGAGATACCTTGGCGCGCATGGGTGGCGATGAATTTGCGATTATTTTACCTAATATTGATGCCGAAGAAGCCCATACGGTAGCAAAACGCTTATTGCGACACCTCAAAAATCCGATTAAAGTCGGCCCACACCGCGTTCAGACTGGTGCCAGTATAGGGATCAGCATGTTCCCTGATCACAGTGATAATGCTGAAGATTTGTTCCGCTATGCCGATATGGCAATGTACTCAGCGAAATCCGAACGCAACCAAGTTCAGTTTTATAAACGCAAGTACAGCCAACAAGAAAGCAAACGTCGAATGGTTGAGAAAAAGCTTAAGGTTGCGATTGCTGAGCGGCAATTGCACTTATTCTTCCAGCCACGAGTCGATATTCATACGGGCAAAATTCGTAGTGTCGAGGCCTTGTGCCGATGGGATGATCCGGAAAGTGGTAGTATTCCGCCGAATATTTTTATCCCGATTGCCGAAGAGAGTGGACTCATTCATGATCTGAGCCAACTCGTCATGGAAATGGTCTGCCAACAACTTCTCGATTGGCACAATACCGGTATCGACGTCACCATAGCGTTCAATTTATCAGTCAAAGATCTTAAGTATTTCGATTTGGTGCATAACCTAAGGGATACCATTAATCGGTATGGCGTATCGGGCAAAATGCTGGAGGTTGAAGTCACCGAAAGTGCTGCTATGACGGACGTTATTAATACCGTCAAAGTTCTCAAGCAACTCAAAGATTTTGGCATTAAGGTGTCGATTGATGACTTCGGCAAAGGCTATTCATCATTGGCTTATCTCAGCCAACTTCCGGTCGACAACCTCAAGATTGATAAGTATTTTATCTCTCGCCTTAGCCCTAACTTCAAAGATCATATGGTTAATTTGAATATTATTCGCACCATCATTTCTTTGGCAGAAAGCCTTAACCTAAATACGGTTGCTGAAGGTATCGAAACGCCCAATCAGTACAACACACTCAAGTCTTTGGGCTGCAATATGGGTCAAGGTATCTTCTTCTATCATCCAATGCCGGCCAACCAGCTATCAAAATTACTACAACGCGAACAACGCCTCGCCCGGAGCACTATTAGCCAATAATTTGGCAGGTAACTAATCTGGGTATTGGTATAAAGACTTTTATAAAAACCTGTAGTATGCTAGCCCTAGAATCCTGATATGTTATTTAAATCAAAGGTTTATGCGCATGAAAATTGCCATTGCTAGCTGCTTTGATCTTCCTGATTGGGAAAAAGACGATCTTCCTTTTTTTAGGGCGCTCGAAGCCAACGGTATTGAATACCAAATCTTACCCTGGGACAGCGACACGGACTGGCATCAGTTTGATGCCTGCTTGCTTCGCACCACCTGGGATTATCAGGATCGTTTTGAAGAATTTATGGGCTGGGTTGATCGAGTTAGCACTCAGACTCAACTTATCAACCCCACCGCCATCATTCGCTGGAACAGTCATAAACGCTATCTACAAGAGCTGCAACATGCGGGTATCACCATTGCCCCCTCTGAGTGGCTCCTTAAAGGCAAGCTTTACAACATAGAGAAGTTGATGCAACAGCATGGCTGGAAAAAAGGTTTCATAAAGCCTTTGGTCGGCGCCAATGCCAGAGAGTGTCTACCCTTTGAAAATACAGCGGAAGGTATCGCTGAGGCACAAAAACACGCTGACCGGCTGACTCCAACAGAAGACTTGGTGCTGCAGCCCTACCTGAGCAATGTCGAATCCTTTGGCGAAACCTCTGGAATCTTCTTCGCCGGTGAGTACAGTCACGGCACACGAAAGGTACCCGTTAAGGGTGACTTTAGGGTACAAGATGATTATGGGGCCAGTGATTACCCGTATCAGTTATCGGACGAAGAGCGTGAGTTAGCGCAAAAGGCCATTGCTTACGTGACCAAGACCATCAGTTTGCCGCTGTATGCTCGCGTAGACTTCCTGCATCACAAAGATGGTGCAGTCTATGTCAATGAAGTGGAACTTATCGAACCTTCGCTGTTCTTTAGGCATGGCGGAAAGCAAAGCTGTGAGTTATTTACCCAAGCTCTTGCAAAATTTATCAGTGATACCCATTAATAGACTATAATATAAACGATATTAAAGAGAATCTTTCGGAGTTTTCTATGAAAAAATTGTTAGGGATATTGTTTGCAACGCTCCTTGGCCTTCAAGGCTGTGGTGACGATTCGGGCAAATCGCAAAAAAAGTCGCCATCAGACGATAACACTAAAGCTTCCACGACTGTTGCTGAAACAAATAATCCGCAAAATAAGAGCCAACACACAGCTCAGGGCTATACGCCTGCGCTTTGGAAAATTGAGCATAACGGTAAAACTTCCTATCTTTTCGGCTCTGTGCACATGGGCGAAAAAAGCATGTACCCTTTACCCAAAGTGGTTACAGATGCCTTCAATTCTAGCGATACATTAACTGTTGAAATTGATGTGACCAATATCAACCAAATGGCTTTGGCGCAAAAAGTCCAGCAAATGGCTATTGACCCTGAAAACTCACTGGAGTCCGTGCTACAGGCTGAAACGCTTGAAAAATACAATGAGTACTGCCAAGAAACCAAAAGCCCATGCAGCATGTTCACTTCATTTGAACCTTGGTTTGCAGCAATGACTTTAGAAGCACTGAATATGCAGCAGTCAGGCTACAGCGAACAATATGGGGTTGATATGTATTTCATAGATCGAGCACGTGATAACAAAGATATTCTCGAGCTTGAAACGATTGATCTGCAACTCAATGCGCTGGATAGCATGTCACCAAAACTTCAAGATGCGTTCCTCTATTCTGTAGTAACCAAAGATGACAGTGAAAATGATAAATTAATTCAGGCGTGGAAAACTGGGGATATCGAAGAGTATGTTAAAAGCTCTTTTGAGGAAGCCAAAGAAAGCGGTATCAATGAGGAAGATTATTCGTACTTCATGGATGTGCTTTTATATAACCGTAATAAAAACATGGCTGACGGCTTAGCAAAGCAGATTGAAGATGGTCGCGCTGTTTTTGCGGTAGTAGGCGCGGCTCATTATGGCGGTGAAAAGAGTATCAACGACTACTTGGAACAAAAAGGTTTCACTGTAGAGCGCATCGAATACTAACGCATAACCGCCTGATTAAAAAAGCCCAGTTTGAACTGGGCTTTTTTTATGATGATCAACATCTGGGTGCTAACCTTGTCTCTTAGCGCATGGTCACAAACTCTTCAGCAGAGGTCGGATGGATCGCCACCGTATCATCCAGATCCGCTTTAGTGGCGCCCATTTTAAGCGCAACAGCAAAACCTTGTAAGATTTCATCAATTCCAAAACCAATGCCATGAATACCCACAACTCGCTCTTCCGGTCCCGCACAGACTAACTTCATCTTGGTCGGCTCACGATGCTGGGTCAGTGCTGAATACATCGCCGTAAACGAAGAGGTGTAAACTTTGATATTCTGTTCACCGTATATTTCCTGTGCCTGAGGCTCAGTCATCCCAACGGTTCCGATTGGTGGGTGACTAAACACCACCGTTGGCACATTGGTGTAATCTAAAAATTCATTCGGCTTGTTATTAAACAATCGCTCACACAAGCGACGACCCGCCTGAATCGCCACCGGCGTCAAGGCTAATCGTCCAGTATTATCTCCAAGTGCATAAATACCTTTGGCGGTCGTGTTCTGGTACTTATCTGTCTTGATGTTGCCTTTTTCATCCTTGGTCACATTGGTATTTTCAAGCCCTAAATCGCCGGTGGCGGAGGCACGTCCAATCGCCCACACCAAAGTGTCAACAGGGCCGATGGTTTCATCATTCTCTAAATGTAGTAGCAATTCTCCAGACGCCAGTTTCTCCACAGATTTTGGCGTGCTGTGAGTATGCAAGGTTGGGCCTGACTCTCGCATGACATCAACCAATGTGTCTGATAATAAATCATCAAAATCACGAAGTGGCTTGTGCTTTCGAACCACTAAATGTGTTTCTGTGCCTAACGCATCGAAGACACCTGCAATCTCAACAGCAATATATCCTGCTCCAACAACTGCTGCTCTCTTAGGCTGCTCCGTCAGCTCAAAAAAGCCGTCCGAGTCAATACCATGCTCCGCCCCAGGCACATCTGGAATTATAGGATAGCCGCCGGTAGCGATGACAATGTGATCCGCGCTATAGCATTCACCATTAACTTCAATCGTATTTTTCCCAATAAACCTGGCATAGCCCTCGATCACGTCAACCTTGTTATTGCCGAGATTTCGCTCATAGCTCTGGTGAATTCTTGAGATGTAGGCTTCTCGACTCTCCACAAGCTTCGACCAGCTAAAGTCGACGTTTTGTGGCGTAAACCCGTAATCTGGTGCATATTTAAACGCTTCAGCAACTTGTGCACCGTACCACATCGCTTTTTTAGGTACGCAACCAACATTAACACAGGTCCCACCCAAAGCCTTCGCTTCGACAATGGCACTTTTAGCGCCGTGCATGGCGGCTCGGTTTGCTGAAGCGATGCCACCACTGCCTCCCCCGATTGCCAGGAAGTCGTAGTGGTTTTTGGCATGAACTTTAGTTTGTCTATCAGTCATGGTTATTTCTCACCAATTCTGTTTATAATGTCCTGATTATAAACACATTAAGTTGCTATTTAGAAGCTAATCACATCACAGGGACAGGCTTAGGTTTTCAAACCGCCAAGCAATGAACGGAACACGTTCACATCATTTGGATGATTCTTAATACCCTAGTTTCTAAATCATTCTTGGACGAAAAGTTGTCGCTGTGAAAATATATTTTGATGTCGCTTATTTATACTATTTGCCACACTTCGAGCCAGTCATTGATGCTTTGTTAGCATCGGCCGCTGACTCTTCTGTAAAAGTCGGGGTCACCTTCATTTCTGAGCCCCCGCCATCCATTACAGAGTCGCTTCATAGTAAGAATGTTACAACACATCTACTGGCTGAAGATGAGCGCTTGAGTTTTTATCAATCTCAGGCACCGGACTGGGTCATTTTTGGGCATGCCGCTGACATTGCCAATGATCTGAACGACTGCTGTAAAACTGCATTAATATTGCATGGGCTTGGTCCTAAGTCGACTTACTATAATGCGTCCAGCGCCGCTATCCAATATCGCTTCGTTGAATCAGAGCACCGAAAGCAGCGGTTAGAAGCGATGTACCCTAATAAAACCTTTATTAATACGGGTTATACCAAGCTGGATCCAATTATCAATGACCCTACTATCGCTATGGACCTTACTGCTCTAGGACTCAATCCGGCCAAGCCAACCTTGCTCTATTCGCCGACGTTTTATCCGAGCACCATCGAAAACTTCCCTAAAGATTGGCCGCAGCAATTTAGCGACTACAATATTCTTATCAAGCCTCACTATTTATCACTAATTAAATCGGCTTACAAAAAGCAGCGCTTGCTACTAGAGCGCTGGGCTACTTTTAGCAATGTTTATTTAGCTGATATGAGCGAGCAAAGCTTGGTGCCCTTTATGGCCACAGCAGATATCATGATCAGTGAAACCTCATCCGCTTTATTCGAGTTTATCGCACTGGATAAACCCGTCATTATTGGTCACTTCCTAAAATTGCGCTGGGGTTATCGCGGTATTCTCAAGTTCCGTCTAAACAAGCGTCTCTCGGATGACTATGAATTATTTGGTTCGATGGGCACCAATATCAATCGCTACTCGGAATTAAAAGAGGCGGTTGAGCTCAATATTCAACAGCCACAAACCCATCACAGCGCACGTCAATCGATTACCCAACAAGTAGTGGGTAACGTTGATGGGCAATGCTCGCAGCGCGTCGCCAACTTTCTTTTAAATCCTACGGGTTAATTTGAGGCCTATTATGAGAATCATTACATTTGGTACCTTCGATGTGTTTCATGTCGGCCACGTTAACATTCTAGAAAGAGCCCGCGCTTACGGTACTGAGCTTTATGTCGGAGTTTCTTCGGATCAACTTAACTACTCGAAAAAAGGCCGCTATCCTATATATTCGGAGGAAGACCGTATGCGCATTATTAGCGCGCTATCCTGTGTTGATTTTGTTTTCTCCGAAGAATCTTTAGAGCTTAAAGCTGAATACATCAAACAGTATAACGCCGATATCCTCGTCATGGGCGATGATTGGCAGGGTAAGTTTGATGAACTCTCAAACTTATGCGATGTTAAATATTTACCTCGAACACCCTCCATTTCGACCACCGAGATTATCGAGGTCGTGAGACATAAAAACCCAAACAAGTAGGACTTATGGAACCCATCCCAATTAGTGTTTTTATTATTGCTCAAGATGAAGAGCAGCATATTGGTCGTGTGTTAGATAGCTGCCAGTCTTTCGCTGAGATCATTGTCGTCGATAGCGGCAGCAACGATAAAACCATAGCTATCGCAAAATCAAAAGGCGCAAAAGTGGTTCATCACGATTGGCAGGGTTATGCTAAGCAAAAGCAATATGCCATGAGTTTGTGCCAGCATGATTGGGTCTTAAATCTTGATGCCGATGAAGAACTGACACCAGAAATTATTGATGAGTTCAAATCTTTTGTGACACGCCAGCACGATTACGTTGCACTCAAATGTCGTCGCAACGATCTTTTCGCCGGACGTTTTTTTTCAAATCTAACACGCCTACCAACGAATACTCGATTATTTCTCAAGCAACATGCGAAGTATCGACTGCAAGATAACGTTCATGAAGGCCCAGACTTTGATCAGAAAGTTGCCCATACCAAGCGTTACTTTAACCACTATGGTTACTCGAATATCGCTCAACTCACTGAAAAATATAATCAATACTCCTCGCTAAAGGCCATAGAAAAGTTCAACAAAGGCAAAAAAGCATCAGTTTTGAAACTGCTGCTCATATACCCGCTCGAATTTATTCGAAACTACCTAATCTATCGCTACTGCTTTTCCGGCTTGAGGGGCTTTATTTTTTCACATTTATCCGCATATTATGCTTTATTAAAAGAAGCTAAATTGTATGAATTAAGCAAAACATCTTAGAAGGTATTTATGTCTAACCCTTTGCTAAACTTGAAAGAATTACCCCCTTTCACCAGCATTGAACCTGCTCATATGGTCGATGCCATTGAGGCCATCATTAACGACAGCCGACAAGCTATCAACGACTTAACGGATAGTCTGACTCCTGAGACCATTACTTGGGATAACTTCGTTAAACCGCTTGAAGAAATCAACGATCGCTTGGATAGAGCCTGGA
Organism: Kangiella marina; assembly: GCF_039541235.1. Lineage (NCBI taxonomy): Bacteria > Pseudomonadati > Pseudomonadota > Gammaproteobacteria > Kangiellales > Kangiellaceae > Kangiella > Kangiella marina. Next base: position 1,507,102 of record NZ_BAABFV010000001.1, on the reverse strand, counting down.
GTCCTATCAGCCATATCAATTCCGTGGCTAATTCCGATCAAGTACGCGAAGCTTATAACGCTTGTTTGCCTCTGCTCTCTGACTATGGAACAGAAATGGGCCAACACCAAGGGCTCTATAACGCTGTACGCTCGCTGGCAAAAAGAGCGGATGAACTAAAGCTTGATAAAGTGCAGCGCAAAATCCTGACAGATGATTTACGCGACTTTAAATTGTCAGGCGTGGCACTCAATGATGATAAGAAGCAACGCTATGGTGAAATCCAAAAGCGTCTATCAGAGCTAACCTCAAAGTTTGAACAACATGTGTTAGACGCTACCATGGCATGGCATAAAGACTTTACCGATAAAAGCGCTCTTGATGGATTACCAGAGTCTGCCATAGCTGCGGCCAAGCAAACTGCTGAAGCTGCTGATGTTGACGGCTATAGAATCACACTCGACTTCCCCTCTTATTTGCCGGTCATGATGCATGCGAATAACAGAGAGTTGCGTCAAGAAGTCTATACGGCATTCGCCACACGCGCCTCAGAAATCGGCCCCAATGCCGAAGAGTTCGATAACAGCGACATCATGCCAGAAATACTCACACTAAGGCATGAACTTGCCCAGTTATTGGATTTCAAACATTATGGTGAGCTATCTCTTGCGACGAAAATGGCTCAGTCCACTGAAGAAGTTATTTCTTTTCTAACCGAGCTAGCGACCAAATCTAAGCCTCAAGCTGAAAACGATTTAAAAGAACTGAGCGACTATGCTCGTGAAAAGCATGGCATCGATAAGCTCGACGCCTGGGATTTAGCCTATTACAGTGAGAAGCTCAAAAACGAACGCTACAACATTTCTCAAGAAGAATTAAGACCTTGGTTTCCTGAGAACCAAGTCATTAAAGGCATGTTTGAAATCACCGGTACCTTGTTTAACATCACCTTCCAAGAGCGTGATGATATCGAAACCTGGCATAATGACGTTCGCTTTTTTGACATTTACGATCTACAGAATAATTATATCGCCAGCTTCTATCTTGATCTCTATGCGAGACGCAATAAGCGTGGTGGCGCTTGGATGGCTGACTGTATTGGTCGCCGCAAAACCGACAATGGCATCCAAAAGCCTGTCGCCTTTTTAACCTGTAACTTTAATGGTCCTGTTGGTGATACTCCTGCGCTTTTTACCCATGACGAAGTCACCACCTTATTTCATGAGTTCGGTCACGGCCTTCATCACATGCTGACCGATATTGACTATGCCTCTGTTGCGGGAATTTCTGGCGTACCTTGGGACGCAGTAGAGTTGCCCAGCCAGTTCCTCGAAAATTTCTGTTGGGAAGAAGAAGGCTTGGCCAAGATTGCTAAACACTATAAGACTGGTGATTCGCTACCGGCTGAGAAACTGGAACGCCTATTAGCAGCTAAGAACTTCCAGTCAGCCATGCAAATGGTTCGACAACTAGAATTCTCATTGTTCGACTTCACCATACACAGTGAGTTTGATGTTAAGCAACCCGATCAAATCCAACACCAGCTCGACCAAGTTCGACGAGCAGTGTCTGTTATCCAGCCTCCACAATTTAATCGTTTCCAGCATAGCTTTGGTCATATTTTTGCTGGAGGTTATGCGGCCGGTTATTACAGTTATAAATGGGCCGAAGTATTATCGGCAGATGCTTTTTCTCGATTCGAAGAAGAAGGTATTTTTAACCCGCAAACGGGGCAAGACTTCCTAACGAACATTTTACAGAAAGGCGGTTCCGCTGAGCCAGCCGAACTGTTTGAAGCCTTTCGCGGACGCGAGCCTTCGCCCGATGCTTTACTCCGCCACTCAGGGATAGGCAATTAATTGAGCAACAAGACCATTCTCGCCATTGATAATGGTACGCAAAGCTTGCGTGCCATTATCTTTGACGTTCATGGCAATATCCTCGCCAAAAGCCAGATTCCTATTAATCATTATCAGTCACCTAACCCTGGCTGGTATGAGCAAAACCCAAGCTACTTTTGGGACACTTTATGCTTAGCGTGCCAAAGACTAAAATCGACTGCCTCAGATCACTTTTCGAATATCCAAGCGATAGCCGTAACGACTCTGAGAAATACGGTCGTTAACCTTGATGTTAGTGGCAAACCTTTACGCCCCGCAATCATCTGGACCGATCAACGAAAACTAGAAGAAACTCAGCCATTAAAAGGTTACTGGAAATACCTTTTTAAATTAGCAGGACTTAACGCGACTCTCGAGAACTTCCAAGCCAGTTGCCAGGCAGCTTGGATAGCTCATCACCAACCTGACATATGGCAAAACACACACAAGTACCTGCTATTATCCGGTTACCTCAATTATCAGCTTACCGGTGAGTATAAAGATTCCGTAGCCTCACAAGTCAGCTATATTCCTTTTGACTACAAACACCACCAGTGGGCTAAGCCTTCTGATTGGAAGTGGCAAATAGCACCCATTTCTCAACAGCAACTTCCTGAACTTGTGAAACCGGGTGATCTGATAGGCCAGCTTCAATCCAGCGCCTCTAAAGCGACTGGTCTGCCCCAAGGGCTGCCAGTCATCGCTGCTGGTGCAGATAAAGCTTCGGAAGTATTAGGCTCAGGTTGCTTGGATAAACACCAAGCATGTTTAAGTTACGGCACCACTGCCACCATAAACGTCACCAGTCAAACATATGTCGAGCCAGTTCGATTTATTCCACCTTACCCATCATCCGTATCGAACGCCTACACGCTAGAGTTTCAGATCCACCGCGGATACTGGATGATTAGTTGGTTCAAAGATGAATTTGCACATGCTGAAAAGCTATTATCACAAGAGCGCGGCGTTGCTACCGAGCAAATTCTAGAAGAGTCCGTTGCTGACATCCCGCCAGGTTCTGATGGCTTAATGTTACAACCTTACTGGTCTCCTGGAGTTAAAGTACCAGGTCCCGAAGCTCGAGGCTCCATCATAGGATTTAAAGACTCTCATACCAAAGCACACGTTTACCATGCGATCTTGGAAGGTATCGCCTATAGCTTAAGGGAAGGAATGGAGAATATTGAACGCAGGACTCATCAAAAAATATCAGAACTTTATGTCTCAGGGGGAGGTTCACAAAGTGCGACCAGCATGCAGTTAACTGCAGATATATTCAATCGGCCTGCCATACGACCTCATACCTATGAAACATCAGCACTCGGAGCAGCGATTAATGCCGCCGTCGGCATTGGCCTTTATAAGGATTATGAAGCAGCAACATCAGCCATGTGTCGTCAGGGCGCAGTGTTCAAACCGATTCCAGGAAATACAAAAAAATACCACAAGCTCTATCAAGAAACCTACAAGCGACTCTATAAACGGCTAAAGCCCCTTTATAAGAACCTGCACACGATAAACTAACCCCTACTCGCTAAATTCTCAGTACAGATCTCAGCACCATTAGCGTCAACGTTATCATTAGCTTCTGGCGCCACGGCTAAAGTCGAGTCATTTGTAAAGATCGTTCTTATTTCGCCAACATCAGGCTCATTAGCTAAATCAGCAAAATACTGTTTCGGCTTGTATATTGGCGCTCTGTCCTCATCATCAACATCTGACTGATGCACAAACTTTGCATAAATTTCTTGTTCACATGAACGAGGAAAACTATCGTTATCCTTTAACGATTTCCAATAGTCCTGAAGCTCTGATGGAATATCGTACTCTTCGCCTTCAGGTAACTCTTCAAATGGTACTTGAGACTGACAGGCTTTCTGGTGCATCAATCGTAAATAGACATTGGATAAAGTATTAGCAACGCTTTTCTTGCCAACCAACCACACTTTTAACCCTAGTCTTTCTTCACGGATATCATAACCAAGCTTCCAATACGCCTGCTTTATCTCTTCTATTTCTGCTTCCGAGTATCGTTCCTCTTTTCGATACTGATTGCTTTTATCGGGCCTTGCTCTATCTAAGCCACCGATCCTAGCTCCATGTACTGGTCGATAACGCGCTATCCAGTCTAGTTTATTTTTTATCTCACCTTCATCTGTTGCATAGCCTCCACCAATATCAGAGTGCACGCCAATATATGTCTTCTGATTCAGGAAGCCTCCATCATTAGGCTCCAAGCTACTTAACGGAAAGTTCTTACGAACCTCATCTCTTGCCACAAAGTGCTCAATAAAATCTGCAGAAGCAGAGCTGAGGTGAAAGTTAAAGTCTTTAATAATATCTTTATAGTATGGGGCCTCTACAATTCTTCGTCCTCGTCTTACCTTTCTTTGTCCTTGGTACTCCGACACTTTGTAACGATTAATATTATCCCCAGCTTCGTCATCTGAGAATAAATCCGTAGGGTCAAGCGCTCCGATCCAACCTCCAGCAAAAGAAGCCACTGTGTCATAAATTCCTACAAAGCCAACTTTAACATTCGGCCCAGCGGCACGGTCGTGTAATTCATTGATAAAATGTCTGGCCTGAGCAGCGCCGCGACTAAAACCAAATACATCAACAACAAACTCTTTAGCGCAAGGCTTACCATCAAAAAAATCTGCAACCTCTTTTATCGCCTCATGAACTCTTTCTATGCCACCTTCCCCTAGTGCTAAACCACTAACTTCATCATCATCTCCATCAATTGTGCCAACACCATTTTTATAAAACCGTCTATATCTTATAAGGTTTTTTGTATCCTCTTCAATTTTGTACGTTTCCCATAACTTCGCAATATTTGTGGCTTTACCTCTAGGGATATCATTTTCTTTATTGTTACCAGTTCCATCAAAGAAAACACCGACTCTTAATATCCATGGGCATTTGCTTGGTAGCTGATTCGGGCTTTTACGACTACTCATGGCCTAACTCTTTATTTTGAGGCGCTCCAGGATACCAACGGTCATAAACTTCTAAAGAATTCGTGTATCCCCCAAGTTCCTCAATCCGTTTACGGTGTGCCGTACAATCGAGTTTGTAGTTTTCACCCTCCTCAAAATGGCTATATCGAGTAACAACATCATCAGTTTTAACACCTTGTCCTTCTGCTAAAATCATTACCTCGTCTTGTGACGACGGCGAAGAAGTATCAGCAAGTTTGATCCAGACTTTATGGTCAGGTCTAAAATCAATAATAAAGTAGGATTTATTTATATTATATTTATTTTTAGGCCACGGTGGATTAAGCAACAATGGATAGATTACATCTCTACCTGGCAAATCAACTACCGCTTTCATTCTTGACATCTCCCTCCAAGCATACCACTCCAAGTAAATGGTATCTTTTGGTGCTGGAGTATTTTTAGGAACTGAGCCAATAGCTGGTGCACCATTTATATTGCCACCACCACAGCCTAGAGTCCCTGTAGCAGGAGCACTCCAGTTCCCATCAACAATAATTTCTTCTAACCAAACGCTTGCTTCTGAGTTATTATTAGATCCAAAGTTGAAATGACTGCCATTGGCTTTCTTTTGCATAGCAGAGCAGCCAGTAACAAAAATTATCAGCAGTGTTGCTATCGTTTTTTTCATCATTTATTCCACAATCGATGGTTTGTTTAATTTATAGTTCTTCTTTTCTAAATACCGCTGCATATCTCTAATTCTTACGTATTTAGAAAACCTTTCATCTTGTAAGAATCGCTTAATATTCTTATCTACACCTTGATCTGTCATAAAGTCCTTTCCTAAGTAGCAAGCTATGATTGTATAGCCCTGCCTCAAGCTTATATTGTCGTATCCAAACTTAGCCCCTTGTCGACCCACGTAGTCAATCCATTGTAATTGCTCACCTTTCGTTAGCTCTTTGAAATAGCCGGGAAACTTTTTATCAATTAATTTTTTTGTTTGAACAATATAATCATGATAAATATTGTTTTGTGATGATTTTTCAGTTTCTGAGCCAACAACCTCTTTACTGTCTGCCATCGCTAACTCCGCGATAAGAATCAGTAATACTATAACTGTTATTTTTTTCATCATAGTCTTAGATCCTCTCTGGCTTTGTTATCTTAGACAAGTTTTTATCAATCCATCGATTGGTGTCTCTGGTTCTTACGTAAGGTGAAAAGTTAGTGTCAGTTATGAACCGTACTATCTTATTATCGATGTCAGGGTCTTGGAGGAAATCTTTTCCTATCTTACACACAATGCTCATGTAATCTTTAATTAAGTACTCATTCCCAAACCCGAGTTTCTTTGAGTCTCGAACAACGCTATCAAGCCAAGTCAGTTGCTCTTGCTGAGAAAGGCTGCTCCAAAAGCCCGGGAACTTTTGCGTTATTTCATCTCGGCATTGCATTAAAAACTTTTTATAGTGATTTTCGGTAAATAGTTTTTGAATCTTACTTTTCGACTTGTTTGACATCATTCATCCCTAATTACTCAATCTTAACTAACGGATCACCTTTATCAATGAATCCCCCTATTGCCGTTTTATCTCCCTTTCGAGCAACAGGCTTGCCATTAATTTTAACCACGCTAGATCCCTTAACGATAACGTCAGTTGAATCATCACATTGCAGCTTATCGCCGACAACAGCGACGGGCACACCATTCACTGTCACTTTTGCTTGCCCACTGATTATCGGGCCATTTTTATGTTCACTGCTTTTCGTTCCCTTGCAGGTATGGGTATGACCGATTAATGCTATTTCCTTCATCCTGCTATCGCTCCCTTTTCAATAGTGTCCCGCGGCATGTTTTCTGCTCTATGAATGCTTTCTTTACTCACAATTATTTCATTATTAAACTTGTCTTTAGAATTCTTTCTATAACAAATTAATTCCACAGTATTATCTGCTTCAACAAGTAGCGATCCTAGATGTTCAAAAAAATCTCCTAACTCACCGTCTTCGTCTAGTATCTCTAGATAACTCCGCAGTACTACAGGGTCATATACTCTAAAATATCCGTTATGCCCTGAGCTCGGCACTTTTGTTTCAATGATGCCCGCCCATTGATCTGCAAGCTGTTCGATGGAATCCATGGAAGCTACTACGAATCCTATCCCGTTACCGTATACCTTTTCTAAATACCAATTCACAGTATTTGCCGACTCTTCGAGTCTGACGATATAAGGCGCGACACTTTCTAACCCTTTGGCGCCCTCACCTGTCAATAACACTCTATAGTTTGCTTTA